>NZ_JBVHHL010000078.1:0-29445 GCF_055561075.1 Streptomyces sp. NPDC022910
ACGGAACTCGGCGTCGTACGGCGGCTTCTTCTTGGACCCCATGAATCCCAACTTCCCCTGCAATCACGGGCTCCACGCTACGAGGGGATGGTCAGACGTGACCTACCGCATCGGTGACTCCGGCGTGAAGGCGGTCTGGCATGGCCGTTTCTCAACAAGCGGATCTGGCTCCAGGGGTGACGCGGCAGCCCGGCCGGGCCATGCCACGTCGACCGGCCGGGCGTTCCTTCGACCAGGATCAGTGCACCTGGTCGAGTGCCTGCTCGAAGGCGGTCGCGTGCTTGGCCTCGTCGGCGGCGGTGTCGCGGAAGTAGCTGGCGACGGCGGTGTCGCCGACAGCGGTGGCTCGCTTGGCGAACCCTGGGTACAGGATGGTCGCTTCGTTGTGCTCCCCAGCGATGACCCTGCTCAGGTTGTCCTTCGTCGCGCTGACCAGGCCGGCCAGGACCGCTTCGCCGGCGAAGTGCTCGTGCAGTTCGACCCCCGCGGTCCCTTCGAGCAGACGGGCCAGCGCAGGATTGCCGGTCTGCTGGGCGCGGGCGGCAAAGAGCATGTACTTGGCGTGCGCGAGCGCCTCACCGTGCATGGCGGTGTCGAGGTTGGCCCGGGTACCGCCACCACTGGTGACGATCCACCCCGTTACCACCGCCTATCAGAGTGGAAGGGCCTCATCAACCATGGTCTTCAGGTCTGCCGGCAGATCAGGTGAGTCCCGCCAGTTCTGGGCGATCAGCAAGAGCGCGACCCATGCGTCACGCGCCTCAGCGTTCGACTGCCCGGAAAAAACCGCGTCCAGCACTCGCCTGGCAAGACCGTCGACAACCTCATACAGGGCATTCGAGACCTTGCTCACGTCATCCAGAGGCGAGCCCGCAGCATGAGACGGTGCACCGTCGAGCCTGATGGTGACTGAGGCGGCCGAGTATGTCCTTCCATGGAGGAAGCCACGAAGGCTGCCAACTTGATGACGAGACGGCAGAAGCGGCTGATCAGGACTCTGAGACACACCGTCACCCTATTTGAAGCGGGACCGTCGCTAACGTCCCTCACACAGCAGCGAAGCCCTGAGCTGCAACTAGGCCACATAGACCCGAGATAACGGTCGTCGTTATCGCCTACATCGAGGTCTAATTCAGACCATCGGCTGGCGCCCTGGCCTGCCGGTCACTGCCCGCCAGACCCGGCTACCCCGCACCATTCGGTCAGTGCTTGGCGGGCGGCGTCGATGCGACGTTCAGGCGACTCGTCCGAGATGGCCCACGCGATATAGGCGTCTGGTCTGACCAGAACGCTTTTCTTGGTGGCCCCCGTGGGTGACACGATCTCGACCTCGCCGGCCCACCCCTCCCTGTCAGTCTGTGGTGAGACACCGACAGCGCAGGCGACCGCCAACAGGCCCATGCTCCTCCAGCGCAACAGGAAGCCTCCACTTGTTATGTCGGGGCTGTCTGACCATGCTGATGCGCTGATGCGGTAGTGGGGCGGCAGCCGCGCCGTGCGCCAGACGGACGTAGAACCATCGGGCTACGGATCGCGGTCACGGGCTCACTCGGCCGGTATCCGTCGGACATGACGGACGCAGCGGCCCGCTTCGGTGGGTGGCCGGCGGGGACCCCTCCGCAGTGATGCCGGAGTTGGTGCGGGCATCGGCGCTTCGGCCGTCGCCCGACGGGTGGCGCGGTCAGTGAGTACATGCAGCGGATATGCCTGCGCGAATGCCGTGATTCATCTGTATGCGGGGCTATCGGCTCGAACAGCCGGAGTGATGGCCGGTGGTTACGAACCCAGTGGTTACGAACCCATCGGCGGTCGAAACCAGACCCGCCTCATGTCCCTCACCAGGGGCGCGGGCTCTGCCGGCGCCGCCCAGCAGCCCGGCCCACCCCATCTGACCTGCGAGGCAGCCCCCGACCGGATTGATCCGGGCGGGGTGCTCAGTCGTTTCGCCACCCGCACGGAGGAGTCGGGGGGCTTGCGGATCAGACACAGTCCGTCCCGCTGGGCCCGACTGCCGCGGATGTCCGGGGCGTGGCGCCTCACCCTGCCGTCAGCTCCGTGAGCGGCAGGGTGTGCTGGGTGTGGACCACCTTGGCGCGGAGATAGCGGACGTTCTGCGCCGTGGTGAAGACGCCCGTGGGGACGCGGTGCGTGACCGCGAGGCCCAGGGCGCGGAGCTGGGCCGCCTTGTCCGGGTTGTTGGAGAGCAGGTCCAGGGCGTCGATGCCGAGGGCGCGGAGCATCTGCGCGGCGGCCGTGTAGTCGCGGGCGTCCTCCGGCAGACCGAGCGCGGCGTTCGCCTCGTAGGTGTCCAGGCCCTGGTCCTGGAGGGCGTACGCGTCGAGCTTGTTGTAGAGGCCGATGCCGCGGCCCTCCTGGCGGAGGTAGAGCAGGACACCGCCCCGGTCGGCGATGCGCTCCACCGCCTCGCGCAGCTGGGGGCCGCAGTCGCAGCGCGCCGAGCCGAAGACGTCGCCGGTCAGGCATTCGGAGTGCAGCCGCACCAGCGGGGGGCGGTCGGCGGAGGGCTCGCCGAGGACCAAGGCCACGTGCTCCTGGCCGTCGGCGAGGCCGTGGAAGGTGACGAGGTCGGCGGTGACCGTGTAGCCGTCGCCGAAGCGGAGCGGAACCGTCACGCGGGTGCGGACCGTGGCGGTGGGGAGGTCGGTCGGGTTGCTGCTGTCGCTGGATGCGGTGGCGTCGCGTGGGTCGCGCATGTCTGTCGTCCTTCTCCGGGCCGGCGGGTTGCGGGCGGGTGCGGAGGTGCGCCCCATGCTTCAGATTTGAAGCACAACCTCGGTCGGAGACTCTAACCGTGCTTTAAACTTCAAGCAACGTCTTTTCGGGTGCGCGGCCTTTTGGGCTTACGCCGTGGACGAACGCCGGCGCCACGGCACTCCGCCGCACGAGGACCGCTCCTCGTCCCCCTGGAGCGCCTCCGTGATCCGGTTGCAGATGGCCTCCAGCTGGGCCACCTGCTCGGGTGTGAGGTGGTCGAAGACGGATGCCCGCACTGTCTCGACGTGGCCCGGCGCCGTACGCTCCAGGAGTGCCATGCCCGCGTCCGTCAGGATCGCCATGCTGCCGCGCTTGTCGGTCGGGCAACCCTCCCGGCGGACCGTGCCGTCCTTCTCCAGACGGGTGACGACATACGTCAGCCGACTGCGCGTGATCTTCAGCGTCTCGGCGAGGTCGGTCATCCGCATCTGATGGCCGGGGGCGTCGGAGAGGTTGGCCAGGACCGAGTAGTACAGGTGCGGCATACCGGCCTCCTGCTGGAGCTGCCGGTCGACCGTGTCCTCCAGGAGCCACGACGCGGCGAGGTACGAGCGCCAGGCGCGCAGCTCCTCGGGGGTGAGCCAGCGGGTCGTCATGCTGCCAGTGTAGTTATTGTTCAAAAGTTGAACCATGCGTCCCTCTCCCAGCCCGACCGGATCCGGACCCAGTGGATCCCGACCCCTGGAGCGCACCCGATGGCCCACCCCTACGTCCTGTTGTCCGCCGCCGTCTCCCTCGACGGCTTCCTGGACGACACCGGACCCGAGCGGCTCCTGCTGTCAGGACCGGAGGACTTCGACCGGGTCGACGAGGTGCGTGCGCGTAGCGACGCGATACTCGTCGGCGCGGGCACGCTGCGCACCGACAACCCGCGGCTGCTGGTCTACTCGGCCGAGCGCCGCGCGGTCCGGCTCGCCGCCGGACTGCCGGAATACCCCCTGAAGGTCACGGTCAGCGCGTCCGGCGACCTCGACCCGGATGCCCTCTTCTGGCACACGGGCGGCGCGAAGACGGTGTACACGACGGACAAGGCCGCCGAGCGGCTCCGCGAGCTGCTGCCCGCGGAGGTGGAGGTGGTCGCGCTCGGTCCCGACGTGGAGTGGCGGGCGGTCCTCGCTCACCTGGGTGACGTAAGGGGAGTACGGCGGCTGATGGTCGAGGGCGGCGGGCGGGTGCACACGCAGTTGCTGCGGCAGGGGCTCGCGGACGAGTTGCAGCTCGTCGTCGCGCCGCTGTTCGTGGGGCAGGCGGACGCGCCGCGGATGTTCGGGCCGGGGTCGTACCCGCCCGGGCGGATGAGGCTGATGGAGACCCGGCCGGTCGGGGACGTCGTGCTGCTGCGGTACGCGCCCACGGCGCCCGGCACCGGGCCGCTCGCCTCCGCCGCGGACCGGCGGTGGCTGGAGACGGCCTGCGAGCTCGCGGCGCGGTGCCCGCCCTCCGGGACGGCCTTCAGCGTGGGGGCGGTGATCGTCGCGGCCGACGGCACGGAGCTGGCGCGCGGGCACTCCCGCGAGGGCGGCGATCCCGTGGTCCACGCGGAGGAGGCGGCCCTGGCAAAGCTGGACCCGGCGGATCCGCGGCTGGCCGGCGCCACGGTGTACAGCAGCCTGGAACCGTGCGCCCGCCGCTCATCCCGGGCCGCGCCGTGCGCCCGGCTGATCCTGGAGGCCGGGGTGCGACGGGTGGTCACGGCCTGGCGTGAACCGGACACGTTCGTGCAGTCGGCCGACGGGAACGCGGTGTTGGCGGCGGCCGGCGTGGACGTGGTGCTCCTGCCGGAGTACGAGGAGCGGGCAAAGGCGCCGAACGCCCATCTGCTTCCACCGGCCACCCGCCCCTGACGGGTGCCAGGACTCCGCGGGCGGCCGGAAACGGCTGGTGCGGTCGGCCGGAAACGGCTGGTGAGGGGCCGTGGGCGTAAACCTGTGTGCTGGGTGTCGCGCGCATGGCGTACACTGGAATCACCGACGCGGGGTGGAGCAGCTCGGTAGCTCGCTGGGCTCATAACCCAGAGGTCGCAGGTTCAAATCCTGTCCCCGCTACTGATGGCCGAGGGCCGGAGTCCGGAAGGGCTCCGGCCCTCGGCGTTTCCCCCGTCCTTCGCATCCACCGGTTCGTTCCCGGTCCGTACTCCGGCCGGCTCACAGCGGTCGCCCTCCGCCCCCCTTCCGGAAAGTCTGGACGGGTGGTGCAGCAAGCAGGCGCGCGGTGGTTCGAGGAGTCGCACGACGACCGGGACCGGCCCGGCGGTCGACTGTCAGGCGACCTCGCGCTCGCCGCCGGTGCCGGGAACCTCCCGCCGCCGGGTCGGGTCGAGCGCGAGGCCCGTCGTTACTTCTGCGCGCGGGCGTTCCTGTGCGCCCTGCCCGGGCTGCTCATCGGCGTTGGCGCCTGCTACGACTGCCTCACCCCGTCCGATGTCACGGCCGGGCCGCTCTTCACCGCCGCGCCGCTCGTCGCCGCGCCTCTCTACTCGCTGCGCGGCACCGTTCTCACGGGGGTGGCCGCGGTCGCCGTCGTCCTCACCGTCCACCTCTGGCTCGGGCTCGGTGGGCGGGCCGGCGCGGTCACCGAGACGGTCACCATCGTCACCGTCGCCGTCCTGGCCGTCCTCATCAACATGCTCGTACGGCGCAAGAACGAACGCCTCGCTTCCGCCCGCGAGATCGCCGAGGCCGCCCAGCGAGCCGTGCTGCCGGAGCCCGCGGCCCGGATCGGCGGGCTCGACGTCGCCGCCCGGTACGAGGCGGCGCAGGCCGGTGCGTTCATCGGCGGCGACCTGTACGCCGTGCAGGACTCCCCGCACGGCGTACGGCTCGTCGTCGGGGACGTGCGCGGAAAGGGGATGGGGGCCGTGGCCGCGGTCGCCGTCGTCATCGGCGCCTTCCGGGAGGCCGCCGAAAAGGAGTCGACTCCTGAGGCGGTTGCCCAGCGCCTGGAGCGGGCGCTGTCGCGCGAGGGCATCCGGCGTGACGGGCCCGAAGCGTTCGAAGGGTTCATCACCGCGGTCCTCGCGGAGATCCCGCACGGCGGCGGCGTCGTCCGCGTCGTCAACCGGGGCCACCCCGCACCCCTGCTTCTGCTGCCGGACGGCACCCTGCGCGCGCTGGAGACCCGCGAGACCGCGCTGCCGCTCGGCATGGGCGACCTGGCGGCCTGGCCCGACCGTATGGAGGAGTGGGACTTCCCGCCCGGGGCGACGCTGCTCCTCTACACGGACGGCGTCTCGGAGGCGCGGGACGCGCACGGGGAGTTCTACGACCCAGCCGTCCGTCTCGCCGGCCGTGTCTTCCCCGGCCCCGGTGCCCTGCTGGCCGCCGTCACCGAGGAGGTCGCCCGTCACACCGGCGGCCGTGCCACGGACGACATGGCCCTGCTGGCCGTACGGCGGCCCGAGCGTTCCTGAGCGTTGTCACGGCGGGTGATCGAGCGACCCCCCTGCGCATAACATCTGACACGCCGTCAATACGCGTGTGGCTCATGAGGAGTGGTCAACTCGCCCGTTTTCTCCCGTTCATGGCATGAAAGTCCTGGTCAAGAGCATCAAGGATCTGTCCGAACAGCTTGGAATCCTGGCCCTGGGTCTATTAACGTTCGATAACGCAGCGCGGTCGTCCCAGCCGTCACAAGAGGCGGCTCCGTGCGCATGTGCCGAATCCCGCAAGGGAGCCGGGGAACCACCACCTTGGGGTGAATCGGGCGGGTGCCGTCGTGGAAGCACGGCCGGTATACGCGCGTAGGAGACCTTCCTCTCCGAACCCGTCAGCTAACCCGGTAGGCGAGACGGAAGGAAAGGAGTGCGCCCACGTGGCGTCCAACCCGCCTGCCCAGGGCACCGCGTTCGCTCCGAACGCGACTCAGACGTTCGGTTTCGAACCCCGCAGCGACGAGGGCCCCTGGGAGGAGTGGAACCCCACCGAGGAATCCCTCCCTCCCGTCCGCGGCCGCCACCGCGTCGCCAAGCAGCGCGGGGGAGGACTCGCGCGCAGCTCCACCGTCCTGGGCGTCGGTGTGATGGCCGCCGTCGGTGCGGGCGGCATGGCCACCGCTCAGACCGGCAAGCCGCCGGTGTCCATATCTCTCCCGGATCTCTCCTCGGTCACCGACTCGGCCAAGGCGCTCATCGGTCAGGAGACCGCCACCCCCAAAGGGTCCGCCACCCCTCTGAGTACCGTCGGGGTGACCACCACCGACGCCGCTGCGGGTACCGAGGACGCGGGCGAGGCGCTGCGCGCCCGGATCATCCAGCAGGCCGCGTCCCAGCAGGACCGGGCCGCCGCCGCTGCCGCACAGGCCGCGGAGCAGGCCGCCGCGAAGAAGGCCGCCGCTGCCGCGAAGAAGGCGCAGGACGACGCCGCGGCCAAGGCCGCCGCCGCCAAGAAGAGGGCCGAGGAAGAGGCAAGGAAGAAGGCCGAGGCGGCGCGGCTGGCCGAACTCGCCAAGCAGTACACGCTGCCGACCTCCTCCTACACCCTGACCTCCCGCTTCGGTGACGCCGGCGCCATGTGGTCCTCCGGCTACCACACCGGCCTCGACTTCGCCGCGCCCACGGGCACGCTCATCAAGGCGATCCACAGCGGCACCATCACGGAGGCGGGCTGGGCCGGCTCGTACGGCTACCGCACGATCCTGACCCTCGACGACGGCACGGAGCTGTGGTTCTGCCACCAGTCGTCGATCAGCGTCAGCGTCGGGCAGAAGGTGTCCACGGGCGACGTCATCGGCCGCGTGGGCGCGACCGGGAACGTGACCGGGCCGCATCTGCACCTGGAGGTCCACCCGGGCGGCGGCGACGCGATCGACCCGATGGCGTGGCTGCAGAGCAAGGGCGTCACCCCCTGAGAGCCGTCCTCACCCGACCCCGGCAGTCCTGACGGCCCCCGACCTCAGGACTGCCTGTCGTGGTCTCTGAACCGGAGTACGCGGATCCGGTTTTTGCGGGAACTTTGCGGTGTCCCGGAAGACGCCGGTCCGACACGGGCGTTGACATTGAGCATGACTTCTCTTCGCAAGCTCGGCTCCTCCGACCTCGAGGTCTTCCCGCTGTCCCTCGGCGGCAACGTCTTCGGCTGGACCTCCGACGAGGCGCAGTCCTTCGCCGTGCTCGACGCCTACGCGGCGGCGGGCGGCAACTTCGTCGACACCGCGGATGCCTACTCGGCGTTCGCGCCGGGCAACAAGGGCGGCGAATCCGAGACCATCATCGGCAAATGGGTCAGGGCGCGCGGCAACCGTTCGGACGTCGTCATCGCCACCAAGGTCAGCCGGCACCCCGAGTACCTGGGCCTGACCGCCGCCAACATCAAGGCGGCGGCCGACGCGTCCCTGCGCCGCCTGGACACCGACTACATCGACCTCTACTACACGCACTTCGACATGCCGGAGGTGCCGGTGGAGGAGATCATCGGCGCGTTGGACGAGCTGGTGAACGCGGGCAAGGTGCGCGCCATCGGCGCCTCGAACATCTCCGCAGAGCGCCTCCAGGAGTCCCTCGACTTCTCCGACCGCGAGAACCTGGCGCGGTACGTGGCGCTGCAGCCGCACTACAACCTGGTCTCGCGCGACACGTACGAGGGCGCGCTGCAGGAGGTCGCCTCCCGGGCGGGCCTCGCGGCCGTTCCGTACTTCGCGCTCGCGGCCGGCTTCCTCACCGGCAAGTACCGGCCGGGTACGACGGTCGACTCGGCCCGGGCCGGGCGTGCCGGGGAGTACCTGAAGTCGGAGCGAGGAGTGCGCGTCCTGACGGCCCTGGACGAGATCGCGCAGGAGCGGGGCGCGGAGATCGCCACGGTGGCCCTGGCATGGCTCGCGGGCCGGCCGACGGTGGCGGCCCCGATCGCCTCCGCCCGCACGGTGGAACAACTGCCGGCACTGCTGGCGGTGGGCGAGCTGACGCTGACGGACGAGGAGACGACGAAGCTGACGACGGCGTCGGCGTGAGGAGGCGGCGCAACGCCGGGGCGACCTTGGATGCCTGACGTCGCGCCGACTTCTCGGCGGTGGCGCCGGCGGTGGCGCGTGGGCGCCTGGCGGCGGTCTTTCGACGCGTGACGCCGACGGCGCCCTTCCTCCGCTGTGGTGATCGGCAACGACGGGGAAGTCCGGGTGCCGGACCCTCCGCGGCCGCTACGAGTGATACGGGTTGTGCGACGGATACGGCGCCGCCGGGCCGTACGGCGGTGACCAGTACGCCGGGGCATACCCGTACATCGGCCAGAGCGGTGGCGGAGCAACCGGGGTCAGGGCTCGCGCGGCGTACGCGAGGGCCGGCCGTGCCACCGCCCGTCGCGCCCACAGCTCGGCGAGCAGTTCCCGCTCCCGTACGACGAAATCGGGCCCCGCCCGGCCCCGACGCCCCCGGTGGCGCAGGAACGCCAGCGACGTCGCGTACGCCTCGTACTCGGCGACCGAGCGTGCGGCCGCCTTCCCGAAGTGGTGTCCCGCGTACTCCCGGGCCAGCCGCCGGGCCCGCATCGAGCCGAGCACGTACGGCTCCGCCGGGCCCAGCCACCCGGCGAGCGCGTACGCCGGAAGTTCCTCCCGCACCGTGCGCAGCTCCCGCTGCCGCGTCCAGATCACCAGCCAGGTCAGCAGTCCGAACGCGGGCACCATGAACGACGCGTAGACCGCGAAGAACCCGTACTCGCCGAACGACGACGACCCGTTCCACATGGCGTGCATGCCCATCGCGAGCAGCAGCCCGCACAGCGGCATGAGCACACGGCGCGTGCGCTGGCGCTCCGCCGACAGCGCGGCGCTTCCGAAGCCGATGCCGGTGAGCACGGTGAACAGCGGGTGCGCGAAGGGGGACATCACCACGCGCACGAAGAAGGTCGCGGCCGTCACGGACGCCAGCCCGCGCTCCCCGCTCAGCTGGTCCGTGCCGAAGGCCGTTCCCAGGTAGAGGATGTTCTCGGTGAAGGCGAAGCCCGTCGCGGTGACCCCGGCTATCACGACTCCGTCGACGATCCCGGTGAAGTCCCGTCTGCGGAAGAGGAAGACCAGCAGCACGGCCGCCGCCTTCGCGGACTCCTCGACCACGGGTGCTATGACGGTCGCGCCGAGTGTGTCGGCGTTGTTCGGATCGGCGGTCGCCGTCGCGATCCATCTGGTCGCGAAGCTGTTCGCAACGATCGCTATGAGCGCGGCCGCGCACGCGCCCCAGGCGAAGGCGAACAGCAGGTTGCGCCAGGGGCCCGGCTCGACCCGGTCCAGCCAGCGGAACGCGGCCATGAGCAGCGGCACGGGCAGCACCGCGAGGCCCAGCCCCACCAGGAAACCCTCGGTGCCGGTCTGCTGCCGGACGAGGGCGAGGATGACGAGCCCGGAGAGCGTGAGCAGGGTGATCAGCGCTCCGTAGCGCACCCACCGCTTCTGCCACCAGTGCACGTGCCCGAGCGTGCCTCCACCGGAGCTGCCGCCCGGGTGCGAAGGGTACGGGGGGAAGGTGGCCACGGCATCGACCCTAGTGACGGAGGGGCGCCGCCCGCGACGGTGCCTGGTGGGGGCCCGCGACGCTCAGCCGCCGGCGGAGGGCTGGTCCAGGAGCGGTACGCGCCGGAACAGCAGGTCGTTCACGACATGACCCTTGTCCAGTCCCTGGCCCTCGAAACGGGTCAGCGGCCGGAAGTCGGGACGTGGCGCGTAACCGCCGTGGGGCTGTGTGTTCACGAACGCCGGATGCGCGGTGAGCACCTCGAGCATCTGCTCGGCGTAGGGCTCCCAGTCCGTCGCACAGTGCACCAGCGCGCCCGGCTTGAGGCGGGTGGCGGCGAGTGTGAGGAACTCGGGCTGGACAAGCCGCCGCTTGTGATGGCGCTTCTTGGGCCAGGGGTCGGGGAAGTAGACGCGCAGTCCGTCGAGGGAGTCCGGGGCGAGCATCTCGCGGAGCAGGATGATCGCGTCGCCGTTCCCGACCCGGACGTTGGTCAGACCGCCCCGGTCGGCGAGGCCCAGCAGGTTGCCCTGGCCGGGGGTGTGCACGTCGACGGCGAGGATGTTGGTGCCGGGGTCTTCCGCCGCCATACGCGCGGTGGCCTCGCCCATACCGAACCCGATCTCGAGCACGACGGGGTTCGTGTTCCCGAACAGCTCGGTGAGATCGACGATCCGCTGCCCGTCGATGTCCAGCCCCCACTCGGGCCACAGCCGCTGCAGGGCATCCGCCTGCCCGGCCGTCACCCGGCTGCGCCGCGGCTGGAAACTCCGGATCCGCCGCTCGAAGTGCGACCCGGCGGGATCGGCCTTCGGCCCGTCGGGAAACCGGGGCTCAGCCTTGGCCCGGGTGTGCCGGACGGACCCGGCGGGGGCACGGCCGTCCGGACCGCCGGGTACGACCTGGTGATCTTCGGGAGCGAAGTTGAGGGACTCAGACACAGTGAAACCAATTTTAGGGCCTGTACAACGGCGGACAGTCGGGCCGCAGGAGATGCTCCGCAGCCGCAGCCGCAGCCGCAGCCGCAGCCGCAGCCGCAGCCGCAGCCGCAGCCGCAGCCCTAGCACAGGCACCGAGCGACAGCTCAGCCCCGGCCGAGCACCGCCAGCACCCGACGCGCCACCTCCCGCCCGATCGGCAGTGAAGCGGTGGCCGCAGGCGACGGCGCGTTCAGCACATGCACCGCCCGCGCCCCCTCCCGGATCAGGAAGTCGTCCACCAGCGTCCCGTCCCGCAGCACGGCCTGCGCCCGCACCCCCGCGGGAGCCCGCACGAGGTCGTCCGCCCCGACCTCCGGCAACAGCCTGCGCACCGCGTCCGTGAACGCCGCCTTCGACACCGATCGCCGCAGCTCTCCCGCCCCGTACCGCCAGTGCCGCCGTGCTATCCGCCACGCACCCGGCCAGGCCACCGTCGCGCCCAGCTCCCGAGGTCGTACGACCCCCCAGCCGTACCCTTCGCGCGCCAGCGCCGGCACCGCGTTCGGCCCGATGTGCACCTCTCCGTCGATCCCCCGGGTCAGATGCACCCCGAGGAACGGAAACGCCGGGTCCGGCACCGGATACACCAGTCCGTGCACCAGCTCGGGCCGCCTCAGCACGTAGTACTCGCCCCGGAACGGCACGATCCGCATCCCCGGGTCGTCACCGGTCAGCCGGGCCACCTCGTCGCAGTGCAGCCCGGCGCAGTTGACCAGCACACGTGCGCGCAGGACCGTTCCGTCGCCGGTGCGTACGGCGACGCCCAGCGACGGTCGCCGGTCGATCCGCACCACCTCGGCGCCGTACCGGATCTCCGCCCCGGAGGCCTCGCCCAGTTGCCGGGCGACCGCCACGAAGTCGCAGATCCCGGTGGTGCCCACGTGGATGGCCGCCAGTCCCCGCACCTCCGGCTCGTACTCCACGATCTGGGCCGGGCCCAGCTCCCGTACCGGAATGCCGTTCTCCCGGCCGCGCTGGACGAGCGCGTGCAGACGCGGCAGCTCCTCCCGCTCGGTCGCGACGATCAGCTTGCCGGTCACGGCGTGCGCGATGCCGTACTCGGCGCAGAACTTGACCATCTCGGTGGCGCCCCGCACCGCGTACCGCGCCTTGAGGGAGTCCGGGCGGTAGTAGATCCCGCTGTGGATGACCCCGCTGTTGCGTCCCGTCTGGTGGCGGGCCGGGCCCGGCTCCTTCTCCAGGACCGTCACCCGCGTGCCCGGAGCGGCACGCGTGATCGCATACGCCGTCGACAGGCCGACGATTCCGCCACCTATCACCAGCACGTCGCAGTCGTAGGCGATCTCACGCACCTGCTTCACCTCCCGGTTCCGATAGTGCACTGCGCCGCTGACAATGCCCTCAAACCCGGGAGGCGTCCGACCGCCTGTACCCCCGGTCGGCTCAGGCCGGCGCCATCAGCAGCGGCCGTGCCCGCTCGCGCAGCTCCGCCACGCGCGGTTCGTCGCCGTACGGCTCCAGTCGGTGCAGGAGGTCCCTCACGTACTCGGTGGTGCGCGCCGACGATATGCGTCCGGCGACCTCCACCGCCCGCACCCCCTGCTCGCACGCCGCGTCCAGGTTGCCGGACTCCAGCTCGGCGACCGCCGACACGACCAGGCGAAGTCCATGGGACCGCACGTACTCCTCCGTCGGCCGGGAGAGGGCCTGCTCGGTGAAGCGGCGGACCTGGCGGGGCGCCCTGAGGTCGCGGTAGCACTCGGCGGCGTCGGCCGCGAACCGGTCGTAGGAGTAGAAGCCGAGCCAGGACGGGTCGTTGTCGCCGTCGCGGGCCCGCTCCAGCCAGCCCTCGGCGGCCTTCAGGGCCGCCCCGGCCGCCTGGGCGTCACCTGCGCGCGCGTGCGCGCGGGCCTCGACGAGACGGAAGAAGCTCATGGTGCGGGCCGTGGCCAGACCGCGGTTGCGCTCCAGGGCGGCCTGGGCGAGGTCGACACCCTCGTCGCCGAAGCCGCGGTAGGTCGCCTGGAGCGACATGGAGGCGAGGACATAGCCCCCGAGGGGTACGTCGGCGGCCGCACGCGCCAGGCGCAGCGCCTGGATGTAGTAGCGCTGGGCGGCCTCCTGCTGTCCCGTGTCGAAGGCCATCCAGCCGGCCAGGCGCGTCAGTTCGGCACTGGCCCCGAACAGCGCCCGGCCCACTTCGTCCGAGTACGAACCGAGCAGCAGCGGCGCCGCCTCCACGCGTAAGCACTCGGGCACCATCGACGAACGCCAGTCGCCGCCCCCGTACTTGGAGTCCCAGCGCCGGGCGTCCTCCGCGGCCTCACGGAGCTTCTGGACATCGCTGTGGCCGACCTTCAGCGGCGCTCCGGCCCCGTCGCCGGGGGCGGGGTCGCGCGCCACCGAGCTGTCGGCCGGCGTGATCAGCCAGCGGGAAGCAGGGGTCGCATAGGCGCTCACCGCGAACGATCCGGCCAGCGACTGCCAGATGCCGCCGCCGGTCCTGCGCCCGGCGAGGTCGAGGCGGTACAGCTCCGTCGCCGACTTCACCGCCTGTCCTACGTCCCGGGGGAAGGCGAGGCCCACTTCCGGTGCGGGATCCGCGTCCGCCAGACCGATCTCGTGGAGCGGTACGGGGCGGCCGAGCTTCTGGCCGATGGCCGCGGCGATGAGGTGGGGCGCGGCGCCCTGCGGCACCATGCCCTTCGACACCCAGCGCGCCACCGATGTCTTGTCGTAGCGAAGAGTCAACCCGCGCTGGGCGCCGAGGTCGTTGACGCGTCGGGCGAGTCCTGCGTTGCTGATTCCCGCGAGGGCGAGAACGGCGCCGAGTTTTTCGTTCGGCCCGCGTTGCTCCCTGGACATGCGCCACCCCTCGACACAGACGGCTGCCGCGGCGGTGGCATAACCGCGCGGCATTCGTAAACCCAGCGTAGTTCGCCGCATCCCATGCGTTAAGGGGCGTAAATCCGGATGGCGGGATTGTGGTCCGTAGCTCAGCACGGAGGGTTGCGGCGTGCTACCGGTGTGTGGCCGTGCGCCCGTCCGTGCGCTCTTCTGCAGCCGTCGGGGGAGCGGTTCCATGGGCCGTGCGTGGGTCGGCCCGCTGTACTGGATCCAGTGGGCTGGGGGACACCGCCGCCTACATCCCCGCGGGCGGCGGACCGGTCCGGGAGGCGAACTCCGCCTCCCGGACCGTGCGTTGCACGGGGCCTGCACGGAGCGTGCCCAACGCCGACCGATCGCAGTCTATTTGGCCGAAAATCGACGGTGGATTTCGGGGGCGATCAAGGCTCCGACCACGACTCTTGAGGGCGCGAATGGCGTTTTCGGGGAGCATTTCGGGGGCGCATTCACGTCGCTGGTCGCTCCCGACTTCCATTCTGCCGCCGTGCCCCGAGCGGGAGTTCACCGGCTTGCGCCAGTCTCCACGAGGGCGCGTTCCGGGGCGCGCAAGCAGCGGCACACGCCTTCCCACGGGCACTCTTCGTGGCAGCATGGGAGCCGTTCGTGCGGTGCACTGGTGGTCCACAGCCTGTGGAGGCGTCGATGCGGTGGTTGGTGGGATGGAGCAGCACCGCCGCTGGAGCCGCCGAGCCCGGCGTCGCCGGGGCCACCGGAAACGACGGCGAGACCGTGCATCCTGTGGGCTCCCAACTCCTGTGGGGCGACCCGGATCCGCTGTGGGCGGTGGGGGACTGGCGCCCGGACGAGGTGCGCGTCGTGAAGGCCGACGCACAGACCCGGATCGCGGTGCTGGGCACGTGCGGGGCCTCCGACGAAGAGCTGCGCGTCGGCCTGTTCGCCGCCCGGGGAGGGGCACTTCGCCATCTGACCGCCTGGTCCGGCAGCTACACCGCCGTCGTCCAGGTCGGGCGCAGGATCACGGTGTGCGGCGACCTCGCCGGCGCGCGGCCGGTGTTCTACACCCCCTGGGCGGGTGGCACGGCGTACGCGACCGCCGCGCTCCCGCTCGCGGACCTCATCGAGGCCAACCTCGACTTCGGGCACCTGGCGGCCCTCCTCGCCGCCCCCGACGTTCCGGCCGCGGTGCACGATTCGACCCCGTACGACGGCGTACGGCGCATTCCGCCAGGGCACGCGCTCGTCCTGCGTGCGGGGTCGCGCGAGATCGCCGGGTACGAGCCGGTCGCCTCGCTCGCGGTCGCGGCGCCCACGGCGGATCCGGCCGCCGCTGTGAACGCCGTGCGCGACGCCCTCGTCGACGCCGTACGCGCGCGTCTGGCGGCCCCCCGGCACGTCCCCGGCACCGACATCGACCCCGGACCCGTCCCCGGGATGGGACCGGCGGAACGCCGTGCCGCGCGTGGCATGCCCGTTCCCGGGATCGGCGCCGACCTCTCCGGAGGGCCGGCCTCGGGCACGCTGGCGCTGCTCGCGGCCGGGCTCCCCGGGATGCCGGGGACGGTTCTAGGGCACGGCACCGGAGCCGGTGAGCGCCTGCTGGCCGTCACCTTCAACGACCTGGCCGTCAGGGGCCGCGAGGCCGAGCTGGAGCGGGCGGGCACGCTGGCGGCGAACCCCCGGCTGCACCACGTGGTGGTGACCGGCGGCGAGGAAGTGCTCCCCTATGTCGACCTGGAGGGCCCGCTGACGGACGAACCGGGCCCCTCCCTGGTGACGGCGGCCAGGCACCGCGCGCGGCTGGCGTCAGGCAGCGCCGACCACTTCACGGGCTACGGCGCGCGCCAGGTCCTCGACGCGCACCCGGCCCGTCTCGCGGACCTGCTGATGGACCGCAAGCGGCGCCATCTCGTGCGGCCGGTGGCCGCGCTCGCGAAGGCGGACGGCTCGGTGATGGTCCCCGCGCGCGTGTACAGCGCTGCGCGGAAGCTGGCCCGCACGCCGTACCGGGCCGGGGTCGACTCACTCGCCGAACGGCTCATGCAGCGGCGGTTCGATGAGCCAGGGGGTGCCGTGGGCGCGTCGCTCGCCGCGCTCACCTGGGCCAGACCAGGGCCCGCGGCGCGCTGGCTGACCGGTGAGGCCCTCGCTGAAGTATCGGTTCGCCTGCAAGGAGCCGCAGCTCGGACGGGGGTGGGTCCCGGGCAGCGCCCGGGGGACTTCCGCGCGCGTGCGGCGCTGGCGAGGCATGCGGCGGATCTACGGGTGCTGGAACAGGCCGCCGAGATCCGCTCCCAACGGCTGCACACGCCGTTCCTGGACAACCAGGTCGTCCGCGCGTGCCGTGCGCTCCCCGAGGCCCTCCGGGTGCAGCCGGGAGCGCGGGCGGCGATCCTGCGCACGGTGCTGGAGGGCGCGGGCGTGGGGGGACTGCCGTCCGGCTGGGGCGCGCCCTCGCACGCGTCCTCGGCGGCCGCGGCCCGCACGGGCCTGCGGCTGGCCGCGGATTCGCTGATGGCCGTCTTCGGCACACCGCTGCTGGCGGAGGCGGGCCTGGTGGAGGCCCGCGTGGTCCGCAAGGCGGTCCGGGCCGCGGCGGAGGGCGAACCCCTTCCCCTGGACGGCCTCGCGGACCTGGTCTCCCTGGAACTGTGGCTGCGCCGCCTGCTGGCGCGCAGAGGCACCTGCTGGACCGGCACCCCGGCCCGGGCCCGTGCGGTCCCGGCGGGCATCGCGACACGGGGACGGGCGTTGGGGGCCGGGGCTTAGGGCTACGCCGCGGATGTCCTTGCAGCCGTAACGGCAGCGGTCAGCCGTGCGCCGGGGCGGGACGGGCACCCCGCCACCTGCACTCCACCGGGCAGCCCGCCCCGGGCCCTCCACAGCCGTGTGGCACACCCGCCACCGCAAACCCAGTGCCCCGCGAGGCCGCCCCCGCAAGAATGGCCGGGTGCGGTACAGGATTCTGGGCGTCGCCCAAGCAGAGGACGACCAGGGCACCCTTGTACCGGTCGGCGGCCCCCGCGTCCGCGCCCTGCTCACGGCCCTCGCCCTGCGCCCCGGGCGCACCGCCACCCACCGCACCCTGATCGACGAGGTGTGGGCCGACGACCCGCCGCTCGACGCCCCGGCCGCCCTCCAGGCGCTCGTCGGACGGCTCCGCCGCGCCGTCGGCCGGGACACGGTCGCCTCGGAGCCCGGCGGCTACCGGCTCGTCTCCGCCCGCGAGGCGGTGGACCTCTTCGTCTTCGAGGACCTCGTCCAGCGCGGTATCTCTGCCCTCGCCACGGGCGACGCGCACGCCGCCGTCCGCGATCTGCGGGAGGCCCTCGCCCTGTGGCACGGTCCCGCCCTGGCCGACCTCCCCGACCGCGGTGCCGCCGCCCGTGCCGAGGCCCTCCGCCTGGCGGCGACGCATGCCCGCGTCGAGGCCGATTTGCGCCTGGGCCGCGCTGCCGACGTCGTACCCGAGCTGACGGAACTGACCACGGCCCATCCGTACGACGAACCCCTCCACGCACTCCTCATCCGCGCCCTGCGCGCGACGGGCCGCGGCGCCGACGCCCTGGCTGCGTACGAGGGCGTGCGCCGTGCGCTGGCGGACGGGCTGGGCACCGATCCGGGTGCGGAACTGCAGGCACTGCACGCCGAGTTGCTGTCTTCGGAGCCGTCCGTGTCCATGCCGCCGCCTGCCGTGCACCCCACACCCGCTCCCACGGCCTCCCGCGCCGCACGCACCGGCAATCTCCGCCCCCGCCTGAACTCCTTCGTCGGGCGGGAACCCGAACTAGACGCCATCCGCTCCGACTTGCACAGAGCCCGACTGGTCACCCTGACCGGACCGGGCGGTTCCGGGAAGACTCGTCTCGCCGAGGAAGCCGCCACAGGGCTGCCGTACGCGTGGCTGGCCGAGTTGGCCCCGCTCGACCGCCCGGAGGCGGTTCCCGCCGCGGTGGTCAGCGCCCTCGGCCTGCGCGAGACCGTACTGATCACCAACGAGATGGTGATGCAGCAGGACGACCCGGTCGCCCTGCTGATCGAGTACTGCGCACCGCGCAGCGAACTCCTCATCCTGGACAACTGCGAACATGTGATCGACGCAGCGGCGGAGCTCGCGGAGACTCTCCTGACGCACTGCCCCGGGCTCACGATCCTCGCCACCAGCCGTGAACCCCTGGGCGTGCCCGGCGAGTCGGTCCGCCCCGTGGAGCCCCTGCCACCCGATCCCGCGCGTCGCCTCTTCACCGAGCGCGCCGCCGCCGCGCACCCCGACGCGCACGCCGTCCACGACCCGGCGGCCGTCGAGGAGATCTGCCGCCGCCTCGACGGCCTGCCCCTGGCCATCGAGCTGGCCGCCGCCCGCCTCCGGATGCTGACCCCTCGGCAGATCGCCGACCGCCTCGACGACCGTTTCCGGCTCCTCACCTCCGGGAGCCGTACGGTGCTGCCCCGCCAGCAGACCCTGCGCGCGGTCGTCGACTGGTCCTGGGACCTGCTCGACGAGCGTGAGCGCACGGTGCTGCGGGAGGTATCGGTCTTCGCCGGCGGCTGGGACCTCGGCGCGGCCGAGGCCGTGTGCACCGGGCCCGCGGCCGACCTCATCGGGGCGCTCGTCGACAAGTCCCTGATCGTCGCGACCCCGTACGAGGGGGGCGGAGGCGATGCCATGCGCTACCGCATGCTGGAGACCATCCACGAGTACGCCACCGAGCGCGCCGCAGAGGTTCCCGCGCTACGCGCCGCGGTGGAGCGACGGCACCGGGCGTGGGTGCGGGCGCTCGTCGAGGAGGCCGACCCGAAGCTGCGCTCGGCCGAGCAACTCCCGTGGATCATCCGCCTGGAGACGGAACTCGACAACATCCGGACCGGGCTGCACCGCGCGATCGTCGCCGGTGACGAGGAGGAGGCCGGCGCCATCGCCCTCGCGACGGGCTGGCTCTGGTGGCTGCGCAACTTCCGCCGCGAGGGCACGGAGTGGGTGGAGCGTGTGCTGCGGCTGGGTGTGGCCCTGGACGCCCGCGCGGAAGACGCGGCGGTCGACGTGTTCGAAGAGCCGGCCGCGTTCGATCCCGCCGACGTGTTCCTCGCCCACGCCGAGGAGCAGCAGCACCCGCTCCACCTGATGCGGATGAAGCTGCGGATGCTGCACTTGTTCCTGCTCGCCGAATCACGGCCGGTGGCCTCGATGGAGGACGAGCGGTCGCAGCGGTACGTCGCCCGGGTACGCGCGGCCTTCGAGCGGGGCGGCCCGGACGCGGCGCGGCTGCCCGGCATCGTCTGGCCGCTGACCGCGTACCACCTGGGCGAGCGGTACGACATCCGGGAGGCCATGCACGCGAGCCTCGCCAACTGCCGCAGATACGGCGGCGACTGGGAGATCGGTGTCACCCTCATGCTCCGCACGCACATCCTCGTCGACTACCCGGGCGGTCTGCACGACGTGGACGGCGACCTCGCGGAGCTGCGCGTGATCAGCCGCCGCGTCGGAGACCGCTGGATGCGTGCGCAGGTGTGCAGCGCGGCCGGCGAGGCGGCGATGGGGCGCGGCGCCTCCGAAGAGGCGAAGGGTGAGTACGAGGAGGCACTGCGGCTCGCCCACGAGGTCGGGGCGTACGCGGAGACCCCCTTCCTGCTCGCCCGGCTCGGCGAGATCTCGTACCGCGAAGGCAAGCGGGCGGACGCGCGGACCGCACTGGACGAGGCGGGCGACGCCGCCGACCGGTACGGCGTGCAGGACGCCCGCGCGTATGTGTTTCTGCTGCGGGCGCAGATGGCGTTGGACGACGGGGAGAACGCCCGGGCGCGGGAGTGGTGGGAACGGGCGCGGGTGGCGACCCTCGGGGGTACTCCGCCCCCGCAGTTCGTCGCCGCGCTCAACGGCGTCGACGCGCTCGTCACGGTCGCCGAGTCGGGCCCGGAATCCGGCCTGCGCAAGCTTGCCGAGGCGCTGCGCCAGGCCGTGGCGAGCCGGTGCGCGGAGCCGGTGACAGCGGGGCTCGCGGACATGGCGGCGAACGTCCTGGGCACTGTGGGCGCGCACGCCGGCGCGGCCCGGCTGCTTGCCGCCGCCGACTTCTGGCGCGGGCCGTCCGTGCGCCCCGCACCCGAGCGCGTGGAGGCCGAGCGCACGCGGGCCGCCGCCCTGGAGGCCCTGGGACGAGCCCGTTTCGACGCCGAGCGCGCGAAGGGCACCGCGTTCACCCCGGAGGACGTCCTGCGGGAGCTGGCGCAGGCATCCGCGGAGTGAGCCGGCTCCTGCCCTACTGGCAGGTGAAACGCGACTCCGCCCAGTCCCCGAGCGTCGCCGCGTCGTTCCGGGCGTGGGGTTCCACGACCAGGCGGACCGTCTTGTGCCCGCCGAGCCCGACGTGAACCGGCACCGCCGGTCGATCGCTCTTCATCATCGGCGACCGCCACAGCCGTACCCCGTCGACGAACACCGAGAACCGCACCTTGCCGAGCCCCGTTGCCAGATCGTCGACACCGACCAGCGCGTCGAACGACGAGCACGGACGGTTGAGGTCGATCGTCACGGACGACGAACCGTGGACGGTCACACCGTGTGCGTACTGCCGCCCCGCGATCGACATGCCCCACCGCCGCCACACCCAGCTGCTCTCAGCCAGCCGCATCTCGGGCTCGGTACCGTCGCCCGTGAGGTCGTACGTCAGCTCGTTCCACTGGTAGACCGCCGGGGCGGGCGGGGGTGTCGTGGGATTCGTGGGCGTCGGGGTCGGTTTCGGCGACGACGTCGGAGCCGAGGTCGCTGTGGAGCTCGGTGCCGGTGAAGGCACGGACCTCGCCGCCACCACGGTCGGCACGGAAGTCGGAGTGGGTGTGGGGTTCGCCCTCGGCGTCGAGGCCGGTGCCGGGGCCACCGGCGACCGCTGCCCGGCGGGCTGCCTCTTTTGGCGCGTCGGGCTGGGCTCGGGGGCCTCGGACTCCGCGGCCCGGGTGGCGGGCGGCGCGGCCGCAGGCTTCTGGGCCGGTCGGTGGTGGCCGGCCGCCGCGAGGGCGATCGCCGTGGCCGTCACCGCGACGACTCCCGCCGCGACCGCGGCCTTGAACGGGGCGCCGAGCCCCTTCCAGACCGCGGTGCCACCGCCCGCGCTCGCACCGCCGGAGCCGTCGCCCGCCGTGGCGGCCGCACCCGCGGCGGCCCCCGCCGCACCGGCTCCGGCGCCACCGGCGATGATCCCGAGCGCCTTGGCGTACCCGGCGGCGCCGAACCAGCCGATGACCGCGACCGGTACGACGGCGGGAATGCCGCGGGCGAGTTCCTCGATCTGGCTCGCGGCGAGCCGGCATCGGGCGCACTCCTCCAGATGCCTGCGCAGGCCCCGTTCGGCCCGGGTGCGCAGTTTGCGGCGGGCGTACGTACCGAGTTGGTCGGCGTAGCGCGCGCACTCCTCGTCGGAGGCGAGCGCCGCGCTCACATGCGCCTGCAGATAGGCCTGTTTGAGGCCCTCGCGGGCGCGGCTGGCGAGTACGCGTGTGCCGTTGGCGTCCAGCCCGAAGAGCGTGGCGACCTCGCTCGGCGACTCGTCCTCGACTTCTGTGTGCCACAGCACGGCCTGCCAGCGCTCCGGCAGCGAATGGAAGGCCTGCCTGGCCATGGACTGCTCGGCCTCGTGCATCGCGCGCACATCGGCACCCAGGTCCGCCCCCGTACCGAAGGAGCCCATGGGGGCGGCGCTGTAGGACGCCTCGGACAGACGCGCCGCCTGATCGGCGAACGCCGCGAAGTCGTCGACCAGTTGCTCGCGCTTCGCGGACTTCGTCCAGGTGGCGGCGACGCGGCGGACCGTTGTGAGCAGATACGCGCGAACCGCGTGCTCGGGGCCGGAGCCGGAGCGCACTGCCTGGAGCATGCGGGCGAAGACCTCGGCGGCGAGGTCGTCCGCGGTGTGCCTGTCACGGCAGCAGGTGCGCGCATAGCGGCGCAGGGCCCCGGCATGGCGCCGGTACAGCTCCTCGTACGCCGTGTCGTCGCCGTCGCGCATCCGCCCGATCAGCTCGGCGTCCGAGGGCGGCAGCGCACTGCCGTCGCGCTGCGGCGGCACACCGGCCCCGGCCGCGCCGCCGGAGCGGGAGCCGCCCGTGACCTCCCGGGACGGCCCGCCCTGGTTCGGTACCCGCCGCGAGCTCTCCGCGCCGCCGTCACCGAGTGACTCGTCCTGCCCGTCAACGCTCATCGCGGAAAGCCCCCGCCGCCTGCCCGACCACTCCCGAACACGGGCCAGAGTGCCACAGGGGCTTGTCCCCGGAGGACAAGTACGGACCACGACCCGTCCGCGGGCGCCCCGTGCCGACGCATCACCGGTGGTCCCGATCAGGGGACGGTCAACGGAGGCGCCTGATAAGGGAGGTCACCGAAACGGGTGATACGGGTCCGTCACGACATCGGACGGGTGAACGCGACTCCGCCCGCCCGGCAACCGCGGCACCCGGACCGTCCGCGGGCTGCGCAGCGCCCGCGCTCGGAAGACCGCCGCGGAAGGCCCCCGGCATGGGAGCCGCCCGTCTCACGCCGGGCGGGACCGCAGGCCCTCAAGGAGGATGTCGAGCAGCCGTGCCGAGGCCGCCGCCTGCTGGGCCGCGTCCGGCAGCGAGGGTGCCGCCGTCGCGATCACCAGGAGCACGTCCGAGACGGTGACGTCCGACCGCAGCTCACCCGCCGCGCGCGCCCGATCCACGAGCTGTCCGACGACCTCCAGCAGCGTCGCCGTACCCGCGTCGTCGTCCGGCTCCGGCACGTGTCGCTGCTCGACGAGCCGTAGTTCGGCCGACTGGGAGCGCTGCTGCGGCACCCGCGCCTCGTCCACCAGTACCGCGTCCGTCCCCGGGGTCCCCTCCTCGGCGACCCCGACCCTCAGCACCTGCGGCGGCAGCAGCCGCCCCGCGCCCGACGCCACCGACGTCCGCAGGAAGCGCGAGAGCGCCGACCACGGCTCGTCCTCCTGGCCGAGCGCCGCCCTGGCCTGGTCGGTCAGCCGGGATGTCTCCTCCTCGGCTATCCGCCGAACCAGCACGTCTTTGCTCGGGAAGCGCCGGTACACCGTGCCGACGCCGACCCTTGCGCGCCGCGCCACGTCCTCCATCGGCGCGCCGTACCCCAGCTCGCCGAAGACCTCACGCGCCGCCCGCAGGACGTGTTCCAGGTTGCGCTGTGCGTCCACGCGCAGCGGTGTCGTCCGCGCACTCTCCCCGCGTCCGTTCCCCGCCGCCGCGCTCACCGCGCCCGCCGGTGCGACGGCGGACGCGGATGACCAATGAGAGTCCTGAATATGCATAAGCGTTCCCCCGGTAATGACGTCTCCCCCCGGAGACTCCCCGCCATTGGAAGCCGGAGCGTACGGAACATGCGTCCTTCGTGACCCGGCCCGCCCGTCGCGGACCTGTCGAGCGCATCCCCCTACACCCCGTCGACACACGAACATAGTTGAGCAGGGGTCAATTCAGAAGGGGCAGGTTCCGCACAGAGCGCCCCCCGATCGGAGTACGGGGCGGTTACGTCCCGATTGCGCCCCCCAATGTCACCCGGCTCACACCCGCTGACCTGCGATCCTGCCCCGCACTCCGGCAATTCGGCCAACTCCGCCCCGTGCCGCCGTCCGGTCACACAATTTGCCGGGGCTGTGGACAAACTCAAGAGTCGGGTGCGTCATGGGATGGTGACGGCTGCAATCCATCGGGGGACGTCCCCCGACCCCCCGAAGTGTGTGCGCATCCTCATCGTCGGCGGCGGCTACGTCGGTCTGTACACGGCCCTGCGCCTGCAGCGGAAACTGAAGGCGGAACTCCGGCGGGGCGAGGCCGAGATCGTGGTGGTCACGCCCGACCCCTACATGACTTACCAGCCGTTCCTGCCCGAGGCCGCCGCCGGTGCCATCTCGCCCCGCCATGTGGTCGTCCCGCTGCGCCGGGTCCTGGACGGCTGTCATGTGGTCATCGGTGAGGTCACGTCCATCGACCACGCCAAGCGCACCGCGACCGTCGCCACGCTCGCCACCGAGGAGACCGGGCAGACGGAACAGTTGTCGTACGACGAACTCGTCCTCGCCCCCGGCTCCATCTCGCGCACGCTCCCTATCCCCGGTCTGGCCGAGTACGGCATCGGTTTCAAGACCCTCGAGGAGGCCATCGGCCTGCGCAACCACGTCATCGAGCAGATGGACATCGCCTCCTCCACCCGTGACCCCGCGATCCGGGACGCGGCCCTCACCTTCGTCTTCGTGGGCGGCGGCTTCGCCGGCGTCGAGGCGCTCGGCGAGCTGGAGGACATGGCCCGCTATGCCGCGCGCTACTACCACAACGTGAAGCCCGAGGACATGAAGTGGATCCTCGTGGAGGCCTCCGACCGCATCCTCCCCGAGGTCGGTGAGGAGATGGGCCGCTACACGGTGACCGAACTGCGCCGCCGCAACATCGACGTACGCCTCGAAACCCGGCTCGAGTCGTGCGCCGACCGGATCGCCGTCCTGTCCGACGGGGCGCGCTTCCCCACGCGTACGGTCGTGTGGACCGCCGGGGTGAAGCCGCATCCGATCCTCGCGGCCACCGACCTGCCGCTGAACGGGCGCGGCCGCCTCAAGTGCACCCCCGAGTTGACCGTGGAGGGCGTCACGCACGCGTGGGGGGCGGGAGACGCGGCCGCCGTTCCCGACGTCACCGCCGAGGTGCCCGGCAAGGAGACCGCCCCCAACGCCCAGCACGCGGTGCGCCAGGCCAGGGTGCTCGCCGACAACATCGTGCGCTCGCTGCGCGACCAGGCCTTGGAGACGTACGCCCACAAGTACGTCGGCTCGGTCGCCTCTCTGGGGCTGCACAAGGGTGTCGCGCACGTCTACGGGCGCAAGCTGAAGGGCTACCCTGCCTGGTTCATGCATCGCGTGTACCACCTCAGCAGGGTGCCCACCTTCAACCGCAAGGCGCGTGTACTGGCCGAATGGACCCTGGCCGGGCTCTTCAAGAGGGAGATCGTCTCTCTCGGTTCACTCGAACATCCCCGTGCAGAGTTCGAACTGGCGGCCGGTGGAAAGCCTTCTGGAGACCCGAAGGGGTCGTCCTGACCGGACCCGGGAACTCCGCCGCAGGGACCGGCGTCTGACGGATGTCGGTCCGGTCGGACAGACTGGTCCATGACCCAGGGCGGGCCGACCCTCGCCCGGACGCATCCACCAGGCTTTCCCCACTGCCGTACCCCCGGGGGCAGGCACCCGGACTCCCGACCCGGTCCGGAGCCGGCCGGAGACGACAACGACGAGGCAAGGAATCGGTGAACTTCACGCGCTGGAGCGCCCGGCTCCCCGGAACGCAGCGCCGCGCCGCGGCGCGGACCGAGCAGACGGTCGCCCCGGACCGGCGGGGGGAAGGATCCGTACCCGGGGCCCGCGCCGAGCGGCTCACCGACGACACGCCGAGTGTGCCCGCCGTCGACGAGCTGCCGGTGCGCGAGGTCCTCGACCGCATCCCGGCCCTCGTCGCGCTGGTCCACGGCCCCGACCACCGCATCGCGTACGTGAACGACGCCTATGCGGCGGCCTTCGGCGCCCGGCCGGTCGGCGAACCCGCCCGTGAGGCGCTGCCCGAGCTGGACGAACTCGGTCTCCTCCCGCTCCTGGACCAGGTGCTGCGCAGCTCCAAGCCACGCACGGTCAAGTCCCGCAAGGCGGCCGGCGGCCGTTCGTACACGTTCACGTGCACTCCGGTGGACGTGCCCGACGACGAGGCCAGGGGCGTGCTCATCTTCGCCGCCGACGTCACCGACCACGCCGAGGCCGCCGAACGGCTGCGCGCCAGCGAGCGCGAGCAGCGCGAGACCGCCGTGACCCTCCAGCGCTCCCTGCTGCCGCAGGAACTGGAACAGCCCGACGACCTGCGCATCGCCGCCACCTACCAGCCCGGTGGCACGGAGGCCGCGGTCGGCGGCGACTGGTACGACGTGATCACCCTCGGCGGCGGCCGCACGGCACTGGTGATCGGCGACGTCATGGGCAGAGGCGTCCGCGCGGCGGCGGTGATGGGCCAGTTGCGCACGGCCGTGCGCGCCTACGCACGCCTCGACCTGCCCCCGCACGAGGTGCTCCAGCTCCTCGACGGCCTCGCCGCGGAGATCGACCCCAACCAGATCGCGACCTGTGTGTACGCCATCCACGACCCGAACGAGGGCCGGCTGGTGTACGCGTCGGCGGGCCACCTGCCGATCCTGGTCCGCGACGAGAGCGGAGTGGTCCTGCGCGCCGACGAACCCACCGGCCCGCCGCTCGGCACCGGCGGCTGGATGCACGCCTCGGGCTCGGTGCCGCTGGCGCCCGGCTCCACGGCCGTCCTCTACACGGACGGCCTGGTCGAACGCCGGGACGCCGACCTGGACGAGGGCATCGCGGCCCTGGCGAACGCACTGGCGGGTGCCAAGGGCACGCCGCAGGTGATCTGCGACCGCCTGCTGCGCTCGGCGGGCGTCACGGCGGGCCACGACGACGACGTCGCGGTCCTGGTGCTCCAGCACCCGTCGCGATCGGGCCCGGACGGCGACCTCTTCCGGAACGCCGCACTGGAGCTGCTGGGCGGCGTGGAGGCGGCGCCACGCGCACGTGCGTTCGCCTCCGGTGTGCTGGCGAGCTGGCGGTTCCCGGCGGATCTGCGCGATCTGGGGGTGCTGGCGGCGAGCGAACTGGTCGCGAACTCGTTGCAGCACGGCACCCCGCCCACGAGGCTGCGCCTCCGGCGCACGGACCGCCGACTGATCATCGAGGTGACGGACGGCGACGACCACCTGCCCCGCCGCCGCCGAGCGGAGCCGGCGGACGAGGCGGGACGGGGAATCGCGATCGTGGCGACCATCGCCTCCAACTGGGGCTCGCGAAGGACGCCGGGAGGCGGCAAGGCCGTGTGGTGCGAGTTCGCGCTGCCTCGAGAAGGGGGCTGACCACCAGGTTGTCGCCTAGGCGCGTACCGACACCGTCTCCGCCGACGCACCGCCCTGCGCCACCACCAGACTCCGCGCCTGCGACGGCTGGTTCTGCACGAGCGTCAGTCGGCGCCCGAGCCGGATCGCCAGGAACGTGATGCCCAGCGAGCACAGCAGGAACGTCACGATGTACGGCGTGGGCAGCGACGCGCCCAGCGGACCGCCCACCGCCGGACCCACCGCGAGGGCGAGCTGCTTCACCAGGGCGAACGCCGAGTTGTACTGGCCTGCCATCCCCGTCGGCGCCAGATCGGCGACGAGCGGCGCGAGCGTGGGCGACAGCATCGCCTCGCCGAGCCCGAACAGCGCGTAGGTCGAGATGAACGCGGCGGTCGCCACGGCCCGGCTGCCGTGCTCCAGCCCCGCGTATCCCGCGGTGGCCCACGCAACGGCCCAGACGAGCCCCACCGTCGCGATCACCCGGGACCGCCTTCGCCGTTCCACGAACTTCAGCACCGCGAACTGGGCGACCACGATCATCATCGTGTTCGCCGCCAGCGCCGTACCCAGCGCGGACGTGGAGATGCCGGCCGCCTCGACGCCGTACGCGCTCAGCCCCGACTCGAACTGGCCGTAGCACGCGAAGAACAGCACGAACCCCAGCACGCACAGCTGCACCATGGCCCGGTTGCCCAGCAACTGCCTCCGGCCCGCTCTGCCGTCCTGCGGCGCGGCGGTCGCGATCCTCGGTGCATGAGGCATCCGTACCGTCGCCATGATCACGACGAGCAGCAGGAACATCGCGGACTCGATCGCGAACAGCAGCGTGAAGGACGCGGCGCGCGAGGCATCGACCAGATGGCCGCCGATCAGGCCGCCGACGCCGAGCCCCAGGTTCTGCAGGAAGAACTGCATCGCGAAGTCCCGCGACCGCGTCTCCGCGGTCGAGCAGTCCACGATCATCGTGGCCAGCGCGGGCTGCATCACGGCCTGCCCGGCACCGAGCACGGCGGCCGACAGCAGCACGCTCACCGCGCTGCCGGCGAGCCCCAGGCTCAGCGCGCCGACGGCGGCGGAGATGAGGGCGGCGAGCAGCACCGGAAGCGGGCCGCGCCGGACGATGGCCCGCCCGGCGAACGGCAGCACGACGAGCGCGGCGACGGCGAAGACGGCGAGTACAAGACCCGCCGTCGCAGCACCGAGACCGCGCACCTGCGCCACATAGACGTACAGATACGGGACGGTGAAGCCGAGGCCGAACGCGCTGAGTGCGTTGCCCACATGGATCCGGCGCATCGCTGCGCCCATCGCCCTGGTCACGTTCACCTGCCTTAGGAAGAGGGGCCGCCAGGGTCCGGACCTACGGCGTACGCCTGAAGCAGTTAACCCTGAAGACTTCGAGGCTAAACTTAGGAGCTAAACAGTACACCTTGAAGGACTTCGAAGCCAAGCGGGCGCGTGCCATACTGCGGCCATGGGCGACAACCCCGGCGTCAGCGAGCCGACCCTCGACGAACAGATCGCCGCCTACCAGCGCGAGTTCCAGGACCTGGACCCCCAGGTGGAGAAGATCGTCTCGGCGCTGTCCCGGCTCAACCGACGCATGAACGTCGCCTACGGTCGCCAGACCGCGGAACTCGGCATCAGCAACGCCGAGTGGGAGGTCCTCAAGGCCCTGGTTCTCTCCGGCGCCCCCTACCGCATGGGTCCGAGCGACCTGGCCAAGCGGCTCGGCCTGACGCCGGCCGCGATGACCCACCGCATCGACCGCATGGTGAACGAAGGCCTCGTCACCCGGGAGCGGGACGAGGCCAACCGCGTCCGCGTGATCGTCGAGCTGACCGCCGAAGGCCGCGAGAAGTGGCTGGAGGCGATGCGCCTGGCCTCGGGGTTCGAGGAGGACCTGCTGCAGGATCTCTCCCCGCAGGAGCGCACCGTCCTCGGCGAGGTTCTGACGCGTCTGCTGCGCCGTGTGGAGCACGCCCAGCCGGACGCCGGCGGCCGACTCAGCGACCTCGACTGACCTGCCGGAGGTTTGGCGCGATGTCATCCGGGGGACGCTTGACAGTCCAACCTCAGATCCGTAAAGTTCTTCGGGTTGCCACGGGGCCGTAACGGTTCCCGGGCAGCACCTCCCGCCGCGATAGCGGCAACCAAACCACTCAGCACGATCTCCCAACGGGGTCGATTTTCGGCGCGCCCGAATTCGATTCCATTTGGGTACGGCGACTTCGAGCCGGTCGAGATCCACTCGATTGGGAATCGCCGGAAAGATCCGCTAAGGTTTGGGACGTCGGAACGGCCCAACGGTCGCGAGGACAAACCCGGTTGACTGGGAGTCAGGCCCCGAAGGTGACTGAGGGATCTGATAGAGTCGACAGCGCCGGAAGGCCGAAAGGCCGGAAAGCGCCGAGTAAATCGGATCGGAAAGATCTGATAGAGTCGGAAACACCGAAGGGAAGCGCCCGGAGGAAAGCCGCGAGAGTGAGTCTCTCGGGTGAGTACAAAGGAAG
>NZ_JBVHHL010000079.1:0-28988 GCF_055561075.1 Streptomyces sp. NPDC022910
GCGAGTACTTACTGGGTGGTGCCACGTCTTGCCTCTCGTTTCCTTACGTAGAGATCCTATTGGGTCCCTGTCCGGAAACTTCGGGGCACCTCAAGGCCCCATCAAGCGATGAACCAGGCTGCACCACTGCGCGCTGTCCCCGAACCAATCACCGATCCCGGGCGCATCTCCCGTCTGGACATACGCCGCCGAGACCGGCTCGCCGGAGTGATCCACGAATACCAACACGCTTCCTAATGAATGTTGTCAAGCGGCTGTAGTCGCTGGCGGTGTGACTTCGTAGCACCGTCGATCACGGATCAGCGCCCAGATGACGTTGACGCGTCGGCGGGCGAGGGCGAGCACGGCCTGGACGTGCTTCTTGTCCTCGGCGCGTTTGCGGTCGTAGAACTTCCGCGAGTTGGGGTCGTAGCGGACGCTGACCAGCGCGGAGGTGTAGAAGACGCGCTGGAGTCTTCGGTGGTAGGCGATCGGTCGGTGGAGGTTGCCGCTGACCTTGCCCGAGTCGCGTGGTGCGGGGGCGACGCCGGCGAAGGACGCCAGGGCGTCCGGGGAATCGAACTCGTCCAGGGCGCCGCCGACGGCGGCCAGGAACTCCGCACCGAGGGTCGCGCCGATGCCCGGCACGCTCAGGAGGATGTCGGCGAGCTCGGGCTCGCGAAACCGGCCCTCGATGAGCTTGTCCAACTCGGAGATCTGCTCGTTGAGGGCCATCACCTCCTCGGCCAGGGTGTGGACCAGCTTCGCGATGGTCTTCTCCCCCGGGACGGAGGTGTGCTGGCGTTCGGCGGCCTCGACAGCCGTCTCGGCCAGTGCTCTGGCGTTGCGGACCTTGCGGTTGGCCAGCCACTTGGTCAACCGCGCAATGCCGGCGCGGCGGATCGCGGCCGGGGTCTGGTAGCCCGTCAGCAGCCTGAGCGGACCGGCGTTGGTGGCGTCCAGGGCCCGTTCCAGGGCCGGGAACATGCTCAGCAAGGTGCCGCGCAGGCGGTTGACGACGCGGGTGCGGTCCTCGACCAGGTCGGCACGGCGTCCGGTCAGCAGCTTGAGCTCGATGGCGGCTTCGTCGCCGGGGCGGATGGGCCGCAGGTCGCGGCGCATCCTTGCCTGGTCGGCGATGACGTAGGCGTCACGGGCGTCGGTCTTGCCCTCGCCGCGGTAGCCGTCGGAAGCCCGGTTCACCAGCCGGCCGGGCATGTAAAGGACTTCTTGGCCGTGGTTGACCAGCAGGGCCAGCAGCAGCGCGGGTTCCTCGCCAGTCATGTCGATCGCCCAGGTGACCTCGCAACCGTCGGCCAGGTCGAGGACGTCACCGATCAGCTTCAGCAGTTCGGGCTTGTCGTTGGCGACCCGCCGCGACAGCAGCGTTTTGCCGTCGGAGTCCAGGGCGAGGCCGTGGTGGTGGCCCTTGCCGATGTCGATCCCCGCCCATATCCGGCTCATCGTGCTCCTGACGTGCGTGTTCGTTCTGTTCATGCCACGGACGATCTAGCCGGCATTGCTCTACGCAGCGACACATTCGCACTTCCTAATCGGCGGCCGAGTCGTCGTGGGGTGCCGGGCGGCGAAGCTTGCTCAGCCTTGGATCGGCAGCCGCCTGATAGCCACACCCAGCACCCCTGGGCGACCCAACCCTACGAATGGCTCGATCAACCCGATCAAGAAGGTAGAGCCGCCTGACCTGGCCGGACGAAATATTCGGCAGCCGCAGAGATAGGCCAGGCGCAGCAGCACGACAGATCATGATGCCGCCCGTCCCTGGTCAAGGTAAAGAGAGCGGGGCGATCGGTGGGCACAGCCAGAGATCGGTGATCAAGGCCGTCACCTGGGCGGATGATGTATCGGCACCCGCACAGTCCCCGACCCTACTCGGGCAGGGGCCAAGCCCGTGCCACACCCGTCAGTCCGGGCGGATCGCCGGAGTCCGCTTCTGCCGCGCGGTCGCCCGGCGCTCCCTGCCGGTGGCGGACTCCTCGGGCTGGGCCGCTGGCAGGTGTGGCAGCCCTGACGGACCGGCCGGTGCCGACCTCGGCTCGGCCGCCGGTGGGTGCCGCGGCAGCACCATCCGGAGCAACGAGCCGCTCGGCCGCTCGGACACCACGGTGAGGCCACCGCCATGACCCTCGACGATGGCGCGCACGATCGCCAGGCCGAGCCCGGTGCCGGAGCGCCTCGACGACTGCGGCCCGCCGCTCCCGTCGTCCGCCTGCGACCGGGCGAAACCGATACCCCCGTCCTCCACGTCGATCACGGCACCGTCGCGGGTCGCGTGACAGCGCAGCGCGATGGCGTCACCGTCCACGGTGAACTTCACGGCGTTCTCCACCAGGGCGTCGAGGGCGGCCTCGAGCCGTGACTCGTCACCTTCGATCAGGGCGGAGGGCGTGTCCAGGTGCCAGTGACGGTCCGAGGCCGGCCGCCACCGCTGGACCGTTCGCCGCAGGAGAGAGCCCAGGTCGACGGGCCCCCAGTCGAACTCGGTGGGCTCATAGGCGTCGGCCAGGACGAGGAGACGCCCGGCGAGGCCGCCGAGTTTGTCCAGCTCGTCCACGACGACGTCGAGGTCCTCCTTGCTCTCCGGGGTCGGCAGCTCGTTGCGGACCATCTCGGCGTAGCAGCGGGCCACCGTGATCGGCGTTCGCATCTCGTGCGAGCAGTTGCGGACGAACAGCTCCTTGACCTCCTGCGCGCGACGCTCCCGCTCGACGAGGCTCTGCATCTTCGCAAGGGCAGCCGCCCGCCGGCGTACGTGCCAGACCATGGTGAGGAACACCAGCGCCATCAGCGGCACTTCGGCGAGTTCGTCCCGGGATGCGTAGCCCTCCGCCACGACCCCGCCCAGCGTCATACCCGTGACCAGGGTGACCACGGTCAGCACGACGGACGTGCGGCGGGCCGACCAGTTCTGGACGCCGTAGACGAGGGACATGCTGATCCACACCAAGTGGAACGCCACGGTCTCGAGGTCGGGCACGACGAAGATCAGCAGCTGGCTGCACGCGGCGAACAGCGTCCAGCCGGCGAAGACGAGCCGCCGGCGCTCAGCCGGCACGGAACGCGTACCCGACATTGCGCACCGTCTCGATGACCGGCTGGGGCACCTTGCCGCGGATCCGGCGGACCGTCACATCGACCACGTTGCTCCCGAGGTCGTCGGCATATCCCCAGACACTCGTGAGGATTTCACGTCGGCTGCACACTTCCCCGGCTCGCCGCATGAGGTGGCCGAGCAGCATGAACTCCCGGTGCGACAGGGGCACGTCCCTCCCGTCCAGGCTGAGCGTCTGCCGTTCGAGATCGAGGGTGACCTCCCCGACGTGCAGCCACCGCTGGGACATGCCGGTGGAGGGCGTACGGAGCCTGGTGCGAACACGCTCCACGAGCTCCGCAGTCGCGAAGGGCTTGCCAAGGAAGTCGACGGCCCCGATCCGCAGGCAACGGACCCGTGTGGCGACGTCCATCACGGCGGACAGGACGAGGACCCGCTGGTCGGATCGCAGTTCGAAGGCGCGCCGCATCACCTCGAAACCGTCGAACCCCGGCAGCATGAGGTCGAGCACGACCAGGTCGAACTCGCCGTCTTGCAGGCGCCGTACGGCGGCCGGGCCGGACCCCGTGCCGTCGACGACGTGACCGTCCGCCTCCAGCGTGCGCGTGAGGTAGGCACGCAACCGTGCCTCATCCTCGACGACCAACAGTTGTGCCATGGTGGCTACTACCTCCCCTGCACCGCACTCGACAGTCCCCCTGGGCTGTCATCTGCGGCTGTCCCCGGACCTTTGTAAATGCCGCACCCGGGGTTGCGCAGCCGATCTCGGATAGTGTCGTGATTCGACCCGGTTTGATGCCCGCCGAAGGCGATTGATATCACGTTGAGTAGGTTGGCATGCGCACACTGTAATGGTGGGTCCAGTGCACCGGCGTCCCCCACGGGCCCGCCTCTCGACATCCCGTCATGACAGCTGGATGAGAGGCGCGTCATCTTCGCCCCGCGCGCGGCGTCCCGCCGCACAGTTGTCGCGCAGACCCGCGGGGCGCGGCACTGGGGAGGCCGCGGCGGGTCACCAAAAGGAGGGGGAAAGGCGTGTTCATCCAACGCGCGAAGAGATCCACGCTTGGGGCGTGGGCACGGCTCACCGTCGCGCTGATCATCGCCGGGGCGGCGGTGGCGATGTTGATGTGTCTGCCACCGTCGCAGGTCCAGCAGGCGCAGGCGGCGGCTGCCGCCGATGGGCCGAGCAGCCCGACGGACGAGACGAAGGTCCCGCACTACTTCGGCCCGTCGCCGAACTGGGCCAACAGCCCGCTGACCGTGTCGAAGGCCCGTGTGAACATCACGTCCACCACGGGCGCCGGGACCGGTGCCGAGGCGACGGCTACCGTGGACCCGCAGACCGGCGGCATCGCGAGCATCGACGTGACCGCCCCGGGCCACGACTACGTCGCCAGCTCGACGACGGTCACCATCGACGGTGGCACCACACCGGCGACCGCGGAGGCCACCGTCCAGTCGAGCGGGGGTGTGGTCGGCCTCAAGGTCGGCGCGGGCGGCAGTGGCTACGGCGGCTTCGCGGTGGACATCAGCGGCGGCGGCGGGAGCGGTGCCGCCGCAACGGCCTCAGGTGGGGTGGACGCCGTGACGATCAACGAGGGCGGGTCGGGCTACACCATGCCGACGGTGGACTTCGACCTTCCCGACGACCCGAACGGCACCGTGGCCAAGGGCCACGTCGAGCCGGCCGATCTGGCTGCCGACGGCAGCATCACCAAGGTGACCGTCGACGATCCCGGCAGCGGCTACAGCAGCGCACCCGGCGTCGCGATCCACAACGGCACGCTGGCCGACCCGATCCTCGGCGCGACGGAGGCGAAGGCCTCCAGCAGCCTGAAGCTGGTGGCGCTGACCGTGGACAAGGTCGGCTCCGGCTACACCGCAACGCCCGACGTCATGATCACCGACCCGACGGGCAAGCAGGGCGCCGGGGCAACGGCGAACGCGGTGACGGACGTCGGTGCCATCCTTGCCATCAAGGTTACTGACCCGGGGGCCGGTTACCTCACGGCCGGGATGAAGAAGTTCCAGGACGAGCTGCCGGTCACCTGCGACCCCGGTGCGGACGGCACGGGTTGTCCCGACGTCCCCCAGCTGCAGGCGCCGTCGACGAAGCCGTCGGAGAAGTTCATCCCCATGGGTGTGCCGGAGCCCGTCACCACCAGCGCCAAGCCGGCCGACGAATACGTCATCGGTCTCGTGCAGTACCTCAACCGGTTCTCCTCGGACCTGCCGCCGACCCTGGTGCGCGGCTACGTCCAGCTGTCGACGGACGCGGTGCCCGGACGGAAGGTCCCGCTCTACAACGAGCTGATGGACGGCACCAGGCAACCGCTGCCGTACACGGGTGTGACCTCGCCGCAATGGATGGGTCCCCTCATCGCCGCGACCAAGGACCGGCCGGTGCGGATCGTGTTCCGCAACCTGCTGCCGAAGGGCGCCGACGGTGACCTGTTCCTGCCGGTCGACAGCACCGGCATGGGCTCCGGCATGGGCCCGATGGCGATGCCCACACCGAAGAACGACGGCACCGTCATGGACGAGGTGCGCAATCCGACGTGCACGAACGCCAGGACCGGCTGCTTCACGCAGAACCGGGCCACGCTGCACCTGCACGGGGGCATCACGCCGTGGATCAGCGACGGCACCCCCCACCAGTGGATCACCCCGGCCGGCGAGACCACGGACTGGCCGGAGGGGGTCGCCGTGCAGAACGTGCCGGACATGGTGGACAGTAATGGGGCGACGCTCTGCGCCGCGAAGGACGACGGCTGCTCGACGTTCTACTACACCAACCAGCAGAGCGCGCGGCTGATGTTCTACCACGACCACTCCTACGGCATCACCCGGCTGAACGTGTACGCCGGCGAGGCCGCGGGCTACACCATCACCGACGACACCGAGAAGGCGCTCGTCAAGAGCGGCACCATCCCCGACGCGGCCGACACCCTCCCGCTGCTCGTCCAGGACCGCACGTTCGTCCCGGACGACGCACAGCTCAAGGGGCAGAAGGACGCCGACGGCAAGGTCGTCTCCTACGGTCAGGACCCGACCTGGGACACCAAGCGCTGGGGCACCAAGGGCAGCTTCTGGTACCACCACGTCTACATGCCCGCGCAGAACCCGGGCGACCCGTCGGGCATGAGCGCGTACGGGCGCTGGATGTACGGGCCGTGGTTCTGGCCGCCGGCCGGCGACGCCAAGTACGGGCCCATAGCTAACCCTTACTACGACCCGAAGTGCAAGCTGGACGACCCGTCGACCTGGCAGTACCAGACCGACCCGTACTGCGAGCCGGAGCAGATCCCCGGCACGCCGAACATCTCGATGGGCATGGAGCAGTTCAATGACACGCCCATCGTCAACGGGGTCGCCTACCCGAAGGCGACGCTTCAGCCGAAGACCTACCGGATGCGGCTGCTCAACGCCGCGAACGACCGGTTCTTCAACTTCCAGTGGTACACCGCCGACCCGAAACAGGGCGACGGCACGACCGAGGTGGCGCTGAAGCCGAACGAGCTGGAGGCCGCGCAGACCGACCCGAACGTGTCGCCCACCCCGGTGGACGCGAACAACGACGCCGCCGGGCCGGACTGGATCCAGATCGCCAACGAAGGTGGTTTCCTGCCGGCTCCGGCCGTGATCGACGGTCAGCAGCCGACGACCTGGATTACCGACCCGACGCGCTTCGACGTCGGAAACGTGGACAAGCACTCGCTGGCTCTCGCGCCGGCCGAACGGGCGGACGTACTGGTGGACTTCTCGAAGTTCGCCGGAAAGACCCTCATCCTGTACAACGACGCACCCGCGGCCTACCCGGCACGCGTCTCGTCGTACGACTACTACACAGGCGCACCCGACCTCAGCCCGGTCGGCGCACCGAAGATCCTGCCGGGGTACGGGCCTAACACCCGCACCGTGATGCAGGTGACCATCGCGGACACGACGCCGGCTCCGGCGTTCGACCTGGCGAAACTGCGGGCCGCCTTCAAGCACCACGCGGACGGCTCGGGCGTCTTCGAGTCCGGGCAGAACCCGACGATCGTCGGGCAGGCAGCCTACAACTCGGCGTATGGCACGAGCTTTGCCGCCAGCAGCAACTGCAACGTCAAGAACACGTCCGTGAACACCTGTGACGGCCTGGTCCGCGTGAACGACACGTCGGCGTTCGGCTTCAACACGCTCAGGTCACCGACCAGCAAGATGGCGATGCCGTTGCAGCCGAAGGCCATCCACGACGAGATGAACGCGACCGCGTTCGACGACTTCGGCCGGATGGAAGCCAACCTCGGCATCGAGGCGCAGCCACCGTCACCGGGTGCCCAGAACGTGACGTTGTACCCGTACGTCAACCCGCAGACCGAACTGATCGACGGCACCGACCTGCCCAAGGGCGACACGAAGGTGACGCCGATAAGAACCAACGCGGACGGGACGCAGATCTGGCGGTTCACCCACAACGGGGTGGACACGCATCCGATCCACTTCCATCTGTACGACGTCCAAGTCCTCAACCGGGTGACCTGGGACAACATCATCGTCCCGCCGGACGCCAACGAGCTGGGGTGGAAGGACACGGTGCGGATGAGCCCATTGGAGGACACGATCGTCGCGCTGCGGCCGGTCGTGCCGACGGTACCGTTCGAGGTGCCGAACTCCATCAGGCCACTCAACCCGGCGATGCCACTCGGCGACACGTCGATGTTCAACAGCGTCGATCCGCAGGGCAACCCGACGGCGGCCATCACCAACAAGCTGGTGAACTTCGGCTGGGAGTACGTCATCCACTGCCACATCCTCAGCCACGAGGAGATGGACATGATGCGCCCCGAATCGCTGGTGCTGCCGCCTGCGAAGGCGACCGGCCTTTCTTCCTCCGTCGTGGGCACGGGCAATAACGCCCGGATCCGGCTGGCGTGGCAGGACAACTCGATCAACGAGACTTCCTTCGTCGTCCAGCGGTCGAGTGACGGAACCACTTGGGCCGACGTCGGCACGGTCGCCTCGCCACTGAACAAGCCGAACGTCCATGAGGCCCGCTCCTTCGACGACCCGACGGCATCGGTGACGACGCCGTACCTCTACCGGGTGGTCGCGCTCAACACGGTCGGATACGGCAGCGAGTTCCCGAGCATGACGGCGAAGTCGGTGTCGGACCCGTTCGGCGTCAACGCCCCGCAGTCCCCGACCGGCCTGACCGCCGCGTTGCAGACCGGGCCGAAGGTCAGCCTCACCTGGCGCGACAACGCGACCAACGAGTCCGGGTTCGTCGTCGAGCGGTCCACGGACAACGGCGCGACGTTCAGCCAGGTCGGCACGGCCCCGGCCCGCAGCAAGACCGGACCGGTCACGTTCGTGGACAGCACCGTCGCACTGGGATCCACCTACCAGTACCGCGTCTCGGCGCTGAACATCGCCGGCCGCGGCACGACGCCTCCCGTCACGGTCATGGTGTCGGCCCCGCCGGTGCCGGCAGGCCCGGGTCGGCGGCAAGGAAAGTATCCAAGTGACCTGGGGTGATGTCTCGGGCGAGTCCGGCTATGCCGTCAGGTGGAGTGACACCAGCACGTTCACCACGTTGGCCGGGACGTCGCCGGGGATTCCCGCCGGGCCCCGGCTCCACAGGACGGGCAAACTAGCTCGCCAGGTCTGGTACGTGCAGGTCCGAGCGACAAACGCACTCGGAAGCTCGGCGTGGTCGTCCCCGGTCCGGGTGTCCGCGGCACCGTGACGCCGGGAAGGGCGGAGCCGGTCCCGGCCGAGTGACCACGCAGGCCAGGAGGGCGGGACCCCGCCCGCCCTCCTGGCTCTGCACGAGTGGACTAGGAGCGTGGGTCGGTAACGAGTGAGCGGCCAGTTGGCCGTGGTCGATGGGATCGGTCGTGGTCGTCCGTTGACACCTGCGTGGCTGTGATTACGGTCCTGGCCGTCGGGTGTGGGGCCTGGCGGGGCCGTGAGGGGGGCGGGTGGCCCGGCTGGTCAGCCTGCCACGGTAGCCAGTCCGGCGGTTCCGGCGTGTCGGAAGATCTTGCGGAGGTTGTGGCAGGCGGCCAGCAGTCGCCACTCGCCCCGGGCGCCGTCCTCGCCGCGCAGGAGGAGCTGGCGGCCGTTGTGGCAGGTCATGATCTGTCCGAAGACGGGTTCGACGATGGCTTTTCGGCGGCTGTAGGCGGCCTTGCCGGGTTTGGTCCGCAGTTTGCGGGCCATCCGTTCCTTCAGCGTGGCGTCCTTGGGGATTGCAGGTGCCGATACATCATCCGGCTTGGTCACGCGGCATGTTGGTACTCGTGAAGGGTTCCGCCGAGTCGGTCTCGTCGACGGTTTTTCAGACGTCTGATCTGTGCTGGTTCGTTGATCGGTTGGGGGAGTGGTCGGAGCGGAGCGGCTTGAGCGAGGGCTCGGTGTGGTCGATGCCTGTTGTAGAAGGTCTCGAACTCACGGAGCGCGTGGAGGAGGTGGCTATAGTTCTAGATCAAGGTGCGGTCCAGGAGCTCACGCCTACAGGTCTGTATCCAGCGCTCCATGAGGGAGTTCATCCGCGGTATCTGGATGCCGGTGGTGACGACCTTCAGGCCGGCGTCGGCCAGTAGGGCGTCGAAGGCGGCGGTGAACTTCGCGTCGCGGTCGCGGATCAAGAACCTGGCCTTGCTGCCCGCGTCCTCCAGGTCCATGAGGAGATTGCGTCCGAGAAGCACGATCCAGTCTGCGGTGGGGTGTGCGGTAGCGCCGAGGACCCGGATGCGCCGGGTGGAGTGCTTGATGACGGCGAAGACGTAGAGGCGCGCCCCGGTCAGGATGCGCGTCTCGAAGAGATCTCAGGCGAGTAGTGCTTTGGCCTGACTGCGCAGGAAGTCAGCCCAGGTCGTGCCCTCACGTTCCGGGGCGGGTGGGATGCCGTGCTCCTTGAGGATTTCCCATACGGCGGAGGCGGCGACCTTGATGCCGAGCGCCGCGAGTTCACCGTGGATGCGTCGATACCCCCAAGAACTGTTCTCTCGGGCGAGGCCAGGGCTCGGATCGAGCGGACGGTGGGTGGGCGTCCGCGACGCTTCGGCACGCAGGTGGCAGCGTGGCGTTGCTTGAGCAGGTTGCGGTGCCACCGCAGGATCGTGTCCGGGTGTACCAGCAGCGGGAGCTGGCGCAGCTTGTCCATCGGGAGGTGATGGAGCAGGCCGGCGAGGATCGCGCGGTCGGTGTCCATGAAGGCGGGCTTGCCGACCTGACGCTGCAGGACCAGCAGTTGGTGCCGGAGCGTGAGGATCTCGATGTCCTTGTCTCTATCGCTCATCGGCAGCAGGCGCAGGAACGCGAAGGTGTCGGTCGCGGCAAGGTAGGCCAGGCGCAGTAGCACGATAGATCATGATGCCGCCGGTTACCTATGCAGGTGAAGGCGTTGGGCACAGCTGGAGCTCGATGATCAAGGCGGGGACCTGGGCGGAAAGGTCACGCCCGGCCGGAGCCGGGGTCCCCGGTGCATCCCGCCCCGGAACAGTGCGATCTTCGCTGCCGTGCCGGAAGCCGCGTCCGCGTACGGCAGGGCGTGGCCGTCCTGTACGAGGGCGGGTGTGGGAGGTTCGGGGACCGGGAGCAGCCCCGGTGTACTGTCGGCGGCGGGCATACTCAGCCGGGTGCGCAGGCGCAGGTTCTCGGTGCGTATCTCGGCGAGTGCGGCGCGTGCAGTTCGGCGTTCTCCTCGAGCGCCACATCGAGCCGGATGCGCAGTTCGGCGGGGTCGTTGCACGCGTGCCAGTCCTCCCCGCTTCCGTGCTCCGGATTTGCGGCCGTGGCCGGACCGTTCTCGCTCAAGTCCTCCTGAACCGCGGCACGGCTGCCACGGCCAACGGCGCCGGAGGAAGGCCCCGGGGTCATGCCGCGTCGAGCAGGGGCAGGTCCATCGGTTCGGTGGCGGTCGACTCCATCAGTGTGCGGATCAGTAGTCGTTGAGCGTGTTGCCGACCGGTTTGCCGACTTCCTCGCGGGTCAGCCACGGCACCCTGTCGCGCGACAGGCGTATGCGTACCGCGGCGACCCTGTGCTCGACGCGCTTGGCCGTCCAGCCGGCCTCCGGCTGCAGTTCGGCGAGTTGGGCGGCCGTCTGCTGAAACGTGATGGATCGCGGGCGGCTCGTGCAGCAGGTTTCCCCGGCCGAGCGTGACGAGAGCGAGCTTCTCCTGCTCGGTGAGCGTCCACAACAGGGCAGCACCTGCTGCACCGACCCGACCGTGTGCGCGACATCCCGTGAGTTCTCCGGAACCCGGTTGAGTATCTGCTGTTGTGGCCAGGGGGTTCTTCCTCCTACAGGTGTCTTGCCGCCGGGTGACGTAGGTTCGGGATTCTTGAAGCTTTCTCATGCTGTCCGACCGATGCGCAGTCGTGGTGAAGGTGAGGGGGTCCGGGTTGGCTCCCGGGGACGGGAGGTTTGCCGTGCCGGTCGACCCTGTGGGCGCCGATAATTACGTCCGCGCAGGTCAGCGACCTTATGACCTTCCGCTGAGCGGATGGGATCTGAACATGTTCAACACATAACGACTGCACGCTTGAACGCGTTCGATTTGGCCTCGGTGCGGCGCCCGATTGAGCTGTCCGTCAGTGCGCTGACCTGTGCGGATGAATTATCGGCACCCACAGAGCTTCGGATTGTCGATCTGCCGCTGTAGCACGGCCAGTTGGTGGCGCAGCGCCAGGATCTCGGCATCCTTGTCACGGTGGCCGAAGAGGGCGGCCCGACAGCAACCGTTGTCCCATGGGAAGGCCGCGTCCGCCGCACCCGACTACTCGGTGGCCTCATCGACGAGTACCAGCAAGCAGCCTGACTTGTCCGGACAAACGGCCTGGTCAACGTCTCGAACAGAGATTTTCGCGCGGGACAGGGGTCGGCCGACGTGAAACGCCTCTGGGTCGGCCGGCCCCGCTCCTGCGTGCGGTCGTGTTTGCGCCGGACTACGGGTAGCTGACCAGGTAGGCCACGTTGCTACTGGCGGTGACCTGGTTGCCGGCGTTGTCGATGATGTGGTTGATGGTTCCGGCGCCGCCCAGGACCGTGGTGACCATGCTGTGGAACTTCACCGTGGACGTGGTGGGCACCTCGATGGCATGGCCAAGTACCACGGAGGGGTTGTCGCGGAGGTAGGCGTAGACACCCACACCCCATGCTTCGTGGGAGGTGACCGAGTTGGCGACCTTGTACGAGGCGTAGCCGAGGTCACCTCCACTGGTGGTCCAACTGGACTGGTCGGGCACGTCGTAGGGGGTCTCGCTCTGATAGAAGTACGTGCGGCCGCCGTTGCCGTTCCAGGTGGTCTGGTACTTCTGGTAGTGCTCGACCGCCAGACCGTACATGGTGACGTTGTTGCCGTTGACGATCAGTCCGTTGACGGCCGGGTTGGTCGTCCAGCCGACGCCGTTGGTGTGGTCCGCCCGCCACAGCCACAGGTCGTCGCCGATGACGTCGTTGCTGTTGATCACCAGTGTCTGGGTGGCCTTGCCCGCGATGTCGCCGCCGATGCGGAAGAACACGTCGTGCAGCACGATCGGGTCGGCGGTGTGACTGGCGGTCGAGCCGGCCGGGCCAACCTGGACCAGGATGTTGGAGTTGGTGGTGTTCGCGCTGATCAGCAGCCCGGCGATGTCGATGCCGTCCACGTCGGCGGTGGTGATCGCGGTGACGCCGTTGTCTGGCACGAGGGTGGCCAGACCCAGTCCTAGGACCACCGTGTCGGGGCGGGTGATGTTCAGCGGGGCGGACAGGTGGTACACGCCCGGGGTGACGATCAGGTTCCGGCCCCCGGCGAGCGCATTGTTGATCGTCGTGGCGGTGTCACCGGGCTTGACGATGTAGAACTGGCTGATCGGCAGCGAGGTGCCCGGAGCGGCGCCGTTGACCCAGTCAGGGCCTTGCACATTGGTGCGCACCGACGGAACGAACACCTGCCAATTGCCCGAGCCGTCGACGTAGATGAACGGCTTCTCGCGCATCACCGGGCTCTGAGCGACAGTGGTGTACTGCGGATTGGGGAAGCTGGTCGCCGGGGCGCCGGTGTCGCCGACGAAGACCATGTTCCAGTTGTGCCCGGTCCATCCGCCGTCCATGGCGGTGTCCTGGGTGAGGAACTGCTGTTGGGTTCCGGAGTTGATCTGACCGGAGATCCGGGAGTTTCCGATGTAGCCGCCGCTGGACCAGTTGGTGCTGGTGCCGTGGGTGTCGTCCCACAGCTTCATGCTGCCGTGCACGTCCATCCGCCGGAACGGGTCGGCCTGCGAGACGGCCCACATGGTGCTGCCCGAACCGGGGCTCACCGACATGTTCTCGACGTCGCGCCAGAAGTTCTGGGTGGCGTTGCCGTCGCTGGTGTGACCCTCGACGTGTACGCCGCCGCCGGTGATCGACACCTGGTCCGGTGACAGGCCCAGCCCGGAGACCTGGGTGTAGTAGCCGACGGGGATGTCGACGTTGTACGTGCCCGGGGTGAACAGCAGGGCGTTGCGCTGGGTGCCGAACTCGTTGGTCTGCTGGGTGCTGTAGACCGAGTTGATTGTCGACTGGATGGTGGACATCGGCATCGACGGATCGAATACCGTCACGTTGGGGCCGAAGTCCGGGGTGTTGGGCGGCGGGGTGATGCCGCTGGAGAGGGTGAAGGACTGGGCGCCGGTGCCGTTGCAGGTGTACTGCTGCAACTGGACGCTGTCGGCGGTGGATGCCGACGGCACATCGAGGCACTTGCCGCTGTTGCGGTTGACGAAGTGGTACGTGCCGGAGGCCTCGGCGACCGGCAGCCACTGCTGGTTGGCGCCGCCGCCGTAGAGCCACAGCTGGGTCAGCGCGCCGTCGGCGGTGGAGACGTCGGTCTCGTCCCAGACCTGATTCGGCGCGGAGGCCACGCCGATCCGGTAGTAGCCGCTGTCGGTCGCGGTGAACTGCCAGGACTGGGCGCCAGTGCCGTTGCAGGTGGACTGCTGCACGGCGGTGCCGTTGCCGGTGGCCGCGCCACGCGCGTCAACGCACTTGCCGCTGCCTGCGTTGACGACGGTGGTGGGGGTGGTGGGGATGGTCGCGGCGGTGGCACTCGGTGCGGAGGCCAGCGCGATGCCGGCGGCGGCCGGCAGCAGGAGGGCGGTCGTGAGGGCGGCTGTGCGTCTGCGGTGACGGCGGGCTCGGACGAGCACGGCGAGAACGTTGGTCACGCGTGTCTCCTCGGTCGCGTGCGGGGCGCGATGTCGATCGGACGGTAGGCGCCGCCCGCCGGGCCGTCAATACACACCAAAAGTTAAGCCGTGAATTTTTGCCTGCACAAGGGAGACACCCGGGGAATGACCCCAACTGCCCGTATTGCTACGGGAGTTACTGGGATTTCCGGCTGGTGTACTGGCTGGCCAGTCGCGGCCACAATGGAAGATCACCGAACCTGCGGGGCTGGTCGGCGGCATCCGCAGCGCGTTGGCGGCCAGGTCGCGCAGGCCTGGGTCGGGGAGCCTGGCGTGTGCGGATCAGGGATCGTGGTGTGGTGTCGTTGTCGGCGGTACCGGTCGGCGAGCCCGGCGGCCCGCATCAGACGGGCGGCGCTCTTGGGCCGTAGGCTAGCCTTCGCGCTCGAGGGCGGCGTGGTTGCGCGGGGCGCCGTAGGCGCCGCGGAAGTGCTCGTGGACGGCGGTGAGGTGCTCGGTCAGCTCCGCGTCGCGAGCGGCCCGGGGATAAAGAGCCACCTGTTGCGGCCCTTCCCGGTCGGGTCCAGGCTCATCAAGCCTGTTCTCCGCGGCCGTCCAACTCGTCGCTGACTGGCGAGTGCGTCAGGTCCAGGTCTCACAAGATGGGAGCGGGGCCTTTCAGTAGACCTTGTAGCCAGAGCCGCCCTCGCGCGACCAGGACCGTATCGTTAGTGGTCGAATCCTCCCTCGGACACAGAGCAGAGTTACCCCACGGCGCCCTGTTCTTGGGTAGGGGAGATCGGCACCCGCTTCCGGCTCCCGGCCGGGGCGGGTGTTCGTCGTTGCGGGGTCTTCGGCCTGGCTTCTCCCCTTCGTCGGCGGTTCGGTGGGCATCGGTCAGCTGATGGTGATCCTTTCTGCCTGGGGCGTGTCCGCGGTCAGGGTTCTGGTCGCGGGGTCGTAGGTCAGGGTGATCTCCTCGCTGCGCAGGTGGGCGATTGCCTGGGCCGGTGTCGGTGGCGCCGGGTCACGGCTCACGGGTACTGACCCCGGAGGATCCAGGCGGCTGGTGAGGCGGAGATGCAGGGCCGGTAGGTGCGGCAGTACCTGGTCTTCGCGCAGGTAGGCGTTGGGAGTGCGACCGGGGTCGGGCCGGGTAGCGCTGGTGTGGCCGTGGCGGCACCGGTAGCCAGGACGGTGGTGAGTCCAGTGGGACTCCATGCGCCGGCCGCAGACACCGCAGCAGAGCAGCCCTGCCAGTAGGTAGGCACGTCCAGGGACGGTTTCCCGGTGGGGGCGGAGGTTCTGGACGGTGATGAAGTCGGCCTCGCTGACCAGTGCTGGGTGTCCGGGCCGGGCGGAGATGATCCAGTCAGTGGCGGTGTTCCAGCGCATGACGTCGCGGTGGCCGAGTGTGGTGTTGGCGGGGTCGAGGAGGTCGTGGTCGGTGCGCTGGCGGTTCCAGACCTGACGGCCGGTGTAGCGCGGATTGGCGAGGATCGCCCGGACCGTGTTCAGCACCCAGCGCTGCCCTTCCCGGTGCGGGTTCCGGACGGGGTCGGCGGCTGCCGGACAGGGGACACCGGCGTCGTTCAGGGCGCGGGTGATGCGCGCGACGCTGTGTCCGTCCAGGCGCTGGGCGAAGATCCAGGACACGATCGGCCCGCACTCGGGGTCGGTGTCCAGACGCTGCAGGCGTACGCCACGACGGGCGAGGGCCCGGTTGGGGTGCGGGCCTGCATCGACCAGACGGTAGCCGAGGGTGGTCGGCCGCCGAGATATCGGCCTTGATCGCGGGTCTGCACGGTCATCGCGGCGCGGGTGCGGATCCGGGCGCGGGCGATCTCCCGTTTGGACAGGATGCCGAGCAGGATCATCAGCTCTTCCTGCCCTGCGGTCTGCGGATCCACGGCCCCGCCCAGTTCCGGCACCCACACCTCGATGTCGTAGTGGTCGAAAAGCGGGGCCATGGTCGCGAACGGGTTGCCGTAGAAGGCGCGTTCACTGGAGCCGATGACGATTGCGTCGAAGTCCCGGTCGGGGTCGGCCATCGCGGCGAGCAGGGCCGCCGCCTCAGGTCGGCGCGCCCAGGGGATGGTGCGGCTGCGCCCGGTGTCGAAGAACTCCGCGACGATCCGTCCGTGTCCGGACACCAAAGCCTGGGCGCGCAACACTTGCCAGGCCCGTGACGTGTCCGGGTCCTGATGATCCTCGGTCGACGCCCGGCCGTAGAACGCAAACCGCGTACCACTGGCGGGCGACATGCCAGCAGGGGAGGAGCAGGGAGTCCAGCTGCGGGCCCAGTCCGCTACGAGAGCCTGGGCTGCAGCGGGATCATGGGTGTGCCCGACCGTCTGGTGCGACGCTGTCATGGGCGCCTCCCCACAGCCGTCGTGCCCGGCCTTACCGTGGACATGCCCGGACAGGGAGGCAGGATGAACCGAGACGCCTTACCACCGGGGCAGTACCGCAGAACGGTGCGTCAGCAAATGGAAGCAGTGCCGGGCAGTGCCCAGCTGGTACGACAGCCGCGACTACGACTTCCACAGCACCCTCACTCCTTCGCGGCCGGGGTTCTGCGAACCGGAGGAAGGAGATCGTCGTGGAGTCTCAGCGCTCCATGGGGCGGTGCACGTTCAGGCGCTCACGTTGCCTCACTGAGGTGGGGAGGGCGCAACGCGGCTCGATCGGTGCCGGGACGAGGCGGCCTATCGGAGGCCGTGGCGGTCGAGGCGGTGGATGAGGCCGGGGCGGCGCTGGTAGTCCTCGCGCAGGCGGGCCAGGCGCTGGTGGAAGTCGGTGTGCTGTCGGGCGTGGGCGTAGGCGTCGCGCAGTTCCGCGAGGAGGCTGACGGCCTGGTCGTAGCAGCTGGTCTTCTTGGTGGCGATGTGCGCCTCGATCTGCTGCCAGACGGATTCGGCCTCGCCTGCGAGAGCGGTCAGATGCCGGGAGCGGGCGGTGGCCCGTTCGTGTTCGGCGCGCTGTCGGCGTTCGGTGCGCAGGGTGTGGGCGGCGTCCAGGAGGTGGGCGGCGGACCGGCGCCCGGGGACCGTGGTGGGGGCGTCGGCGCCGCGCAGGCGATGCAGGAGTTCGGTGTGCAGCCCAGGTTCCGGGCCGAGGGCGAGCCGCAGCAGCAGAGCGTCCTTCTCCTTCTGGGGCATCGCGGCGATCAGCGGGGCGAGTTCCTTCTTCGCAGGCCTGGTCAGCTTCTTGGATGCGGCGGGACTGGCCTGGGCCGCGACTGCCAGCAGGTCGTCGTCCACGCGCAGGAAATCCGCGAGCGCCCGCTGCGGGGCGGTCAGTTCGCCGAGCCCGGCCGGGACGGGCGGTTCGGGACAGGTCCGGTACTCCTCTTCGTCGTCGTCTTCGAGTTCCCAGGCGGCGAGCGCTGAGAGCCAGGCCAGATAGAGGGGGCGCAGGTCGCCGGTGGTGAGTTCGTCGCGTACGCCGATGAGGGCGGACAGCGAGTCGTCGGCGCCCTCGATCCAGTCGCCGCCCTCGTCCTCGCTGGTCAGGTCGAGCAGGAGGTGGGTGTGGATGGTCCAGGCCTCGATGTGGTGGTCGAGACAGTACGGCCGCACCGCCGGCAGGGCCAAGGTCTGCTTGGGCAGGCGGAGCATCAACCGGTGGGTGCCCCAATTGGTCACGTACAGGTGGGCGTCGAAGTAGCGCTCGACCATTTTGCGCGGATTGGCGCTCAGGTCGCCCCAGTTGTAGGTGTTGGTGAAGCTGGTGGCGGTGATCCGGGCTCGGGTGGAGATGGCCCTCAGCTGCTCCTGTTCCTCGCGGCTGAGCGGCCGGTCGAGGGCCTGGAACTCGTAGTACTGGTACTCGCTCACACGGCGGACCCTATCGCCGCCGCGGGTGGGCTCGGACGCGGATGGGCCACGGCAGCGGAGCCGACCGGAGGCAGCAATCAAACGTCATAGGGTGAGCCGAGGCGAGCCGTGGCGGGGAGGAGCGGGCTGTGGCGGTGTGGACCGAGCGGGCGATGGAGCATGATGCAAGAACGGAGCTCGCGGCCGTGCTGCAGCTGGTTGCCGCGGGCAGGCTGCGGTGCGGCGACAAGACGAAGCGCCCCTCCGCCGCCACCCTCCGCGCACTGAGCGAGGTCCTCACCGGCAGTGACTTCTACGAGGGCGAGGCGGTCAGGGCATTCGCCTGGCCGCTGCTGCTCCAGGCTGGCGGTCTTGCCGAACTATCGGGCGGTCGGCTGGAGTTGACCGCGCGGGGCCGCAAGGCGCTGGCCGCGCCCGCCCACGAGACGATCCGGCACCTGTGGCGGCGCTGGCTGAGCCACGGGGTACTGGACGAGTTCAGCCGCATCGAGGCAGTCAAGGGGCAGCGCGCGGCGAACGTCCTCAGCGCGGCCGGCCCGCGCCGCAAGGCGGTGGGTGCGGCGCTCGCCGAGTGCTGCACGCCAGGGGAATGGATGGCGGTGGACGAGCTGTTCAAGGCGATGCGTACCGCAGGGCATGACCCGTACCTGGTCCGTTCCGAGCGGGCGCTGTGGAAGCTGTACCTGGAGGACGCGCAGTACGGCAGCCTCGGCTACGACGGACACCACGACTGGCCGGTGCTGCAGGGCCGCTACACCCTGTGTGTGCTGTTCGAGTACTCGGCCACCCTCGGCCTCGTCGACGTCCAGTACATCGACCCGGACGGCGCCCGGGACGACTTCCGCCACATGTGGGGTGCCGACTGGCTTCAGTGGCTCAGCCGCTACGACGGGCTGCTCGCCATCCGGTTGAACCCGCTCGGGGCGTACGCGACGGGGCGCACCGACGCCTACCGACCGGGCCCGGAGCCCGCCGCCGGGGCGCGGAGCCCGGTCAGGGTTCTGCCGAACTTTGACATTGTGGCACTCGACGGCCTGGCCCCCGCCGAGGCGCTGCTGCTCGACGCGTTCGCAACCCGGTCCACCGACCGTGTCTGGACGCTGTCTACCGCCTCCCTGCTGAAGGCCCTCCACGCGGGCCGAGGTCTGGAGGAGCTGCGCCGCTTCCTCGCCGAGACCAGCACAGGAGAGGAACTGCCGCAGACCGTCACGGCTTTGCTGGCCGACGCCGCCTCCCGCGCCGAGAAGGTACGGGATCTGGGTACGTGCCACCTGCTGGAGTGCGTGGACGAGGCGCAGGCCGTGATGATCGCGAAGGACCGCAGGGCGGGCGCGCTGTGCTCCCGGATCGGCCCAAGGCATCTCATGGTGGCCCCCGGCGACCTGCCGGCCGTCCGCGCCGCGTTGCTGAGACTCGGTTGCGTACTGCCCGCCCGAACCTGAACGGGAGGTTCACGTCCAGGGTGCGGTCCGCGGGGCTTGGGCACGTTCTCGGAGCGCGGTGCGGGCGGCGACTCGGCCGGTGGGGGTGAGGGAGATCGTGGAGCGGCGGCGGTCACGGTATGCCAGGAAGCCGAGGGCCTCGCCGGGACGCAGCCACTGCCACAGGAAGTGGCGGGTGTCGTCGCGTCGTGGCGCGGAGCCGTCGGGGAGGGTGAACACCTCGGCGGCCAGGGTGTGAACGGCGGCGGTGAGGTCGTCGAGCGGGAGTTTTCCGCCGAGCAGGGCCGCTGCGGCGGCTTCGGCGAGTTCGGCTCGGACACCGTCACCGAACCACGCGCGGGCGGCCGTGGCCTGCAGCAGGGCCGGGTCGGCGAGGTGTTGTCGGCCGCGGGTGGTCAGGGCGAGCTTTCGGTGCCGCTTGGCGAGCAGCCGAGCCGCGCGGGCCAGTTCATGCAGTTCGGCGAGGCGAACGACGTCGTACTCGGTGCGCGGCACCATGCCCGGCAGATACCAGTCGTAGCGCTCGGCGGCCTCGATGACCAGAGCCCGCGGCAGGTAGCCGGCCTGGGTCAGCGTCACCCCGTCGCCTACCGCCTCCAGTAGCCAGCGCAGGGGTTCGGCCGTGTCGGCGGCCGTCTCGGGCGCCACGCTCAGCAGGTCCATCACGGTGCCGCGCAGACGACGCCGGGCGTCGGGTGGGGCCTCGGCCCAGGTGCGGCGGCGCTCGCTGTGGACGGCATCGAGCGGGGTGCGTCCATCGTGCGCGGGATGCGGGGTGGTGAGCCAGCGCTCTACGTGCTCGATGCGTGCGGCGGCGTAGCCGCGGGTGCCGGGCACCAGTGCGCCGTCGTCCAGCGCCTGCTCCAGCAGCCGGGAGGCGTTGCTGCGGGCGACGGCCTCGTCGATGCCCATCACCGACCCCCAGGTGAGCAGGTCGGTGTCCGGCGGGGTCACCGGGGAGGCGTCCACCGCCCGCCGGTAGGCGGCCCGCCCCTGATCAGGCGAGTGTTGCCATGCGGCGAGGATCTCGCGGGTGGCCTCCGAGGTGCAGACGGCCGCGGACCGGGGCCGGCCGGCGTCCTGGAGAAGTTCGGCGAGGGCGGTGAGGATGTGCGGGTACTCGGCGGGCTCTGCCACCCACTTGACCGGCAGCTCGTACCAGCAGAACCGCTCCACGTCCTCCTGGGCGAGCGAGCCGGCTGGGCCGCCGTCCGGCAGGAGCCAGCCGAGCAGCCGGTCCCACACTTTCCTTGTGTCGCCTGTCCGCGTCACGTGAGCCCTGCCCCGTCGAGTTCCTGGGCCAGTTCGATGGACCGGCGCCGTACCCAGTCCGGATGGAACCCCGGCCGGTCCGCAGCCCGGAGCACGGCACGGGCGCTCGCGGCGTCACCACGTTGCAGGGCGTAGGAGACCATGGCCTCCAGCGGTTGCCAGTCCTCGGAGCCCAGCACGGTCGCGGTGGCGGCGAATCGGTCCACCGCCCCGGCCGCGACCTGGGCGTAGGCGCGAAGGCCCAGGATCTCGCGAGCGCGGAAGTCGAGGCGGGCCGAGGCGTACTCGCTGTGAAGCGCACGGGCCAGAGTCTCCACCAGGTCCACATCGCTGCCGGCCCCGGCGTGCAGGAACAGCTCGGCCGCCTGCCGGTACGTCCCGCCGAAATCACCGACCTCAACGAGGAGCTCAAGGAAGTCCTGCCAGAACACGTCGGCGGGCATCGCCGTCCGCCGCCAGGGGACGGCGGCGTACTCGGCCACCGCCCGGCGCAACCACTCGCCCAGTGTGCCGCACGAGTCGTCGCACACCCGCAGCGCCCGCAGCCCGCACGCCAACGCGGCCCGGCGGACAGCCAGCAACCTCGCCGCCCCGACTGCTTCCCCCACCTGGGCGACGGTGGCTTCGGCCAGAACCTCTGCCACCGCCATCGTCGCCCACTGGCCATGATGCCGATCCAGATCCACAACCCCGGCGAATGCTTCGTAAGGCCCCTGCGGCGACACCGGGAAGCGCGGCCACGCCCCTGTCACAGCCCGCTCGGACAGCCGCCGACTCGGAATCCAGCGCATGGGCGCCGTCTTCGCCCGCCCCTCCAGCGCCTGGCCGCAGTCCACCACGCACGCTACGGCGAACCACACGTCCCAGTACGACCACTCGCCAGACGGTGCCGGATGAGGCCACGGTTCCGGGCCGAACGTCGGCCGCCTGCGCCTGCTTGTGGCCCTGTCCGCTGTGCTCACCAGCGCATTGTCGCACCGGAGACGGCAGCGCTCGCAGCGCACGGCGGAGGTCCCCCTGTTGAGCGAAGCCGAGAACTCGGGGGAGTAGCCTCGCGGGCGTGACCGAGGCATGGACCGACCACGCGCTGAAGGCACTCCGCGCCGCCCGCCACAACGCGGACTGCCCGTCCCTGCTCGCCCTGCTGCGTGCGCATGACCCCGTCGGAGTGCTGCAGCAGTGTGGAGACGCACTCACCGCAGCAGTTTCCCGGGGCCTGCCCGGCGCCCGGGAGGCAGCGACCGCGTGCTCGTCCGCACTGCGCGAACGGGGCTGGCCCGGAGACGAGGTCCTCGCCGAACAGCTCGACACGGCGGGAGGCCGCGCCCTCTGCCTGCTGCGGCCGCTGCCGGTCGACCTGGAGGAACTCTCCAGTCTGCTCGAAGGGGACCCGGCCTGGGGTGGTGGCCGTATCGACCTGGGCACCGGTGAGTGCTGGCCTGCCCTCGCGGACACCGAGGAGTCATGGGACGAGGAGGGACCGGAAGGCACTGAGCGGTGGCTCGACGTCCCGTGCGAGGGATCGCGGGACGCCTACCGCGACATGGAGGACTTCATCACCACCCTCGACGACCCGGACCTCGCCCGGTTCCTCGGCATCGCGATCCAGGGTCCAGGAGCGTTCCGCCGCTTCAAGGACATGTTGGCCACCTCGCCGGCGCAGCTGCAGCGGTACTGGTTGTTCTCCGCGGAGCGGCAGCAGGGCCGGGCCCGGGCCTGGCTCGCCGATCAGGGTTACCGGCCGACGCTGTCGGGCGACCACTGACCCGGGTGCCTTCACGGGCCCCAGTGCCGGTAGGCCTCGATCCACTCGGCCCCCTCGGGCGCCGGATCCGGCAACGGAAGGTCGAGAATGCCGATCGCCTGCCGGTGCCTGCCGCGCGTGCAGACCGCCACGATCTGGCTGCCGGGCAGCAGGTCCACCTTCTTCACGGTGACCTCGACCCCGAGAACGACCGTCTTGAACGGAACAGCCAGCTGCTCTGCGAGCATCGTGAAAAGGCCCGTGAGCTGCTGCTCGCCGTCGTAGGCGTCAACGGTGGCCTGCTCGACCAGTTCATCGAGTTCCGCATCGCTCAGCTGTCCGTCCACAGAGAACAAGGTACCGGCGGTGCCCGCAGATGCCCTCGCTCGGTCAACCGCCAGCCGCCCCACCCTGAGCCACGGCGGTCGTTCCTCCCGCCGCGAGGATCGGCGTGCTGCCTGGTGGCGCGTACCGACTCCTCAGCTCCCACCGCGAGTTGGCGCCGAGAGGGCCGCCGACTGTGCGGAGCAGGTCAGGTGCGGGTTCCTCGTTCGCGAGACCGGCCGATGGTCGCTGGTCCCCTGCCCTTTGACAGGGGACCAGCTATGCAGAGCGCAGAAGTGCAGGCGCTCGCGAACGCAACTGCCCGCCACCTGCCTCAAGGGCACGGCGTCGCCGCAGGCATCGCCATGACCAACGCCCTGGCCAACATCTCAGGCATCATCGGCCTCTCTATCACCGGCGCACTCCGCACCACCACAGGCAGGTACACCGCCGGAACCGCCGTGATGGCCGTCTTCCTTGTCCTGTCCGCCGTCGGCGCTCTTACCGTCCGCCGCGTCGCCGCCAGGAGCGCGCAGCCGGCAACCCGGGGCCCCGAGCAGAATCTGCCGGTGACCTCGTAACCGACGGGCCGATTGCGGCCATGCACGGCAACCGCTGTTCAGTTCCACCACCAGATTGCTCTGCACACGCCCATGCATCGATGGGGCGATGCCCAAGTCGTGCCTCCCGCATCAGACCCCGCTCGGTAAGAAGCGCCGTTGCCCGAGCGGTACAACCCCCGGTCGCGCCACCCCTTTGCGGCCGGCGTTCTGTGTGCCGTCAAGTGACGGGGGGAGGAAAAGGATCGCGGGTATTCTGAGTCAGAAATTGGGGATAAAGCCTGAAGTCGTATGGCTCACGCCGCGCTCTGTGCATGGAACCGCCCTTGCGCCACCAACACCGTATCGTCGGCCGTCGACTCGCCCCTCGGACACAACCAGGGACGTTCACGAGATCGTCCCGAGACGTTCACGAAATACCGGCCGAGTTATGTTACTCGCCGGTATTTCGTCGTTCCTGGGGCCTTCAAGCCTCGTGATCGGCTCGGTGAGGGGGTGGGGCGGTGGCGGTCCAGGTACTGCGCCTCTCACCTGCGGAAACAGGACATTGCCCTTGCCGGAAACCTCGTCCGCCCAGGTCACGCGGCATGTTCGTACTCGTGGAGGATGCCACCCAGGCGTTCACGCCTTCGTATGTCGAGGTGGGTGATCTGCCCTGGATCGCTGATCGCCTGGGGCAAGGGGTGGAGCGGTCGGGCGTTCGCGATTCCCTGATGGGGCCGATGGGAGTTGTAGAACCGCTCGAACTCCCGTACAGCGTGGCAGAGGTGGCGCTGGTTCCAGATCAACGTGCGGTCCAGCAGTTCACGCCGGCACGTCTGCACCCACCGCTCCATAATCGAGTTCATTCGGGGCATCTGGACGCCGCTGAACACGACCTCGATGGCCGCGTCCTTCAAGATGGTGTCGAACAGCTCGGGGAACTTCCCGTCCCTGTCCCGGATCATGAACCGCGCTCGGCAGCCCGTGTCCTCCAGGTCCATGACGAGATTCTTCGCGGCCTGGACTACCCAGGCCGCCGACGGGTGAGCCGTGGCGCCCAGGACGCGGACCCGGCGGCTGGCGTGCTCGATCACCGCGAACACGTACAGCCGCGCTCCAGTCAGGGTGACCGTCTCGAAGAAGTCGCACGCCAGCAGCGCCTCGGCCTGGGAGCGCAAGAAGTCGGCCCACGTACTGGAGCTCCGTCCGGGCGCGGGATCGATCCCGGCACCCTTCAAGATCTCCCATACCGTGGAGGCGGCCACCTTGATCCCCAGCACAAGCAGTTCGCCGTGCACCCTCCTGTAGCCCCACGTGGGATTTTCCCGCGCCAGGCGCAGCACCAGCACGCGGATGGAGTGCACGGTGCGTGGCCGACCCGAGCGCTTCGGCCGAGAACGGGCCGCGTGGTGGCGCGTGATCAGGTCGCGGTGCCATCGCAGCACCGTGTCGGGGCGCACCAGCAACCGCAGCCGACGCAGTGCATCGCGCGGGAGCTGGTGCAGCAACGCGGCCAGGAACGCCCGATCGCTCGGCCTGAAGCGCGGCCTGTCCCCTCCCAGTTGCCGCTCCAGCACGGTGATCTGATGACGCAACGCCAGGATTTCGACATCCTTGTCCCGGTCGCTCATCGGTAGCAAGCGCAGCATGGCGAACGCGTTCGTCACACCCAGGTAGGCCAGTCGCAGCAGCACGATCGATCATGTTCCCGCAGGGTTGGGCACTCGCGCCAGAGCCCCGACCCGAGCACGCGGGCCGCCGGCCCGCGGAACCCGCATACCGCCTCTCACCTGCACGGATGAGGTTTTCGGCAGGGGCACCGTTACTTCGACGTCCACTGGTTCGAGAGCTACAAGAGCCTCGAAGCGGACGGCGACTGAGCACCCCGGCAGCCTGCATATCAGGGGTGCCCGACCGGGCCGTCGCGCAGAGACCTGGGCGTCGGAGGGGCCGCCCACGGCGCTGACCAGGGGTGGAGCGCCGGGGAGTCGAGAGCCTCGTTCGCACGGGCGGCGGGATGACGAGCGTACACGCGGCATAAAGGGCGAGGTGGGGGTGGTCCGCGTGGGTGCGCCGCCGAACCCGGTAGTGCATGGCGCAGGGTTTTGGTCAGCGGGAGGGCAAGGCCCCGCTGTCGGTGCCGAGGCTCGCGCGGTCGGCTGCCGCGCGACCGCTCGTCCAGCCTTCCCAGTCGCTGATGCCCGAGGACCGGGAGTAGGAGATCTGAGGGAAGATCCGTTCGGTCTCCTCCTCGACCGCCCGGTGGCGGGCGGCGAGGACGGGCAGCACCTCGGGCGCACCCGCACCCGCCCGCGCCGACGCTCCCGGGACACCCGACGCGGCCACCGCCGCGTCAGTGGCCTGTGCGGTCGCCTCGGTGAGCCGCTCGCCGATCCTGGTCGCGTACGAGGTCAAAAACGACTGACGGAAGGACCGGGTACGACTGCCACCGCCCACATGCGTGCGTCCGCCCTCGGCCTGGAGGGCCGCGGCCACCTGGACCAGCAGCGAGGTGTACAGCAGCTCCACCGAGTCCAGGTCCGCCTCGAAGCCGATGACCGTGGCGAAGCCGAGGTTCTTCGACCATACCGAGCGGCAGCGATTGGCTTGGGCCACCACTTCGAGCAGGATCGCCTTGGGCTGTTCGTACGGGTTCTCCACCCCCACCCGGATACCGGCCGGGGTGTCCCGGCGTCCGCCGCGCGCGGCCAACAGGGCCTCGCTGATGCTGTGCTCGGACATCAGCTGCTGGGCCTTGGCGGTGAGCGCCTCGGCCTCCTCGGGGAACTCGGTCGACTCGGCCTTCGTCAGAAGGGCGCGGATACGTCCCAGCATCCGCGCCGCCTCAGGAGACGCGGGCCGGGCCGCCGCAGCGGCCGAGGAGGCGTTCGGCGGCGGGCACAGAAGCTCGAGAGCAGGCAGCCAGGACAGCAGCCGCAGCAGCTCCATCAGGCAGCGCGCGACATCGAGATGGTCCGCCTTCTCACGAAGGGCCACGCCGGGCAGCCACTGTTCGTCGGACTCCCACCACACGCGCGCCTCGAGCTCGTTCAGCTGCGCCGCCCAACGGTGGTCAAGCCCCCGGGCCGCGTACCGCCGCCCCTCGGCGGCGATCAGGTCCACCGCGAGGCGGCCATGACGGGGCTTCAGCTCCTTGCGTACGGCCCGTACGACGTCAGCCGGCTGCCAGCCGGCGCGCCACAGCGCACCGAAGAGCCGGTCGGTCATCGCGAGCACGGCCCGGCTGAGAGCCGGCCTGCGCCGCTCGGAGGAGGCGAGCCAGGACGCGGCGGCGGCGATCTCCCGCTCGGCGTGTTCCTCGGGCACCTCGATCAGCTCGTGGACCGCCCGCTCCAGCTCATCGGCGAGTGAGGGCGCGCGCGGCGGCGGCACAAATGCGAACGGCCCGTCCTGCGCACCGCCGTTGAAGGTGCCGCCGAATCCGAAGGCCGCCCCTGAGCGCGTCGACTGCCGCCGCTCCTGCCCCTGTGCCTGCTGGCGGCGCTGCTTCTGCTTTGCCTTGCGCCGTTCCTGGTTGCGCTTGCCCATCGGTGCTGTCGCCTTCCTGCCCGCGCCGTGTGGTCCCTCCAGTCTGGCAGGCGGGCGCACCACGACGACCGCCAGCGGCCCGGGCACGGCCTTCTCTGCCACAGAGCCACGAGAGACTCCAGGTAACCCGTCCTGTCTGATCTGAGGCTGCCGCAAGGTACACGCCTGACGGTTCGGTTCCGGGAACGGGGCCCGGCCGCTGCCCGCAGGTCATCCTCGCTGAAACCCACAGCGTTCATTCAAGCCGACCGGCGACGCCGAACGTGAGCAGAGGGCATGGCCGTTCCGGCCGGTTGGCATGCTCGATGACCGCGAAGACATACAGCGTCGCGCCGTTCAAGGTGGTGGCGGTGAAGAAGTCGCAGGCCATGATCGCGTGGGCCTGGCTGCGCAGGAACGCGGCCCAGGTCTGACGGTCACGTTCGGGCGCCGGCTCGATCCCGTGCTGCTTCAGGATCTCCCACACGCTGGAGAGTGCGACCTTGACACCTAGGACCGAGAGTTCGCCGTGGATCCTTCTGTAGCCCCACCCACTGTTCTCGCGGGCCAGTCGCAGGACGAGAGCCCGGATGCTGCTGGGGGCACTTCCCGGCCGAAGGCTGGGGGAGGGTCGGTGGACGGCCGGGTTGCTTGCGACGGGAGGCGTCGGCGTGGCGGCGACGCATGAGGTCCCGGTGCCATCTCACAACCGTGTCCGGGGAGACGATCAGGTGCAGTTGCCGCAGCTTGTGCCTCGGGAGCCGGTGGAGAAGCGCGGCCAGGAAAGCGCGATCCGCCGACGAGACGCGTGGCCTGTCGATCTGCCGCTGCAGGACGGCCAGCTGGTGCCGCAACGCCAATATCTCGATGGCCTTGTCAACGTCGCTCATCGGCAGCAACCGTATGAGGGAGAACACGCTCGACACGGCGAGGTAGGGCAGTCGCAGCAGCACGGTCGATCAGCCTGACACGCCCGGCCGCTGATTGACGGCCGTTCCCGAGAACCTGCAGCTCACAGGCCATGGATGGGGTTTTCGGCACCCGCACATTATGGGGCGGTACGAGCCCGTCGAGCACCCATATTTGCCTGTGAGGCAATCTTTTTGCCTGAGGGGAATATGCGGGGTTCAATCGAGACATGAACTTGACGTCGACAGCCAGGTTTCCATAGGGGGTGCGGCTGTACAGCGTCGCATCCGCACCTCACGTGCAAGCCCCAGGCGATCGGCACCCCGGCCCACGGCGCAGGACCGTGCCCTGCACGATGTCGCTGCCGCTGACTCAACATTGCCGCGCCCGGCCGCGAGCCTTTGAAGGGATGGTTCACTATGAGCCGTACGCAGGTTCTTGTCGACGCTGACTGGGTGGAAGCGCACCTGGACGATCCCGGCGTTGTCGTGGTGGAGGTGGACGAGGACATCGCTGCCTACGACGTCAATCACATTGCCGGTGCGGTGCGTATCGACTGGCGCAGTGAGCTGCAGGATCCTGTCCGTCGTGACTTTGTCGACGGGGTCGGCTTCGAGGCGCTGCTGTCGGGGAAGGGCATTGCCAACGACGACACCGTCGTGCTGTATGGCGGTAACAACAACTGGTTCGCCGCGTTTGCCTATTGGTACTTCAAGGTCTACGGCCACCAGGATGTGAGGCTGCTGGACGGTGGCCGTAAGAAGTGGGAGCTGGATGGCCGCCCGCTGGTCACTGAGGTGCCGGATCGTCCGGCGACCCGGTATGTGGCGGCGTCGGCGGATGACTCTCTGCGTGCTCTGCGTGATGAGGTGCTGGCGTCGATCGGCACCCGCAATCTGGTGGATGTGCGGTCACCGGAGGAGTTTTCCGGTGCGTTGAGCGCGCCGGCGCATATGTTGCAGGAGGCGGCCATGCAGCGGGGGCACATTCCCACGGCGGTGAATGTCCCGTGGTCGAAGGCGGCCAATGACGACGGCACGTTCAAGTCCGATGAGGAGCTTGCCGCGTTGTATGCGGACGTCGATGCGGGCCGGGACTGAGGGGCCTCGCGTTTTCCGGACAGGCGTCTGACCGTCTATTTCACGCGGCGATTCGCAACTTCTCGTAGTCGGCGTGGACTTCGCGCGGAGG
>NZ_JBVHHL010000080.1:0-27541 GCF_055561075.1 Streptomyces sp. NPDC022910
GCTCAACCAACTCGGTTACCAAGTGACCCTCCAAGCAGAAGGAGCTGCCTGACCAGCGACTACGGACACGGGACGGGGGATTTTCGAATCAGGCGCGATCGAGCCGTCCTGCAGATCGCTGCCGTCGTCCCCGTCGTCCCAGGCCCAGGGCGTGTGCGCGGCGTTGTCCTCACCGTTGTCGCCCGCGAACGTCCCCCAGGAGGCGTAGGGCGGGTTGGCGGAACGGCGCACCCACAGGCCGCGTGTGACCGCCGCCTTCCGGGCAGCGGTCACGTGCGTCGTCAACGCTCGGGAGAGGGAGGAGGACCTAGTACACGCTGACGCCGTACGCGCTCAGCGCCTCGGTCACCGGCTGGAAGAAGGTCGTACCGCCGGAGGTGCAGTCGCCGCTGCCGCCGGAAGTCAGACCGATCGCCTTGGTGCCGTCGAACAGCGAACCGCCGGAGTCGCCGGGCTCGGCGCAGACGTTGGTCTGGATGAGGCCGTAGACGACGTCGCCGCCACCGTAGTTGACCGTGGCGTTGAGGGCTTGGACGGTCCCGCCGTGCACGCCGGTGGTGGAACCGCTGCGCTTGACCGACTCGCCGACGTAGGCGTTGGCGGCGGACGTGATGTCCTGGCTGGTGCCGTTGTAGAGGTTGACGGTGCCGGGGTGACTGACGCCGGTGTTGTCGTAGCGGACGATGCCGTAGTCGTTGGTGGGGAAGCTGGAGTCGATGGTCGGGCCGACGTAGGTGCTCAGGCCGGAGTTGGTGTACCAGTTCGGGTAACCGTCGGTGCAATGACCGGCGGTCAGGAAGTAGTAGGCGCCGCTGCTGCTCCGGACGTTGAAACCGACGGAGCAGCGCCAGCCGGCGTCGGCGTAGATGGCGGTGCCGCCGTTGAGCAGCTTCCTGAAGGTGCCACTGACTCGTTTGACGGTGACCGCGTCGCCGTAGGAGGCGGTGGCGGACTTGAGCTCGGCGATGTCGGCGCGCGAGACGTTGCTGTCGGCGCTCACCACGAGTTTGTTGCTCCTGGGGTCGACGGCCCAGGCGGTGCCGGGGATGTCGGCAGCCTTGGTGGCGGCGCCGGCCTTGGCCAGCTGCGCTGAGCTGTGGGTGACGAGCCTCGGCACGGCACCGGCCTCGCGGACGGCCTCCGCGGCCTTCCGCGTGGTGACGTTGACCACCACGGACTTGGTCTCGGCGTCGTAGTACGACCCGGCCGTCGAGGTGGTGCCGAGGGTCTTGGTGAGCTTGGCCGCGGCCTCGGGCGAGGCCTTGGCCGAGGGGGCGGCCTGGGCGGTGGGCGTGGTGAGCGACACCGCGAGGAGCCCGGACGCCAAGGCGATCAGCCCGGAGCGTCTGGCGGTGCGGGGGGACTTGACCTTCACTCGTTCCTCCTGGGTGGGGCAAGGGGAGACCCGTCAGGGCGGCTCAAGAGCCCTCGCGAACAGCGTGTCCCTGACAAGTTCTTCCGGACGGGAGTATTCCGTGCCCCGCGGTCGGCGAACAAGAAGCCGGAGGCAGAATTTACGCGCGTAACACGTTGGTACGTACCTGCCGGTCGAAGCGGCAAATGAACTACTGCCACCAGTAATTGAGGCACAGTCAGGAAACCGTCGGAGAGCTGCGCCGCGTACGCGGCGAGTCCGAGGAACTGGCTCTCGGTGGCCTGTGGCGGCGACGACCGGGGTCAGGGGCGGGCCACGGTACCGTGTGCTCGTTTTCGGTCGTTGGCGTCGACTGTCGAATGCGCAGCCGGCCCCCGCAGGCCATCGCGGCGCTCTGATCTCACGCCTTTTCGAAGTCCACCGACAGAAGTCCGGCCGCCGTTTGTCCGCTTCGCGCTCGCCCCGCAAGCCCGCTGGTGGACGACGGCCGAGTTGCGGTCAGCCGGAGTGCTGGCCGAGCCTGCTGAACTGCTCGACTCATGGACGGCTACTGGGACGGGCGGCTGCCCGATGAAGAGATCTCGCTTGAGTGAGCGGCTTCCACGCCGACCGTGCGCTCGCTGGGCCCCGCTCCCCGAACCCTGACGGGCTGTACACGCCGGTGCAGCGTAACGTCGTCTTGTGGACTTCCCTGCGGACAGTCTCGTGTCCCGTGCCGCGCGTGAGGTCCTGCGGGCAGACCAGCTGATCCATGACGTCGAGCGGTGCCTGCAGCGTGGAGTCCCCGAGGTCTGGGAAGACCCCGACGTAGCCCGCATGACGGCAGAGAACGTCACCGAACATGTTCTCGCGGCGTTGGCCGGCCTGGTACACGGCATCGAGCCGGACCAGATCGAAACGCCGACCGCAGACCCGGACCGCGCGCGCCGACTAGCTCGGCACGGGACGCCCGTCAGCGTGGGGCCAGAGCTGAGTGCCTGCATGCCTTGTGATGGAGAGCTGGTATTCGGGCCAGCAGGGTGAGGGAGAAGGAGTCGAACTCCCGGCAACCACCTTCCAGTTGCTGAGAAGCGTTCAGGTACATCCCTTCGGCCAGGTGGTCCGAGTGACCCGAGTCACTGTCACCGCCGCCCCATTTCCATACGTCGTATGGTTATCCTGGCAGGGCGATTCCATACAGCGTATGGAACTGCTTGACGGACAACGCCACACAACGCCAGGCGCCTCACATCGCCTGCAAAAGCAGCCGTTGGTGCAGACCGCACCAACCGGAAGGAAAGATCATGAAGAAGCTCACGAAGCGGATTGCTGTCGCCGTTTCCTCCGTGGCGGTCGCGGGTGTCGCCGTTGTCGGTGCCGGGGGCACCGCTTCGGCCGCGACTCCCGCCTCCGTACACGTCCAGCGGTCGGCCGAGGTCAACCCCGCCGACTACCGCTGGGACCACGGCGTGGGCTACCTGATCGAGCAGGGCTACTGCTGGGACGCAAACCGTGGCTGGCACCACGACGACCATGTCACCGGCTCCCTCTGGCACAGCCGCGACGGTCGCTGCTACCGCTGGGACGACGAGGGGCGCGGGTGGAAGTCCGACAGGTCCTACCGGCACGACTGGAACCGCTACGAGAGCGACGGCCGGGGCTGGGACCACCACGACTGGAACCGCGGTGACCGGGACTACTTCGGCTGGGACCACTACTACCGGAACCACGGTGGCTGGGACTCCTACGGATGGGACCACTACTACCGGAACCACGGTGACTGGTAAGACAGGTCCCGCCTGTGCCCCTGAGCGGAGGCTGCACCTCTCACCTTGATGCCTGTCGGCGGCGGGGATGCGACCGCTGGTCAGGATCAGCGGTCCCCTGCCCGCCGCCCGGACGGTCATCCAGCGAGGGCCTGCTCCCTGCTCCCCTCTAAACCTGCCTGCGGCACCACCAGGTGCCACAGGCGCGCATCGCGCAACTGCCGCGACGCCACGACCCGCACGGTCCGCCGATGCTGTCCGGCACCCGGGCCCTGCTGAACACCTCCTGATTCGATGCGTGCTTGTCGCCACGAGCGCCGGGGCGCAGCCGAGGCAAGGGGGGTGCCTTGGAGTCAATGCCCATGGAGTCCTCGAGGACCGTGGTCCGGGCGGTGATCGCGCAGCTCATCGTCTCGCGCACCTACTCACAGCCCTTGTGCATGCGGCTGCGGTACGAGCCTGCTGATCCCTACGTCGTCCGTGCCGCTTTTTTCATCCACAGCGACGAGCCGGTCGAATGGGTCCTGGGACGTGACCTTCTGGCCGACGGCCTGGAGGGTTCCGCAGGTCATGGGGACGTCCGGATCTGGTCGGCCGCCAACCGTGGTAACCCCGCGATGTACATCGCTCTCGGGTCTCGCGCGGGCACCGCCCTGCTCGAGGTTCCCGTGCAGGACGTCAAGGCATTCCTGGAGCGCACGGAGGCTCTGGTGCCACGGGGCACCGAGGCCGGACGCATCGACTGGGTTGTCGAACTGGCGCACCTCCTCTCGCAAAGCTGACCACTGACTATCCACGCTCAGACAGAAAAGGAACGAGCGTCCGTGTCCCAGTACCAGCTCCGTGTCTACACGCTGTGCAGCCCTGAGGCGCTCGTCGCCTACGAGAACATCTGGTCCAAGCACATCCCCGGTATGGCGAAGTACCGGATCACCACGCACGGCATCTGGACGGTGCCCGCGGCCTTCGAAAGTGAGACGCCCAAGCTGTACGCCCTCGTCTCCTACAGGGACGGCGACGACGTGCAGGAACGGCTGCTGGCGTATCTGGCCAGCCCGGAATTCCGCGCCGATATGGAGGGCTTCGACCTCAGCCAGATCGTCGGCGTCACCGAGACCGCGCTGACACCCACCGCCGCCTCACCCTTGCGCTGAGGGTTCTCGCGCGACCGGATGCTTCGGCCATGGCGGCCGGCGTCCAACAGGTCTCCTCACGGGGGTAACTCCCTCGGCACGGGACATGAGGTGCGGCCGGTGCAGATGACGCGAGGGGGGCGTTCGATGATCAGGAAAGGGGCGTCGTCGGTGAGTCGCCCTGCGGTGTGCTCGAGCAGGTCGCGGTGAATGTGGTGCAGCAGCGCGTCGGGGCTTGAGGCGGGGAAGGAGGCGACCCGTTCGGCGAGCTGGTAGAAGGCTCCGGCGGGTGAGCGGGCTTCGATGACGCCGTCGGTGTAGAGCAGCAGCATGTCACCCGGTTCCAAGGTGAGGGGGTCGGTGCTGTCCTTGCTGACGCAGAGGGCGCCAGGCCCAAGAGGGGCACGGACCGGCGGGAGTACAGGATGGTCACCTGGTCTCCACGGACCAGCAGCGGCGGCGGATGACCGCAGTTGAGCAGCTCGGCCTGCGGGCCCTGATCGGGGATGTCGACCATGATGGCGGTGTGATGAAGTGCTCGCCGGCGTCGTGCGCGGTATCGGCGACCTCGTCCAGGTTCCGGCAGACGCTGTCTTCGACGGCGGTGACGAGCTCGGGCAAGGTGTCGTACCGGTGAGCGCCCTGACGGAACGCCCCCATCACCACCGATGCCTCGCCAATGGAGGCAAGTCCGTGGCCTCGTACGTCGCCGATGAGCTGGTGCAGGGGTGGTCGGCGCGGGCGACCGCCAACAGGTCGCCCCCGATCTGGGCCTCCTCCTCAGCGGCCAGATACAGCCAGGCCACTCGCAACGGCCCGATCCGGCGGGGTGGAGGCCGCAGCAGAATCCGCTGTGCCGTCTCGGCCACCGACCGCACCCGGCTCAGCTCCCGGGCACGCCGCTCCCGCACATAGGTGATGAAGACCACCAGAGCCGACAGCACGGCCAGGGCGATGAGCTGGGCCACGTGGTTGGTCGTGGTCAGCCCGCCGTGGAAGACCGAGATGATCACCAGGGCTGCCTGCGCCAGAGCCCCGACCAGGGCGGTCAGCCGTGGACCGGCGAAGGAGGCGGTCAGAGTCGGCGCGATGACCAGCAACGGGCCCAGATGAACACTGGTGCCGATGCCGATGTCCGTCACCGTGATGGCAACGATCAGTGCGAGCGCGATCACCAGCAGCCCGCGCCCCGCGCGCTGCTCCAGGAGGCGGTCTCCCGATAGACCTCTCGCACCCATAGGCCCTTTTTACGCCCTCTTCGGCCGTACATCGGTTCGAGGTCGGTACGGCTTGCGGTGTCGCATTTGAGCGCGGACGGGAGTACTCACCCATTACCGCTGGTCACTAGCCCAGGTCAGCGGGGGGTTCCAGGGGGTACCGCCGAGGTCTGAGCGGGTCCGTGGTCCGGAGCGAGCGACCCGAACGCTGGCGCCCAGGGTCCTGGCCGCTGCCAGACGCTGCGTTTCCTGGAGCCCGACGAGACCGGGGCCATGTACATCGTCCAGGCCAGCAGAGCGTCGGCGAACGTGGTCGGCGAAGCGCTGCGGAAGGAAGGCGTAACCGGCTGCGAAGAATTGAAGGCCGGAGACCTTGTCGGACGGATGGCCTGGCTTGCTTCGCGGCCGCAAGCAGATACGCCTAGGACCAACCTCGCAAAGCGGCGTCCACGACGGCGTTCACGGTGTCGCGTCCCAGGTGGTTCCCGGCGAAGAAACGCTCGAAGAACAGCGGTCCGGCGGTGGCCATGGCGAATGTCTCGGGGGTGACGTCGGGCCGGAGCTGGCCGCGCTCGACGGCTGTGGTAACCGCGGGACGCAGGGCGTCGGCGATCTGGTTCAGCAGTGACTCCCGGAGGCGGCGCATACCTTCGTCGTGCCTTGAGCCCTCGAGGACCGCGGCAAGGACGGCCCCCGCTTGCTCGTCGTCCCAACGCTCGGCGAGCACGTTCAGACGGTAACTGAGTTCCGCTCGCGGATCTTTGCCCGAAGCGGCCCGAAGCTCCTCGGGTACCGCAGGGAGAGGGGGCATGCCGGCCTCCAGCGCGGCCAGGCGGAGGTCGAGAAGGCTCGGCCAGTGCCGGTAGACGGTTGCCCTGCCGACGCCGGCACGAGTCGCAACCGTTTGATGTGTCACGGCCTCCAGCCCGCCTTCCGTGAGCAACGGGGTGGCCGCCGCGACCATGGCCTCACGACTACGCTATAGACGCGGATCTGTTCGATCTCCCACCTGGTACACCTTCCGCTGATAGAACCCGAGTCGCAGCCACTATGGGACATCCATTGAGCAGGGGAGGGGAGCCGCAAAGACCCTGTTCGCCCCCCTCGAAGGTGGGCCCTCAAAGCACTGCTTGTCCCGCTACATATGAACGGCGGGTGCGGTGCACTCGTCGTGCTGCGGCACGCCACGGCGGTACAGCAGTACGGTCACCACCAGACCCAACACGAAGACGGCTGTCGACCACCAGTAGGCCGTGGAGTAGCCCTCCAGGCCGGCCTGCGCCAGGACGCCGGGGTCCTTGGGGTCACGGCCGGAGAGGTAGTTCGTGGCGGCGTCGGAGGCCATCGTGCTGAGCAGGGCGACGCCGATGGAACCACCCACCTGCTGGACGGTGTTGACGGCGGCGGACGCGACTCCGGCATCGGCCGCGGCCATACCGGCGGTGGCCAGGCTCATCGCGGGCGCGATCACCGTGCCCACCCCGATGCCGACGAGCACCAGCTGGGGCAGCACCTGCGTCATGTATCCGCTGCCCAGGTCCAGCGTGGTCATCCACACCAGGCCGGCGGCCGCGATGGCCATCCCCAGCGGGACCACCGGCTTGGGACCTATGCGCCGCACCAGGACGTTGTTGGCCACCGCGGAGGCGGAAGAGGACGCCACGATCATGGGCAGGAAAGCGAAGCCCGTCTTCAGGGTGCTGTAGCCGAGGCTCTGCTGCAGGTAGTAGGTGAGGAACAGGAACACGCCGAACATGCCGGCGCCGGTGACGAAGAGGGCGGCGAAGGAGGAGCGGGTCCTCCTGGATCGTAACCGCGGTGCCCAGCGGGTACGCCGCCCTGGTCTGCCACCACACGAAGACGGAAACCAGTACGGCGCCGGCCGCCAGCATGCCCCAGGTCTCCGACGAGCCCCAGCCGTGCGTCTCGGCGTTCGAGAACCCGTAGACCAGGCAGAACAGGCCGATGGAGACCAGTACAGTGCCGAGGACATCGAGCTTTGAGGACGCGTCGCGCGGGATACAGTGCAGCAGCGCGGCACCACCGACGAACGCCACCCCCGCGAAGACCACGTTGACGTACATCGTCCAGCGCCAGTCCAGGTACTGGGTCAGCACGCCGCCGAGAATCAGGCCGATGGCTCCGCCGGCACCGGCGATCGAACCCGCGACGGTGAAGGCTTTCGCCCGCTCGCGCGGTTCGGTGAAGGTGGTCATCAGGACCGACAGCGCCGACGGGGCCAGCAGGGCGGCGAACAGGCCCTGGACGGCGCGCGCGATGACGAGCGTGGCCAAACCGTTCGCCGCACCTCCCACCATGGAAGCGATCGCGAAGCCGGCCAGCCCCACCAGGAAGGTCACCTTCTGGCCGACCAGGTCCGCGACCCGGCCGCCGAGCAGCAGCAGGCTGCCGAAGGCCAGCGCGTAGGCGGTGACCACCCACTGCCGGTCGGCGTCCGAGAAGCCCAGGTCGTGCTGGGCGGACGGCAGGGCGATGTTCACGATGGTGCCGTCGAGGACCCCCATCAGCATCGACAGGGAGATGACCAGCAGAATCCACCAGCGACGCCGGTGCGACAGGTCGGGCACATTCTCAGGTGTGGTCTCGGCGCCGCAAGCAGCGACGGTGGCGTTCTGGGACATGGGGGGCAGCCCTCCGGACAGCGGATGGGGGGTGGAGGAAGAGAGAAAAGATCGGACCGAGAGATCGGGTAGGTCTCATCCGGTACGGGGCGCCACTTCGCGCTCATGGGCGGGAGCACTCGGCGGTGTAGCCGCCTCGGTGAACGGATGACGCGGGTGATTCAGCTCGACGAGGCCGCCGGTCTCCCCCTTCAGGAGGGAGACCAGGAACAAGCCAACGACCATGGCCATTTCACGGTTCAGCGTCGACATACGGCTGCCGTGTAGAGGCTGGATGTGAAACCACCTCGCCGGGCGGTCTCACCCCACGTGACGGGGTGGCTCCCCTGTGTCGCAGCCTGGGATCGCCCGACTGCGGGCGCGCCTCAGCCGCCAGCGCCTGGGGCGCAGCGTCTCAGGCTGACTGGCTCAATGGCCGGCGTGCCGGCCGTCACGACCGGCGGTGAGGCGGCTTTCCAGGCCCGTGATCAGCGTGTCCATCACGAGGCGGAACATGTGGTCCTGGTCAGGGCCTTCAGGGGCCGCACCCGTAGAGCCAGGATCCGCGTCCGCGGCCCCGTCTTCGTCGGCGTCAGGGCCGTGGGACTTGAGGGTCGACCACTTGTGGAGTGCGCCGTTGAGTTCTGCGGTGAGGACACCGATGACGACGGCGACCATCAGCGCGGCGATCTCCGAGACCTCTGACTGCGGCACACCGGCAGCGGCCACGATGGCGGTGAGGGCGGTCCAGAACGGGTCGTCGGGCTGGATGAAGTCCGGCTGGTGGCTGAACGAGTAGGCCATCAGCTTGGGGTGACGGCGCGCCAGCGTCCGGAAGTCCGTGGCGAGCAGGCGGATCCGCTCCTGCCAGGGCGCGTCCTCCAGTGTCACGGTGCGGAACTGGGCGCCGACCATTCTCGTCACGCCACGCAGCACGGCTTCCTTGTTCGGCACGTGGTGGTACAGCGACATCGGATTCGCGTCGAGCTCGGTGGCGAGGTTGCGCATGGTGAGCGCCTCGACACCGTCCGCGTCGGCGGCGTAGATCCCGGCCTCGGTCAGAGGCACGTCTCTCTTCCTCGTTCCCCGCGGGGGACGTCTCACCTTCTTTTCCATACCTCGTACGGTACCAGTTCCGTACGCAGTATGGAAATGAGCTTCATCACGGCCCCACCTGGAGTCCCGGGGTTGCACTCCACTTTCCGTACCGCGTATGGTTCCAATTCCATACGGCGTATGTTTCCGTACGGCGCCACGGCATCGACCTGCGCAGCGCGCCCTTGCCCACCCCTCCACGCAGAGGAGCAAGACATGACCACGCACTCCGCGAACGACCTTCGCCCCATCCGGTCCCCGCGCGGGATCCCCCTCCTCGGCAACACGCCGCAGATCCCCGACACCAATCCGGTGGAGTACTTCGGTGAGCTGTCCAAGCAGTTCCCCGAGGGCATCTACGGCATGGACATCGCCGGCATCGAGCAGGTCTTCGTCTACGACCCGGACCTGGTGGCCGAGGTCTGCGACGAGACGCGGTTCTTCAAGCAGATCGACAAGACGCCGCTGAGCCATGTGCGGGACTACACGGGGGCGGGCCTGTTCACGGCCCACCAGCACGAAGAGGAATGGGCCATGGCCCACCGGATCCTGCTGCCGGCCTTCAGCCAGCGGGCCATGAAGACCTACTTCGGGCAGATGCTGGAGATCGCCCAGAACCTCGTCGGCAAGTGGGAGCGCCGGGAGGGTCAGCCGGTCAACATCACCGACGACTACACCCGGCTCACCCTGGACACCATCGCCCTGTCCGGCTTCGGCTACCGGTTCAAGTCCTTCGACAAGGAGGAACTGCACCCCTTCCTCAACTCGCTGCTGGAAGCGCTGATCGAGTCGATGCGGCGCTCCCAGGAGCTGCCGATGATGACCAAGCTCCGCAAGGCGGACGACAGGAAGTACCGCCAGAACATCCAGCTGATGCGCGACCTTGTCGAGAGCGTGATCAAGGAGCGCCGCGAGGGGAAGGGCACCGGCGAGGAGGACCTGCTCGGCCTGATGCTGGAGGCCACCGACCCGGAGACCGGCAAGCTGCTGGCGGACGACAACGTCCGCGACCAGGTGGTGACCTTCCTGATCGCCGGTCACGAGACCACCAGTGGCCTGCTGTCGTTCGCCACGTACTCGCTGATGCGCAACCCGCACGTTCTGGCGCAGGCGTACGCCGAGGTCGACCGCCTGCTGCCTGGTGACACGGTCCCGGACTACGACACGATCATGCAGCTCGACGTGATCCCGCGGATCCTGGAGGAGACCCTGCGCCTGTGGGCTCCGATCCCGCTGATCGCCAAGGCGCCCATCGACGACACCGTCATCGGCGACCGGTACGAGCTGAAGAAGGGAACCAGGGCCAACATCCTCATGGGCGCGCTGCACTCCCACCCCAAGGCGTGGGACCGGCCGGAGGAGTTCGACATCGACCGGTGGCTGCCGGAGAACCGCGCCCAGCAGCACCCGCACGCCTACAAGCCGTTCGGCAACGGTGTGCGTGCCTGCATCGGCCGGCAGTTCGCGCTCACCGAGGCCCGCCTGGCGCTTGCGCTCGTGCTGCAGAAGTTCAGGTTCTCCGACACCACCGACTACAAGATGGACGTCCGCGAGGCGCTGACGCGCAAGCCCGGCGACTTCCAGTTGGTCGTCCGCAAGCGTCAGGACCACCAGCGGACCCACTTCGGTGCCGCGGACGTGCAGACGGGCGACACGCAGGCGCAGGCAGCGGTCAGTGGTGTCGGGGTGAACCTGACCGTCGCCTACGGCTCCAGCCTGGGCTCGTGCGAGGACCTGGCGCGCACCATCGCCGACCGAGGTGAGCGCTCCGGCTTCGGCACCACGCTGATGAGCCTGGACGAGCTGGGTGACAACCTGCCCACCGAGGGCCTGCTCGTCGTGGTGGCGGCCAGTTACAACGGCAAGGCTCCTGACAACGCCCAGCGCTTCGACGACCTGCTCGCCGCCGGGCTGCCAGAGGGCTCGCTGTCGAATGTGCGGTTCGCGCTGCTGGGCGCCGGCAACACCCAGTGGGTGGCCACCTACCAGGCATTCCCGAAGCGGATCGAGGAGGGCCTGCTGGCGGCCGGTGCCACTCCCATCGTCGAGCGCGGTATCGCGGACGCCGCCGGTGACTTCGACGGCATGGCCACGCGGTGGATGGACAACCTGTGGGCCACTCTGGCCGAGGAGTACGCCGCCGACACCTCCCAGGCGAGCGGCCCGCGCTTTCAGGTCCAGCTGCTCACCGAGGCCGATGTGCGCCCGGCCATCGTCTCCGAGCAGGCGTACCCGCTCACGGTGGCGGCCAACGAGGAGCTCGTGGCCGACGCGACCGGCCTGTGGGACTTCAGCATCGAGCCGCCACGCCCGTCCGCGAAGTCCATCACCTTCGAGCTGCCCGAGGGCGTCACCTACGACACCGGCAACCACCTGGCCGTCTTCGCCAAGAACGAACTCGCCCTGGTGGAGCGCGCGCTGAGGCGGCTCGGTGTCGAGTACGACCAGGTGCTCCGGCTCGACCAGCCGGCCGGTGGCCGCACCCACCTGCCGGTCGGCACGCCGGTCACCGCCGGCATCCTGCTCACCGAGTTCCTGGAGCTGCAGGACGTGGCCACCCGGTCCCAGATCCAGACGCTGGCCGAGTACACCGAGTGCCCGTGGACCCGGCCGCAGCTCCAGGCGTACACCGCCGACACCGAGGAGGCCGAGGAGCGCTACCAGAAGGAGATCCTCGGCAAGCGCATTTCCGTCCTGGGCCTGTTGGAGCGCTTCCCGGCCGTCGAACTGCCGCTGGCCGTGTTCCTGGAGATGATGGGCCCCATCCGTCCCCGCTTCTACTCCATCTCCTCCGCACCGTCCGCCAACCCGCGCCACGTGCGCCTGACCGTCGGCCTGCTGGAAGGCCCGGCCCTGTCCGGCGACGGCCAGTACCGCGGTACCTGCTCCTCCTACATCGCCGGCCTCGAGCCCGGAGACGTCGTCTACGGCTACGTCCGCGTGCCCTCCCCGACGTTCGCCCCGCCCGCCGACCCCGCCACGCCGCTGATCCTGATCGGCCCCGGCACCGGCATCGCGCCGCTGCGCGGCTTCCTGGAGGAGCGGGCGACACAGCACGCGAACGGCACCCAGGTGGGCCTGTCGCAGGTCTTCGTCGGCTGCCGCCACCCGGAGCACGACTACTTCTACCGCCAGGAGATGCAGACCTGGGAGCAGGCCGGCATCGCCCAGGTGCACACCGCCTACTCCGCGGTGACCGGCCACCCGGCCCGGTTCGTGCAGAACGCCATCGCCAACGCCGCCGACACGGTGTGGCAGGCCATCCAGGACGGCGCCTACGTCTACGTCTGCGGTGACGGCCGCCGCATGGCCCCCGCCGTCCGCGAGGCCCTCGCCGCCATCCACCGCCAGAAGACCGGCAGCGACGACGAGACCGCCCAGCAGTGGCTCGCCCAGCTGGAGGCCGACGAGCGCTACCAGCAGGACGTCTTCGCCTGACCGTCACAACGCCGTCACAGCGTGTGACCATCAGCCGCCGGGAGGCGTGCGGCAACCCCCGCTGCCGGCCGTACGCCTCCCGGCCACCAGAAGCCCCCAGACACCACACAGCACCCACTGGCCCGAACCACCGGGCGGTGCCTCTCAAGAAAGCAGACCGTCATGGACACCATGCTCGCCGGACGCTTCCACCTGGACAGCAAGAAGTTCGCCGTGGAGGAAGTCCCGATCCCCGTGCCGGGCCCGGGCGAGGTCCTCATCGAGGTCAAGGCCGCCGGCGTCTGCCTCTCCGACGTCCACCTCCTCGACGGCTCCCTCGTCCCGCTGTTCGCCACCTCCGACACCATCACCGTCGGCCACGAGGTCTCCGGTGTCATCCACACGCTCGGCCCCGACCTCAAGCGCGGCCTGCCCGTCGGCACCCGCGTCACCCTGGAGGCCGGCAAGACCTGCGGCACGTGCGCCGGATGCGTGCGCAACCGCCCCTGCACCCAGATGCTCACCGCAGGCATCGACTACGACGGCGGCTGGGCCGAGTACGTCATCGCCCGCGAGGACACCCTCATCCCCATCCCCGACAGCCTCCCCTTCGACCAGGCCGCGATCATCCCCGACGCGGTCTCCACCCCCTACGCCGCCGTCGTCGCCACCGCGGGCGTCCGTGCCGCCCAGTCCGTCGGGGTGTGGGGCGTGGGCGGAGTCGGTGCGCACAACGTACGCCTCGCCCGCCTGGTCGGCGCCGCCCCGATCATCGCCGTCGACCCGCTGCCCAGCGCCCGCGAGCGCGCCCTGGCGTTCGGCGCGGACCTCGCGCTCGACCCGGCAGCCCCCGACTTCGCCGACCAGGTCCGCGCAGCCACCGGCGGACGGGGCCTGGACTTCGCCTTCGACTGCGCCGGTGTACCCGCCGTCCGCGACCAGGCCGCCTCCGTGCTCGGCCTGGGCGGCTCTCTCATCCTGGTCGGCATCACCCCCAGGCCGCTCACCATCACCGAGGGCCTGACCTTCAACTACCTGCAGAAGCAGGTGCGCGGCCACTACGGCGGCTTCCCCGAGTCCGTCTCCGAGCTGGTGCAGCTGACCGCGGCCGGACGCCTCGACCTCGCCCCGTCCATCACGGATCACATCCCGCTCGTCGACGCGGCCGACGCCGTCCACCGTCTCGAGAACAAGATCGGCGACCCGATCCGCCTCATCCTCGTCCCCTGACACCCGTCAGCAGGACGACAAGCCACCCTGGGCAGGGGTGAGTGGGCGCCGGTGCGTGAGGGAACACCGGCGCCCACGGCTTTCCGGCAACCGTGGAGAGACACAACCATGCAGACGACCGACGCCCCGGGCCGCGCACCGCAGCGCAGCGACGCTCGCGCGAACCGTCAACGCATCCTCGCCACCGCTCGGCGGAAACTGCGGGACGACCCCGACGCAAGTCTCGACAGCATCGCTGTGGCTGCCGGCCTCGCGCGGCGCACCTTCTACGGACACTTCTCCAACCGGCAAGCGCTCATCACCGAGTTGGCGCAGGAAGCAGCCCAGGCGCTTCGCCAAGCGTTCGCCATGACACGCATCCCGGGCGCTGATCCGCTGGAGGAGATGGCGCGGATGGCCCTGGCGGCATGGGCGGTGGGCGACCAGTACCGCATGCTCATCTCCCTCGGTCGCCGCCACCTCGGAGAGGAGGCCATCCGCGCCACCCTGGCACCTGCCCGCCAAGAGGCCATCGCGGCCATACGACGTGGCCAGCACGAAGGCGTGTTCGCGAACCACGTCCCCGCGCCCGTCCTCGCACAAGCGCTGGAAGCACTGATGCTGGCCCTCGCCGAGGAGAACACCACGTCCACCTGGGCGGACCCCACGGGTGAGGCCGCGGCGACCGCGTTCCTCGTCGCCGCCGGCGTAGCACCGCAGACCGCATCACGCCGGGTTCGAGCCGTGTTGCATGACCAAGTGGTGTCTGTGCTGCAGCCAGATGCAGCCATGACATGACCGGAGCGCCGCCTGGCTGCGCGGTACTGGTGGTCACCCCGGTCGGGACAGCTGTACCGACTCGTTGACCAGTGTGGATCGAAACGCCTCAGGCAGGAAGTGCCGTGCCACTCGGTCCCGTCCACGTGGGCGAAGGCCCTGGCCCGCGGCACGAGGATTCGGCCTATTTACCCGCTCTGTGCCGTTTCTTCGCTTCTCAATAAAAATATCTCTCCTTGTAGGAGTTCATTCATGCCTGCCATTCTGATCCACGGCGTACCCGACACCCACCACGTGTGGGACGGCGTTCGCGAGCACCTGACCCGCAGCGACGTGGAGGCTTGGGACCTGCCCGGTTTCGGTTCGCCGCGCCCCGAGGGCTTCCACTGCACCAAGGAGGAGTACGTCTCCTGGCTCATCGAGCGGTTGGAGGCAATCGGCGAGCCGGTCGACCTGGTCGGCCATGACTGGGGCTGTCTCCTCACCGCGCGCGTGGCTTCCGTACGGCCGGATCTGATCCGCACGTGGACCGGCAGCAACGGTCCGGTCAGCGCCGAGTACGTCTGGCATCCACTGGCCAAGCTGTGGCAGGACCCGGTCGCGGGCGACCGCTGGGCCAAGGAGTACGACCCCGGCGCGTTCGCCAAGGACCTAACCGACAACCTCCAGATCCCGGCTGAGCTGGCCGAACAGACGGCCGACCGCGTGGACGAGACCATGCGCGACAGCATTCTCAAGCTGTACCGCTCCGCATTGACGGTCGGTGCGGAGTGGGAACCGGATCTGGCGGACCTGACCGGACCGTCCCTGGTGTTCTGGGGGGCGTTCGACCCAGTCTGCCCCGTCGACTTCGGCGAGAAGATGGCCGCTTCCGTGCGCGCCACCCGTTTTCTGAGGCTGGACAGCAGCCACTGGACGCCGATCCAGAAGCCGGCCGAGGTCGCCGCCACCCTCGAGGAGCACTGGAGCAGCTCTCGGGGGTGACTGGCACGTCCAGCAGCAGCGCCCGTGAGTGCATCTCGGGCGGCGCTGGCCCCATGCCGCCCGGCACCCATGGGAGGGCTCCCGCACCGCCGTGCATCCCGCCGAGCGGGGCGGGCGCTCATTCCAAGACGGCCGGAGCCTCGCCGTGGCGACGCTATGTCCCGTCGGACTGGCGATAACGCCGTGGAGCTTGGCCAATGACACCGTCACAGGTCGCAAGCCTGGGCCGCCAAGTGTCATCGGTGACCACGACCTCGTGGATCTCCTACGCCCCGGCCTGCAGGGCAACGGTGCCGTAGCACGGGGCCCAGCCGACTTGGCCAGCGGCGGCGCGCCAATCCGGACCCTCAGACGAGATCGGGCAGCGGGCGCCGAGTGACCTCGTGCGCGTCCTCCGGCGGGAGCCCGAGCATACGCAGGACCATCTCCGCCAGGTCGGAGGCGGCCTCGTCGCCGTCGAGGTCGGGGCGTCCCAGCCTCAACGCCACCAGCGACAGCAGGGTGCCGCCCAGGGCGGACAGGGCTGTGGTGGGGTCGGCAGCGGTGAAGCGGCCCGAGGCGATGCCGCGTTCCAGATCGCGACGTGCTCGTGGCGACAGGCCACTCTCGGAGTGGATGTGGGACAGGCCGCGGTCGCGCAGGATTCGCATGAGTTCGGGGTGGGAGTCGGCCAGCCGGGCGGTGAGGCGGAAACCCGCCGCAACCAACTCGGCGGGGTCCTCGATCCCTTGGACATGCTCGTCGATGACCTGGCCGAACTCCTCCAGCGCGTCCGTCACCGCCGCGTCGAAGAGCTCCGTCTTGGACTCGAAGTGGTTGTAGAAGGAGCCGAAACCGACATCCGCGCGCTCGGCGATGGCCTGGATGCTGGCGCTGGTGTCCCCGGTTTCCGCGAGGATCTGCCGGGCCGCGCGGATGAGTGCCTGACGGGTCTCGGCGCGGCGCCGTTCGAAGCGGTTGCGGGGTGGGGCTGACGTCGGCATAGGACCGAGTGTAGCGCCCGTTCCGATGACACCGGCATGACTGACGTTTCCATCAAATATTTGGGTCTGCTCTATTGACGGTCAGCAACAGCAAAGTTGATGATTTCCTCATTACGGCAGTGTTGCTTGGAGGACACCATGTCCCACACCCCCGTTAACAGGGCTGATCTGCAGACGCCCCATCAAGATCTCCACAGCGAGCTGGGCGCCTTGCGCGGTGAGCACCCCGGCCGGTCCCGGAACCCCGTCATCAAGGTGGCGGACCTGACCTGGCTGGAGTTCGAGAAGCCTGACCTGGACCGGGCCGAGGTGTTCGCCCGGGACTTCGGGTTCGCGATCGCCGCCCGCACCGAGCGGGAACTGTGGCTGCGCGGTACCTTCGGGGGCTCACCATGCATGGTCATCCGGCGGGGGCAGGCGTCCCGCTTCCTCGGGCCTGCGTTCCGCGCGGCCGAACGGGCCGATCTGGACCGCCTTGCCCGCGCAACCGGCAGTGACGTCCGGGACATCGACGTCCCCGGTGGCGGACAGGCGGTCGCCCTGCTGGATCCCTCCGGCTTCCCGGTGCGGGTCGTGCACTGCGCCGAGCAGCTGCCCGCTCTGCCCGAGCAGCAGCCGCTGATCCTCAACACCGGCACCGAGCACCGCCGTACGAACGCCACCCAGCGGCCGCCCCGCGAGCCGTCGCGTATACAACGGCTCGGGCACGTCGTGTTGGAGACGCGGGTGTTCATGCGTGCCCTGGACTGGTATCTGGACACCCTCGGGATGATCGTGTCCGACTTCTTGTTCCTGGACGGCCAGCGCGGGCGCGGGCCGACCATGGCGTTCATCCGCTGCGACCAAGGCAGCCTGCCCGTGGACCACCACACCCTCGCCCTGCACCTGGGACCCGGTACCGGTTACGTCCACTCCGCCTACCAGGTCACCGACCTCGATGCGCTCGCCGCCGGCGGGGAGTACCTGGCCGAGCGCGGCTACCGGCGCAGCTGGGGCATCGGCCGGCACATCCAGGGCAGCCAGCTCTTCGACTACTGGCGCGACCCCGACCGCTTCATGCTGGAGCACTTCGCCGACGGCGACCTGTTCTCCTGCGACCTGGAACCCGGATGGGCGCCGATGTCGGCGAGCGGCCTGGCCCAGTGGGGCCCGCCCGTCACCCGCGACTTCCTGGGCGCCAACCCCTCCCCCGCCAAGCTCCGCGAGGTCATGACGGCCCTGCGCGGCGACAACGAACTCGACCCCGCACGCCTGCTGGGCCTGATGAAAGCGATGAGCTCATGAGCACCAACGTCCTGCGCACCCCCGACGGCTGGTGGGCCGTCCGAGACAAGCGCGCCGTCCGCATCGAGACCAAGGCGGTCACCACCGCCGAACTGCTCGCCGACCGGGCCGCCGTCCGGGAGGCCGCCGCCTCCGGCGAGCGCGGCACGCCCGTCGCCGACCTGGTGGCGCTGCCCCCGGTCACCACCCCCTGCCGAGTGGTCGCCCAGATGGTCAACTACCGCAGCCACGCCAAGGACTCGGGCTTCACGGGCGACATCCCGCCCACCTTCTTCCGCAAGGCGTCCGGCTCGGTCAGCGGCCCGCACGACACGATCCTCCGCCCGGCACACGTGAACTTCCTCGACTACGAAGTCGAACTCGGCCTCGTCATGGGCGCGACGCTCCCGGTGGGCACAGTTGTGAAGGAGCAGGACCTTCCTTCGTACGTCGCCGGGCTCGTCCTCACCAACGACGTCAGCGCCCGCGACGTCCAGCTGACCAAAACCCAGTTCTACGAGAGCAAGTCCTACCCGACCTTCACCCCGACGGGGCCGTACCTGGCCCTGCTGGAGCCGGAGGACTTTGACCGTCTGATCGACCTGCGACTGCGGCTGTCGGTGAACGGCGTAACGCGTCAGGACCGCACCCTGGCCGACATGATCGTGCGGCCCGCGCAGGCGCTCACCCTGCTCGCCCGCTTCCAGACCCTCGACCCAGGCGACCTGCTGCTGACCGGTACCCCCGGCGGCACCGCCCTGAAGGCCCCGCCCAAGCCGGTCGAGAAGATCGCCGCGCTGCTGCCGCCCGCGCTGAAGTGGAAAGCGTTCTTCAAAGGCCAGGCCAAGAACCCCCTGTACCTGCACTCCGGTGACGTCGTGACCGCAACGATCGCCACCTCGGACGGGCGGATCGACCTCGGCGAGCAGCGGACCCCTGTGGCGGACGCGAGGTGAGCGCCACAAACCGAAGGCCGGTGGTGATCATCGGCGCGGGGCCCGTGGGGGTCACGGCCGCGCTCCTGCTTGCCCAGCGCGGAGTGCACAGCGTGCTCCTGGAACGCCATAGGGACATCTACCCCCTGCCGCGCGCGGTCGTCGTGGACGACGAGGTTCGCCGGATCCTGCAGAGTGTCGGTGTTCACGAGGAGTTCGCCGCCGTCGCGCGCCCGGCACCGGGCCTGCGGCTGCTGGACCCCCGGCGCCACGTGATCGCCGAGTTTGCGCGGTCCCTGCACGGACACCATGGCTTCCCACAAACCAGCATGTTCGACCAGCCCGAGCTGGAACGCCTGCTGCGCGCCGCCCTCAAGCGCCGCCCGGAGTGCGAGCTGTGGGGCGGGCTGGAGGTCGTGTCGGTCACCCAGGACGCCGGCGGATCACACGCTCCGACGGGTCCGGTCCGGGTTACTTTCCGCCGCGACGGCAACGACGAGGACGAACACGTGTGGGCCGACGCCGTCCTCGGCTGCGACGGAGCAGGCAGCATCACCCGTGACGCTATCGGCGCCGTATGGGAGGACCTGCACTTCGAAGAGAGCTGGCGGGTCATCGACGTGCGCACCAGCCTTCCGGTGTGGACCTGGGAAGGCGCCGAGCAGGTCTGCTGCCCCACCCGGCCGGCCACGTTCATGCGCGTCGGCGAGGACCGCTACCGCTGGGAGTTTCGGATGGCCGAGGACGCCGCCCTGGACGGCCCACAGGGGTTGGAACGCCTGCGCGAGCTGGTCGCCCCCTGGGTGCACCTGCCGTCTGACGGGTCCTTGGACGATGACTTTGAGGTGATCCGGCAGGCGCAGTACACCTTCCGGGCCCGCCTCGCCGACCGGTGGCGCCGCGGACGCCTCTTCCTGCTCGGTGACGCCGCCCACCTGACCCCGCCCTTCATCGGGCAGGGGCTGTGCGCGGGCCTGCGCGACGCCCGCAACCTCACCTGGAAACTCGCCCGCGTCCTCCAGCAGGGCGCGGACGACCGGTTGCTGGACACCTACGAGCAGGAGCGCAAGCCGCACGCCCGCCACATGATCCGCCTCGCGGTCGCCGTCGGCTGGGCCATGACCGGCGGACAGGACCGCGGAGCGGCGCTCCGCCGGGCCGTCGTGGGCGCGGCCTGCCGCCTCCCCGGTGTGACCGCGGCGGTGAGCCGCGACCTCAGCCCCGCCCTGACCGCCGGTCCACTCGTACGGCGCCGCCCCCGCCTGACCGGGCGCTCCCTGGCAGGCACCTTCTGCCCTCAACCCTGGATCCTGCAGACCGGCCGACGCCTGCGCCTCGACGACGTCCTCGGCGACTCCTTCGCCGTCCTGACCGCCGTGCCGCCGACCGCGCAGATGGCAGGCGTGGCCACGGCACTGGGCGCGCCCACGGTCCACGTCGGTGACCTGGACGACGACGGCACCTTGGCCGCCTGGCTGGCCCGCGGCCGCACCGACGCCGTCCTGCTGCGCCCCGACCGCGTCGTACTGGACACCGTCCCCACCGGCGCCGGCGACTTCACCGACACCGCAGCCTGGGCCCCGCTGCTGCACACCGCCCGCCGCCCCACCGAAGCCCGGCCCGCCCCCTGACGAGGAGCCCCGCACCATGACCACCCCACGCGCCACCCCATATCCGGAGCCCTTCCTTCCTCCGGACCCGAAGGCGGCCGCCAACAGCCGCATCGCGGACTTCGCCCGCTGGGCCGCCCGGCACCATCACGCCCAAGAGCTCCAGGACCCCACCGACTACCAGGCCCTGCACCGCTGGTCGATCACCGACCTGGAAGGATTCTGGGCCGCGGTGTGGGAGTACTTCGACATCGACGCCACCACTCCGTACGAGCGGGTGCTGGCCGAGGAGACCATGCCCGGCGCCCGCTGGTTCCCCGGCGCCACCCTCAACTACGCCCACCACGCGCTGCGCAACCTGCACCCGGACGCCCCCGCTATCACCGCGCTGGACGAGACCGGAGCCGGCTACGAGATCACGGGCCGGCAGCTGCGCGCCCAGGTCGCCTCCGTCGCGGCCACCCTGCGCGAACTCGGTGTCGGAAAGGGCGACCGGGTGGTCGGCTACCTGCCCAACACCCCCCACGCGATCATCGCCTTCCTCGCCACCGCCAGCCTGGGCGCGGTGTGGTCGGTGTGCGGCCAGGACTACGCACCCAAGGCCGCAGCCGACCGCTTCGCCCAGCTCGAACCGACCGTGCTCATCACGGCGGACGGCTACCTCTTCAACGGCACCGCGCACGACCGCCGCGCCGCCTCCTTCGACCTGGCCGGCGCCCTGCCCACACTCAAGGCCACAGTCCTCGTGAACCACGTGGGCCTCGCCTGGCCCGAGACCCGCACCTCGGGACTGACGATTCCCTGGCAGGACGCGGCCACCCGCACCGAGTACCTCACCATCACCCCGGTTCCGTTCGACCACCCGCTGTGGATCGTCTTCTCCTCCGGCACCACCGGCCTGCCCAAAGGCATCGTCCACGGTCACGGAGGCGTCCTGCTGGAACACCTCAAGACTCTCGGCCTGCACTGCGACCTGGGCGTCGGAGACCGCCTGCTGTGGTACACCACCACCCACTGGATGATGTGGAACCTGGTCGTCTCCACCCTGCTCACCGGCGCCGCCACCTGCACCTACGACGGCAGCCCCGCGCCGGTGGCACGCCCGGACGTCCTGTGGGAGCTGGCGGCCCGCCACAAGGTCACCGTCTTCGGCACCAGCCCCCAGTACCTGCTGGCCATGGCCAAGCTCGGCGTCGACCCCGCCGTGCACGACCTGTCGGCGATCCGCGTCATCGGGTGCACCGGCTCCGCCCTGCCCGCCTCCGCCTACCCCTGGGTCCGCGACCACGTCGGCGCAGGCGTCCAGTTGGCCTCCACCAGCGGCGGCACGGACGTCGTCTCCGGCTTCGCCGGCAGCGCCCCCACCACCCCGGTGTGGGCGGGTGAACTGTCGGCTCCCAACCTCGGCGTGGCGCTCGCGGCGTACGACGGCGCGGGACGGCCGGTCGTCGACCAGGTCGGCGAACTGGTCGTCACCCGGCCCATGCCGTCGATGCCGCTGTACTTCTGGAACGACCCGGACGGCAGCCGCTACCGCGACGCCTACTTCGGCGCCTATCCGGGCGTGTGGCGGCACGGCGACTGGATCACCCTCACCTCCCTCGGCTCGGTGATCGTGCACGGACGCTCCGACGCCACGCTCAACCGCAACGGCGTACGCCTGGGCAGCGCCGACATCCACGACATCGTCGAACGCCTCCCTGAGATCGCCGAGGCCCTCGTCATCGGTGCGGAGGAACCCGACGGCGGCTACTGGATGCCACTCTTCGTGGTCCTGGCCGACGGGGTCGGTCTGGACGAGTCCCTGTCCGAGAAGATCCGCGACGCGATCCGCACCGGCGCCTCACCCCGCCATGTCCCCGACGAGATCCTCGCCGTGCCGGCCATCCCGCACACGAAGACCGGCAAGAAGCTCGAGGTCCCGGTCAAGCGCCTCCTCCAGGGCGCACCCGCCGAGCAGGTCCTCAACCCGTCCGCGGTCGACAACCCCGACCTGATCGCGTACTTCGCCGGCCTGGGAGCCGAACGCCGCCAGGCCCGTCGTTCGCACACCCCCGAGGGCGTCTCGTGATCCTCTCCGCCTTGCTGACCTGTCTCATCGCGTTGATCTTCGCCCTGCTGGGCGCGGTCAAGATTCTGGCCCTGGGTCCGATGCCCGAGCTGGCCGCCCACGCCGGCTTCACCACCGCGGCCTACCGGGTCATCGGCACGCTGGAGCTGGCGGGCGCCATCGGCGTGGCCCTCAGCCCGGTCGTACCGCTGTGCGGCGGGCTGGCCGGTATCGGGCTGCTGATGCTGCTCGCCGGTGCCGTGACCACGCACGTACGCAAGGGCGACGGGGTGCGCAAGCTCCTCCCCGCGGTGACATGCGCGGCCCTGGTCGCCTGGTATCTCGTACTCCTCGCCGACCTCTGACCCGTTCCGGGGGATGGTCGGCGGCCACTGGTGTGAGCGAGCCCACCGCGGGACTGGCACACTGGAGTGTGTGGTTCCGCTGATGGTCGCGGCGGATCAGATCGCGTCCTCATCGCTTACCGGCGCCAGTGTGGTATCAGCCTGCGCACTGCTCTTCACCGTCGCGTCGTTCTGGTGGCTCAACGCCCGACAGGGACGCCTGCAGGCGTGGGAACCTCATTCCTTCGCGGCCATCGTCCACGGTTCCACGGCACGCCTACGACTGCCGCTCGTCCTGCACAACACCGGTCCCAAACCGATCGTCGTGCAGGACCTCATCCTGACCTTCCCCGATGAGCCCGCCTCTCATCTGCCCCTGCTGTGGGTGTCCTCCCCGTCCCGCCTCCAACCGGGGCCGGACGAGGAGACGAAGCTGCCCGCCGGATTCGTCGTGCCCGGCAGAGAAGCGCAACAACTCTTCCTCGAGTTCGAGGCACCGTTTTCCGGATTCCTCCCGCAGGCCCGTGACTACAAGGCCCAGATACAGGTGCGGGTCGGCCACCGCAAGGGATGGCGCCCCCTTTTGACGTTCATCCTGAGGGCCGCCAACATCATCGATCCAGATCGCTACACCGTCTACAACAACGCACCGGTCGAACTGACGAAGGAGGACCAGAAAAGAGCGGACGCGGCGCTCCTCGAGCTGCTGGAAGAGCACGGCAACGGCTCCCCTCCGGGCGGCAGGAGACAGGAAGACCCTCCGAACGACGACGGCGACGCCGACACGAGCCGCTGATACCGCCGTCCGTCCTCTGACGTGGACAGCGGTGACACCGGCCCCGCCGGGCCGCCACAGCCACCGCACCGATCACTCGCGTCAGTCGACGCAACCGGCCGCCGCGAGGCCGAGCGCAATGTCCGTGATCATGTCCGCCTGGCCGCCGACCATCCTGCGCCAGCCGGCTTCGATAAGGATCGCCCGGGTGTGCTTTGGGCTCACCGCACCCATGTGAGCAGCGCCGGTCCGCAACCCGCGCTATCTCGGCGATGTCCCGGCAGTAGGTGACGCCGGGAACGCCGCGCGCCCAGGTGTGGGAGATCCGCTTGAAGTCCAGGACGTAGGCGAGGGCGCCGTTGTGTATGAACTGGCGTGATGCAGCGAAGGATGGTCGACTTGCCCCGCCGGTGCCTGCGGAGATCAGGACGTGCGGGGAGTCGTGGTCCAGGTCAACGGAGACCTTCTTCTTGCCCGCTCCGAGCCCGATGAGCGGTGCGGACTCGGGCATCTTCGCCAGGATCTCGCGCACGCCGGGGTCGGACAGACGCAGCACCTTGGGCGGGGCCAGCCGCTTCTTGACGATGACGTGCGTGTCGTGGCCCGCGCGGCGCCAGGTGAAGGAGACGTTCTCCAGGGCGAGTTTCTTGACGATGAGGTGGCGACCAGGTCCTCGTTGAACCGCATGTGGGTGGGCACGTCGATGCGTATCTCTGCGTCGTCGTCGGAGAAGTTGCGCGGGATGTGGAGGTAGCGGCGCGGGTCGGTCAGCTCCGAGATGCCCAGCGGCACGGCGATCGCCTCGTGCAGGGGCGTCACCCACTCGCGCATGAACTCGCGGCGCTTGCGGGTCAGGAGCCCGTACGCGACGCCGCCCACGGCCGCGGCGGAGGCCGCGGCCGTGGGCGCGGCGGAGGCCGCGCCGATCCCTCGGTCTGCAGGGCGGCGAGGGCCGGATCGGGGTTCTCCCATACCTCCCGGGCGGTGGCGATGGTGGAGTCCCGGTTCTCCCACAGCGCCCAGTAGCCGGCGCCGCCCGTCGCGGCCAGGCCGCTGATGCGGAAGGTGAGGCGCTGCCACCCGGGGCGGTAGGCGGAGCGGGTCACGCAGCGGGTACATGCCGTCCGCCGCTGCGCGCCGGACGGGGGCGTCAGGCAGGCCGATGTCAGTCCTGCTGGAATCGCTTCGAACGCCGTCGCTCCGAGACCTGGCGGGCACTTGAGTGCGCGGACGTGGGTCTCGGCTTCCTTCTCCAACCACGGGCAACCGGCGAAACTCGCTCGTCGGGGTGAGGGAATGCGCGGAACGTGTTCAGCCGGCCAGACCGTGACGGCCAGCTGGCTGTGGACGAGTGCGACCGTCGCCATGGGACGCGAGGAGCGGCCGATGCAGATGGTGTGACGGGGTGCGTTCGATGATCAGGAAAGCGGCGTCGTCGGTGAGCTGCTCGCCGGTGTGCGCGAGCAGGTCGCGGTGAATGTGGTGCAGCAAGGCGTCGGGGCTTGAGGCGGGGAAGGAGGCGACGCGTTCGGCGAGCGGGTAGAAGGCTCCGGTCGGTGAGCGGGCTTCGATCACACCGTCGGTGTAGAGCAGCAGCATGTCGCCCGGTTCCAATGCGAACCAGTCGGTCCGGTCGTTGAGTACGCACAGGGCACGCAGGCCCAATGGGGGTGCGGGACGGCGGGAGTTCAGGGCAGATACCTGGTCACCGCGGATCAGCCGGGGCGGCGGATGGCCGCAGTTGAGCATTTCAGCGTGTGGGCCCTGATCGGGGATGTCGATCATGAGGCGGTGGTGAAGTGCTCGCCGGAGTCGGTTGCGGTGTCGGCGACCTCCTCCAGGTTCCGGCAGATGCTCTCCTCGACGGCGGTGGCCAGCTCGGGCAAGGAGGGGGTACCGGTGCGCGCCCTCACGGAACGCACTCATCGCCACCGATGCTTCGCCGACGGAGGCCAGACCATGGCCTCGTACGTCACCGATGAGTACCCGGGTGCAGGGGTGATCAGCGCGGGCGACCGCCAACAGGTCGCCCCCGATCTGGGCCTCGTCCTCGGCGGCCAGATACAGCCAGGCCACCCGCAACGGCCCGATCCGCCGCGGTGGAGGCCGCAGCAGAACCCGCTGCGCCGTCTCAGCCACCGACCGCAACCGACTCAGCTCCCGGGCATGCCGCTCCCGCACATAGCGGACGAAGACCACCAGAGCTGACAGCACAGCCAAGGCGATCAGCTGTGCCACGTGGTTGGTCGTGGTCAGCCCGCCGTGGAAAATCGCGATGATCACCAAGGCAACCTCCGCCAGAGCCCCGACCAGAGCGGTCAGCCGCGGGCTGGCGAAGGCGGCGATCAAGGTCGGCGCGATGACCAGCAGCGGGCCCAGATGAACACTGGTGCCGATGCCGATGTCTACCGCAGCGAGGGCCACGATCAGCGCCAGCGCCGGGCAGGTCCACAGACTGCCCGACGCGCCGGAAGCTTACGGGGCCATGATCACTCGCGCCAAAGCAGCTCCCGACCAAAGTCGCTACGTCGACCGCTCGGCACCGTGCACCACGAGGGACGGCGGGTCAGTCGTCACCCCAGCGGCGGAGACTCGCCCTGATCAAGCCCGGTCGGCATCCACAATGCTTGTGACCTGCCGCACATGACCTTGCATGCCCATATATGTCCGCTTTAATTGATGGAACCATCAGAACCGAGGATATGATCCTAGAGGGAGCAGCACATGGCATTCACGTTCCGCGACCCTGCGTGTACGGCTCCAGGTTGCGTGCAGGAGCCACACCTGATGCGTCACCGAGCGAGGCCGTCACTCGTTCTCTCGCGCACCTTGCCGCAACCACGATCCGTGCTGACAGTCGCCTTGCTGTTCATTCTGGCGATCACGCTCATCGATCTTCGGGTGCCTGGCGCAGTTCATCTCGGCGACTTGCTGATCATGGTGCCTGTACTCACTTCCTGGTACGCGAGCTCCCGGGTGACCTCACTTGTCGCCATCATGGCCGTGTCGGCTTTGATGGCCATCTTCCTAGTCCGCCAATCGGTGAACCCGCCACAGGCGGCTGCCCTCATTGCGACCTCGGTGGCCGTCGTGATCCTCCGGTACCTGACGGAACATGGACAGCGAAAGCTGGTCCAGCTGCGCGCAGTCGCCGAGGCCGCGCAACGCGCCATACTGCCTCCCCTCCCCCACCGACTCGGCCCCCTTCGCCTGGCCTCGACGTACCTGGCGGCAGAGGATGAAGCACGCATCGGCGGAGATCTCTACGCCGCCGTGCGCACGCCCACGGGGACACGGTTGATCATCGGCGATGTTCGAGGCAAGGGCCTGGCGGCGGTCGGCATCGCTGCCCACACCATCAGCACGTTCCGCGACGCCGCCCGCCGGCTGACCACGCTGCCGGAACTCGCCGCCTACCTGGATTCAAGTGTCCGCAGCAACGCATCCGAAGCAGTGAGCCCCGAACAGACCGAAGAGGCGTTCGTCACCGCCACTCTCCTCGAAATCCCCGACGCCGAGCCCCTCGTGCGGAGCGTCACCTGCGGACACCCCCCACCGCTACTCCTACGAGCGCACGACGTCGTGGCCCTGGAAGCCGGCCAACCCGCGCCCCCGCTGGGACTGGGCGCATTGGTGCAAACCACCTTTCACCTCGACACTTTCGCCCTACGCGCCGAAGACATCCTCCTCCTCTACACCGACGGTGCCATCGAAGCCCGCAATACCGACGGCGAGTTCTACCCGCTCGCCAAACGACTCACCCACCAGAACCACCGCCATCCCACGGCACTCCTCAACCACCTCCGCGGCGACCTTCTTAACCACGTCGGCGGCCGACTCGACGACGACGCCGCCTTGATCTCAATCAAACGTCAACCCGCTGACGGCATAGCGCCATCGGTTGACCAAACGACTGAGGTGCCCCGAAGTTTCCGGACAGGGACCCAATAGGATCTCTACGTAAGGAAACGAGAGGCAAGACGTGGCACCACCCAGTAAGTACTCGCC
>NZ_JBVHHL010000081.1:0-27448 GCF_055561075.1 Streptomyces sp. NPDC022910
TCCGGGCGCACACTGCCTCGAACTCCGTATCCAGGGCCTGGAGGTCCTCCGCCGCCAACTCGTCCTCGACCAGATCTTGCGCACTCACGGAAGACAATCTTGCCGCAACCACCCACAGAGATCTATCCCTGTAGTACTAGGCACGTACGCAGCTTCAGGCCACAGACGGTGGCGGCGCCCGTCCTTGCGCCCGCCACCACTTCCAGGTCGGCAACGGCACCCCAGGACGAACTCGGAGGCATCCTCCACGTGCACGGCGCGGCCAACATCAGACGACAGACGACCACCCACGAGAAACAGGGCACCGCCCCACCAGCGCTCTCCGCAGCGGCACTTCGCCGGGTGATCCTCCTCCTCGCAGTGGCCACCGGGCTGGCGGTCGCGAACATCTACTACGCGCAGCCTCTGCTGACCCCGATCGCCTCGACCTTCGGGGTCGGCCAGGGCGCAGCCTCGCTGGTGGTGACCCTCACCCAGCTCGGCTACGCCCTCGGCATCGTCGCCCTGATGCCGCTCGGGGACCTGCTGGAGAACCGGGCGCTGGCCTCCCGCACTCTGCTCGTGACCGGCGCCGCCCTGCTCGCGGCCGGCCTCGCCCCGTCCTTCGGACTGTTCCTGGGCATGTCGGTGCTGGTCGGGATGACCTCGGTGGTCGCGCAGATCCTCATCCCCTACGCTGCGCACCTCGCGCCGGAGCAGGAGCGTGGCCGGTACCTCGGCACCGTGATGAGCGGGCTGCTCCTCGGCATCATGCTCGCCCGTACCCTCTCGAGCCTTGTCGCGGCCGCCTGGGGCTGGCGGACCATCTTCCTGGTCTCCGCCGTGCTCATGGTCGCCCTCTCCGCCCTCCTGATGCGGGTCCTGCCCGAACGGCGCCCGGCGCACGACACCGGATATCGCGGGCTGATGGTGTCCGTCGTCCGGCTGTGGCGCGAGGAACCAGTGCTGAGGCGAGCCGCCGTCTGCCAGGCCCTGATGTTCGGCGCCTTCAGCAGCTTCTGGACCGCAGTGCCCTTCGTCCTCGTCCATCGGCACGGGTTCAGTCAGCTCGGCGTCGCCGTCTTCGCCCTGGTGGGCGCGGGAGGCGCGGCCGCCGCTCCGCTCGCGGGCTGGATCGGGGACCGCGGCCACGGCGCGACGGGGAGGCGCATCGCGCTGCTGCTCGCCTCCGGCACCATGGTTCTCGCCGACCTGGGACAGGACAGCGTGGTACTCCTCGCCCTCGCGGGAATCCTGCTGGACGTCGCCGCGCAGACCCACCAGGTGCTCAGTCAACGGGAGATCTACAGCCTGCGGGCCGATGCCCGGGCGCGGATCAACACGGTCTTCATGACGACGGTCTTCCTCGGCGGCGCACTCGCCTCCGGCGCGGCCGGGGCGCTGAACGCCGCACACGGCTGGAGCGGCGTGACCTGTCTCGCGGCCGTGCTGCCGCTGGTCGCCCTGGCTTTCTGGGGCGTGATGGGCGTGACCTCGTTGCGTCGCGCGGCCCGTGCAAGGTAGTGGCACTGGTCTCGCGGCGGCTGCACATCATGCCGGACCCCGGAGATGACTCCGGCGCGCTTCTCCACCGTTCCACGCGTACGGGTGCTCCGGGCGGCCCGCGGCGCCGGAGTGCGGCTCGCTGCGGACCGTGCCATCCGCGGCCAAGTGCCCCTGATTCCACCGGCCTGGCTGGTGGACACCGCCATGCGCACGGCAACCGCTTCCCTGCGCGACTGAGACACCGCTGACACAGCTGACACCTCTAGGGAGATCATGCGCTACGTAAAGCTCGGTTCGACCGGTCTTGACGTCTCGCCGCTCGTGCTCGGATGCATGAGCCACGGCACGCCCCAACGCGGTAACCACGCATGGACCCTGGACGAGGAGGCGTCCCGCCCCTTCATCCGGCGGGCCGTCGAGGCGGGAATCAACTTCTTCGACACCGCGAACGGGATCCGGGAGGGCGTGATCGGCTTCGACGCACAGGGCCGGATCACCGTCATCAACGACGAGGCGCGACGGCTGCTCGGCCTGGCCGACGATGTCGAAGGACGGCTCACGGCCGAACTGGGGCTGGAGCCGGCCGTGGCACGGAAGCTGGCTCCTGGGCACGTGTTCACCGACGAGGTACTCACCGTCGGCGATCTTCTGCTGGTGGTCAACAGCCTGCCGACGGACTCGGCCGGTGGCCCTCCGGGCGGCGTGACCACCCTGCGGGACTCCACCGGAACTGCGGCTGCTGTCCGAGAAAGCGGAGGCGGCCCGCCGACGCCTGAAGCGGCTCTACGACGCCGGTGGCTCCGTCGGCACCACGCTCGACCCGTCCCGGACCGCGGACGAGCTGGCCCGGGTCGTGGTGCCGCGCTTCGCCGACTTCACCGTGGTCGATCTGGTGGACGGTGTCCTGCAGGGCGAGGAGCCGGTGGCCGGCCCGGGGTGGTGCGGTCGGGCCGGGTGGCGGTGCACGGCATCAGCGACGACCATCCCTTCGGGCCGACCGGAGAGATCCACGAGTTCGTGCCGGGCGCGTCTCAGGCCTGGGCGTCCGGCCGGCCCCGGGCGGTGCTCGAGCCGGATCCGTCTGCCCCGGACGCCTGCCGTGCCCAGGATCCGGCGCAGGCGAGCTGGCGATCCCGCAGTCGCTCGCGGATGCGGGCGAGCCGTCCTATGCGGCATCTTTGACCGGCGGCATCCGGGGGTAGGCGCCGACCCCCCACTTCGGTGGCCGGGCGGAGCAACTTTTCGTACGGGCGAGAAGTATGCCGAACAGCGGTCCGCTCATCACCGTCTGTCTTCCCCACCGGTACCGACATCGCCAGGAAGGCGATAACTCCGGCGAGGGTCCCAGGGCGGGGTCTCGGCCGGAGCCGCTGTCACTCGGCCAGACCCCGCATCGCGGCACGCACGATCTCGTCCGCCGAGGCCTCGTCCAGCGGGGCATGCCCGGCGACCAGCCGGTACATCGCCGGCCCGAACAGCAGGTCGATGGCGACCTCAGGATTGACGTCCGCTCGCAGTTCCCCGCGCTCCACGCCCCGGTCCCAGATGGCCCGCACCACTTCCCGCCGGGATCCGACCAGGCGATCCCGCAGTTCCGCAGCGACCGCGGGATCGCTCTGCGCCTCCGCCACCAGCTGGGCGAAGATCCGACCGCTCGGGCCGGCGTAGAACCGGACCATGCCGCGCACCGCGATCCGGAAGTCCTCCTGGGCGGAGCCGGTGTCCGGGTCGGAGGACTCCGCGTACATCTGCGAAAGGAAGGCCTCGACGGCGACGGCGTATTTGTTGGGCCACCACTTGTAGATCGTCGCTTTGCTCACTCCGCTCCGTGCGGCGATCCGGTCGGTCGTCATCGCCCTCAGGCCACCGTCCAGCAGCAGCTCGGTGCACGCCGAGAGCACGGCACGGCGTGCCTCCTCGCTGCGCGGCCGACCGGCGCGCCGTGCCTGCACCGGCGCGACCCCGTTCCCCCGTGATGCAGTGATCGAATGGTCCATCCCTCCATCCAACACCCCGGCGGGGCCAAGCGACGAAGACTGCACAGACGGCCGACGGGGTCCGGCCGCGCCCCGCAACCCCATCCCGTGCCTGCGCAGGGTCCCACCGTGCGCCGAACCGGCGCCGTGGCGTCAACGCGGGGGGCTCCATGGTGGTGCTCGACAAGTCGCCGAAGGCCCAGATGACTTCGTGCGGCGCCGGCCTCGGTTGCCCGGTCGGCCCCGACTACTACAACCTGCCGGTCCACTGGGAGGTCCATCTGACCTGGAGCGGTACCTATGTCCACGACGCGTCATGGGACGCGGCCGGCATCGGTAAGGTGAACCACTCACACTGCTGCGTCCATCTGAACGCAGCCGACGCACGCTGGTTCTACGCCTCGTGGAGCCGGGCGATCTCGTTCAGATCCTCAACCCGGCCAAGCCGCCTGCGCCCGGCAACGGTGACGGCGACTGGAACGTGCCCTGGGCCCGATGGAGCGTGCCCAACGCCACTCGATAGAGGGCGCGCACCCGGAAGCGGTGCACCGGCCGGCCACCACGAACGGGTCTCGTGACCGTCGGCCGGTGCGTCATGCGTCGCTCGCGGTGGCGGACGCGTTCAGAAGGAGGCCTTCGGCGCTCCCGGTCCCGGGTCGATCCTCACCGGTCCGTCGCTGCTGGGGGCGACGGGGAAGTCGAAGATGGCCGTGGGGAGGTAGACCGTCGCGCAGGCGTTGGGAATGTCGACGACGCCGGAGAGCCGTCCCTCGATCGGGGCCGCGCCCAGCAGGAGGTAAGCCTGCTCCGGGCTGTAGCCGAACTTCGTCAGGTAGTCGATCGCGTGAAGGCACGCCCGCTGGTAGGCGAGGTGCGAGTCGAGGTACCTCTGTTCTCCGTCGAGGGTGACGGAGGTTCCGGAGAACGCGATCCACTGGGAGTACTGCGGCTCGGTGTTGCCGGGCAGGAAGATGGCGTTCTCCGTGACGCCATAGGTCTCCATGCCGCCGCGGATGATGTCGACGCGCAGGTCGATGTAACCGCCCATCTCGATGGCCCCGCAGAAAGTGATCTCACCGTCCCCCTGGGAGAAGTGCAGGTCGCCGACGGACAGGTTCGCTCCGTCGACGAACACGGGGTAGAAGACCCGGGTGCCCTTCGACAGGTTCTTGATGTCCTGGTTGCCGCCGTTCTCCCGGGGCGGAGCCGTGCGGGCGGCCTCGCCGGCGATACGGTCGAACTCGCCCGTGGGAACGCCGCCGAGGACGGCGGAGTCGGGCTGCGGCGGCAGCGCGAGCGGGGGAACACGGTCCGGGTCGGTCGCGATGAGTGCCGCCTCGCGGGTGTTCCACGAGGTCAGCAGCGACTTGCTGGGAGCGGTTCCCATGAGTCCGGGGTGGACGATCCCGGTGAAGGAGACGTGGGGGATGTGCCGGGACGTGGCCACACCCCCGGAGAAGTCCCAGACGGCCTTGTACGCGTCGGGGAACTGGTCGGTGAGGAAGCTGCCGCCGTTGTCCTTGGCGAAGATTCCGGTGTAGCCCCAGCCCTGTCCGGCCAGTGGGCCGGTCTCCTGCGGGATCGGGCCGATGTCGAGGATGTCGACGACGAGGAGGTCGCCCGGCTTGGCACCCTCGACGCCGATCGGCCCCGACAGAACGTGCACGCCGTCGAGGGGGGCGCCCAGGATGTCCTCGGCCGAGTCGTCGTTCTTGATCGCGCCGTCGAACCACTCTCGACAGTCCACCCGGAAGGACTCACCGGGCTTGACCATGACGGCGGCCGGGATCTCGGGGTGCCACCTGTTGTGCCCCAGCACTTTCTGTTCGGTGAACGGCTTGGTCGAGTCCAGCGGGAAGATGACATCTGGCATGTCGGCTCCTTGGTGCGGAACGTGCAGTGGGTGTCGTCCGCGTCACCGACCGGCTGGGTGCCGGGCGACGACGCCGACGCGGTCAGGGACGGGGAAGTCTGGCGTGCAGGGGGTTGCGGGTGACGGGCCTCGGTGAGGTCCGGCGGCCCGGCACTGACGTCACGACGGCGGGCTCGCTCGCGGTGCGCCCGGTCGCGTCGAGGAGCTTCATCGCGGTCGACGATCCGGCGCCGAGGTGGGGGGCGGAGTAGATCCGCCGTGCGGCGCCGCCGCACGCCCGGCAGTCCAGCTGCGCGGGAACCGAGGCCATCGGGAGTACGGCGTCGAAGTCACCGCAGGCGGCACAACGGAACGCGTAAGTGGGCACGGTCGTATCTCCTTGAGCTGGTGTTTCTGGGCAGGCCGCCCACCGCCGGCCGAGGGCTGGGCGTCGTACGGGATCACCGGCCGGGGCGGACCGGCGATCCGTGAGCCCCGGCCGAACGGTCGGGACCGGGGCCGGGATCAGACCGGCTTGCGGACTTCGGGGATCCCGACCAGCACCGGCCCGGGTGCCGTTCCGGACTTCTTGCACTCGTCGTGGCACTGGCTCTCCAGGCTGCAGCACAGGCTGCATACCAGGGACTGGGTGTACGGGCAGTCGGCCATGTCGGGACGCTCGTAGGCGGTTCCGCAGGTGCCGCAGGCCAGCTCCTCCGCCATGTCGACCTCGCCGGCCTCGGGGCCGGCGACCAGGTTGGGCCGGGCGATGTAGTACTTGCCCTTGGTGGCCCAGGCCAGCAGCGGGGAGATGGTCATGGCGAGCACCAGGGCGATCAGCGGGCTGAACGCATAGGTCCAGCCGTCGCCGAAGGCCTTGAAGAACGCCAGGACGGAGATGAGCGAGGCGATCGCCATGGACCCGAAACCGACCGGGTTGATGTTGTACAGGTACGCGCGCTTGAACTCGATGTACTTCGGGCTCCAGCCGAGCGGCTTGTTGATCAGCAGGTCGGCGCAGACGGCTCCCACCCAGGCGATGCCGACGTTGGAGTAGAAGCCGAGGATCGTGTTGAGGAAGCTGAACATGTTCAGCTCCATCAGCAGCAGGGCGATGCCGACGTTGAGCGCGACGTAGTAGACCCGGCCCGGGTGGCGGTGGGTGATCCGGGAGAAGAAGTTCGACCAGGACAGCGAACCCGAGTAGGCGTTGGTCGTGTTGATCTTGATCTGGCTCATGACGACGAAGACCGTGGCCACCGCGACGGTGGCGCCGCCGAACCAGGGCTTGATCGCTTCGGCGTACTGATGGATGGGCTCCACCGCGTCCGCCACGGTGCCGCCGAGCTTGAGGAGGGCGACGGCCAGGAGGGCACCGCCGAGCTGCTTGGCGGCTCCGAGGATCACCCAGCCGGGGCCGGCGACGGTGGTGGCCGTGTTCCACGACCTGCTGTTCTCCTTGGTCTTCTTGGGCATGAACCGCAGGTAGTCGGCCTGCTCACCGATCTGCGCGATCAGGCTGAGCGCCACGCCCATACCGAGTCCGAAGGCGTGCCAGGAGAAGGAACCGTGCGCACCGTCGGTACCGGGGAAGGAGGCCAACTGGCCGAAGGCGTGCGGGTTGTGCACTGCCACCGCGACGAACGGCAGGGCGAGCAGGCAGAGCCACAACGGCTGGGTCCACACGTGCAGTTTCGCCAGGGCCTTCATGCCGTAGACGACGATCGGCACGATCAGCAGCGAGGCGATCAGGTAGCCCACGGGCAGCGGCAGACCGAAGGCGTACAGGAAGCCCTGGGCCATGATCGAGCCTTCGAGGGCGAAGAAGATGAAGGTGAAGGAGGCGTAGATGAGCGACGTCAGGGTGGAGCCGAAGTAGCCGAAGCCCGTGCCGCGGGTCAGCAGGTCCATGTCGACGCCGTACTTCGCGCAGGCCCGTGCGATGGGCACGCCGGTGACGAAGATGATGACGGCCGCCGCCAGGATCGCGGTCATGCCGGAGGCGGCGCCGTTGGTCAGGACGATGGAGGCGCCGATGGCGAAGTCGGCGAGGTAGGCGATGCCTCCGATGGCCGTGGTCGCGACCACATACGGCGTCCACGTACGGAAGGACAGCGGTGCGTAGCGCAGCGAGTAGTCCTCCAGGGACTCACTGGCGGCCGCTTTGGCGTAGGTGCGGTTCGGCGCGGCGGCAACGCCGGCAGGTGCTTCGGCGGAGTTGCCGACTGCGGTCTCGCCGGTTTGTGCGCTCTCGGGGACAGGAGACATCGGGTCGTTCTCCCTCGTGGACGGATCGGGCAGTGGGATGCCGACTGCGGGTGCCGCCGACGCGCCGTCGCACCGGAGGAGAGGGCCAACACTTCCAATTAAAACTATTTCTTCAGGAAGTATGCACCGATGAGTGGCCTTGGGCCGCGGTGAACGACCCCGCGAGCGGCCCCATGACGGCAAGGACAACCGTCATACCGGTCAGGGTCATTACGGCGACAAAACCGTTAACGGCTTGTAAATCGAAGCCCGCCGACCGCTCAGCGAAGTCGCCGGTGTGCGCGTTCCAGCAGAGAGCGGAGTTCCTCCACGTCGCCGTCCAGTGGCGCGAACAGCGCGGACTCTTCCCGCGCCATCCTCTGCTGCAGGGAGTGGTACACCACCCGGCCACGCTGAGTGAGCAGCGCCAGCACACGGCGCCGGTCGTCCTCGTCCGCCCTCCGGTGTACAAGATTGGCGGCCACCATGCGATCGACCACCTTCGTCAGCGTCGGGGCCGGCAGGAGAGCGTAATCGGCCAATTCCGTCATTGTGTGTCCGCGACCGTCCGCAAGGAGGCACAGGACCCGCCACTGCTCGATGGAGCTGTCCGCGGACTGGAGCACCGCGGCGAGTCGACCGGAGACCCTGCGCTCGACCGCGGCCAGAAGCCGCGGGAGGTCCTGGATCATCCCGGTGGCCGCTTCGGGCGCAGGATGCGCAGCCTGCTTCGATGCCATACGTCCCACCCCTACCCGTTTCTGCCGGAAATTTTCATGCCGGAAACACTTAGATAGTAGCGTGTCGTGGAGCACGAGCCGGTCTCCTCCCGGTGAACGGTGACGGAGATCGAAGGGAGCAAAAGGTCGCTCATGATTCTGACCGACTCGGTTTCGACCCACGACTTCACGGAGGGCGGTCCGATCCGCCAGGAGACGGTCCTCGGTCGGCACCGCCGGCCGTCCGACCTGCTCCGCATCGCCCTGGTCGTACCGCTGCAGGGTCCGGCCGGGATCTTCGGGCCATCCTGCGAGTCCTGCGCCCAGCTGGCCGCCGAGGAGGTCAACTCGGCCGGCGGAGTGCTCGGCCGACCCATCGAGTTCGTCGTGGTCGACGGCGGGGCGCCGCCGAGTGTGGTGGCCGACGAAGTGGATCTGCTGGTGACGGCAGGTGCGGTGGACGCCGTCACCGGATGGCACATATCCGCTGTCCGGCAGGCCGTGGTCCCACGCATCGCCGACCGGGTGCCGTACGTCTACACACCGCTGTACGAAGGCGGCGAGCGCGCACCCTGTGTCTTCCTCGCGGGCGAGACACCGGGACGCCAACTTCGGCCGGCCCTTTCATGGTTCGCGAAGGAACTGGGCGTGCGCCGCTGGGCGATCGTCGGAGACGACTACGTCTGGCCGCGACGCACCGCGACCACTGCGCGTCGCTACCTGGGACACATGGGCGGGACCGTCTGCGAGGAGATTTTCGTCGCCCTTGGCACGGAGAGATACGAGGACGTGCTCCGACGCCTGACCGCGGCCGCTCCGCAGGGCGTGCTCATGCTTCTGGTGGGGGCGGACGCCGTCGCCTTCAATCGCGCGTTCGCCGGCACCGGCCTGCACGAGACATGCGTGCGCTTCTCCCCGCTGATGGACGAGAACATGGTGCTCGGCAGCGGCGCCGCCGCGACCAAAGGGCTGTTCGCGGCAGCCGGCTTCTTCGAGACGCTGACCACCGCCGACAGCCTCGACTTCAGCGCTCGCTACCACCGCCGGTTCGGGCCGCTCGCCCCCGTACTCAACAGCATGGGCGAATCCTGCTACGAGGGAGTGCGCTTGCTCGTCGAGCTGTTCAGCAGAGCGGGCAGCACCGACCTGCCGCAGGTCCTGAAGTCGTCGGCCGGTCTTGCCTACGAAAGCCCGCGCGGCCCGGTCTGCCTGCGGAACCGGCACCTCGAGCAGCAGGTGTTCCTTGCGGCCGTCGACGGCCTGGAGTTCGACGTGCTGGACCGTTTCTGACGGCACGCCAGCACCCGCGCGGCCGCAGCCTTGACATATATTTCTCGCAGAAATATTTTCTATAGAAAGCAAATAGGGGTCGAGACCCTGTCCGTCCCCGCCTGCGACCACCCGGCGGCAGGCGACCGAATCCGAGGAAGGACTCCCGAATGCGTCACGGAGACATCAGCTCCAGCCCCGACACCGTCGGCGTCGCGGTGGTGAACTACAAGATCCCGCGCCTGCACACCACGGCCGAGGTCATCGAGAACGCCAAGAAGATCGCCGACATGGTCGTCGGCATCAAGCAGGGGCTTCCCGGCATGGACCTCATCGTCTTCCCCGAGTACTCGACGATGGGGATCATGTACGACAAGGACGAGATGTACGCGACCGCGACAACCGTCCCCGGCGCCGAGACCGACATCTTTGCCGAGGCCTGCCGCAAGGCCAAGACCTGGGGCGTCTTCTCGCTCACCGGCGAGCGCCACGAGGACCACCCGAACAAGCCGCCGTACAACACGCTCGTTCTCATCGACGACCAGGGCGAGATCGTGCAGAAGTACCGCAAGGTCCTGCCGTGGAACCCGATCGAGGGCTGGTATCCGGGCGGTCAGACGTACGTCACCGAGGGGCCCAAGGGCCTGATGGTCTCGCTGATCGTGTGCGACGACGGCAACTACCCGGAGATCTGGCGGGACTGCGCCATGAAGGGCGCCGAACTCATCGTGCGCTGCCAGGGTTACATGTACCCGGCCAAGGACCAGCAGGTCCTCATGGCCAAGGCCATGGCATGGGCCAACAACTGCTACGTCGCCGTCGCCAACTGCGCCGGCTTCGACGGCGTCTACACCTACTTCGGCCACTCCGCGATCATCGGCTTCGACGGGCACACGCTCGGCGAGACCGGTGAGGAGGAGTACGGCATCCAGTACGCACAGCTGTCCGTCCCCGAGATCCGCGACGCCCGTAAGAACGACCAGGCGCAGAACCACCTCTTCAAGCTGCTCCACCGGGGCTACACGGGCGTGTGGAACGCCGGCGAGGGCGACAAGGGCGTGGCCGAATGCCCCTTCGACTTCTACAAGACCTGGGTCACCGACGCGAAGAAGGCGCAGGAGCAGGTGGAGGCGATCACCCGCGACACGATCGGCGTCGCCGACTGCCCGGTTTACGACCTGCCCACTGAGAAGGTCATGGAGGCCTAGGACCGGCGAACCGGCAGACCGGCATCGATCGTCGAGGAATAGTGATGCATCTCGAAGCGGACGACCTCAGGGAGCAGTTGAGGGCGCGCGTGATCGGCCAGGACCACGCGGTCGACGCGCTCGTGCGAGCCGTCACGATCGGGCAGTCCCGGCTCCTGGAGCCCGACCGCCCCCTCGCCGGACTTCTCTTCGTCGGCCCGACCGGGGTCGGCAAGACGCAGCTCGTCCGCGCACTCGCGGGACTGGTGCGCTCTGATCCGGAGGACTTCTGCCGCATCGACATGAGCGCGCTCGCCCAGGAGCACTTCGCGGCCTCCCTGGCGGGCGCGCCACCGGGGTACGCGGGGAGCAGGGAGGGGCTCACGGTTCTCGACCGGGCCCTCATCGAGTCGGACGGAGGCCGGCCGGGGATCGCGCTGTTCGACGAGATCGAGAAGGCGCACCCCACGGTCGTGCGCACCCTGCTGCACGTACTCGACAACGGGCGGTTCGCGCTGGCGAACGGGTCCCAGACGATCGATTTCCGCAACTGCATCGTCGTCATGACCTCCAACCTCGGTGCCCGGGAGATCACACGGCAGCGCAGGCACGGCAGCAGGCGCCGGTGGTCCTGGCGTTCCCCTCGGAGGCCCCGCACCGATGAGCTGGCCGGCCTGATCGTCCACCCGTCGGCGCAGGCCGGGCAGGGCGCCGAGGCTGCCATCCTGGCGAACGCGCTGCAGGACTTCTTCGATCCCGAGTTCCTCAACAGGTTCGACGAGATAGTCGCGTTCGGGCACATCTCCGGCGACACGGTCATGGAGATCGCGGAGCGCGAAGTGTTCCTGGTTGTGGACCGCCTCCTCGAACGCTCGGTGCGCGTTCACATCGAGCAGGAGGTCATCGCTCACCTCGCGCGCGTCGGCTACGACGAGGTGTTCGGTGTGCGAGGCCTCAAGCGCGCCGTGCGCCGAGAGCTGCTCGCGCCCCTCGCGCAGGCGCTCGCCGCCCCACGCCCCGGTGCCGAGTCGACGGTGTCCGTCGACGTCCGCATGGACGGCGGCCAGGTCCTGTGCACGGCCGTGCCCGACATGGACCGGCGCACCGACGGCACGCAACACCCTACTGATCGGACGGAAGTCCCCGCCGACCACCGGCCTGTACCACGGCGGCACCAGGGAGGGCCCCAGGCCCTGACCGGCCGCCCGCCACGCGACGTGTGACACCGAGGGCGCGCGGCCCTCGGCAACCATCCGGGACACGGTCGGTCACCCCGCCGTCATCGACCGGCTGATCGTCCCCGTGCCCCGCCGACCTCACCGCGAACACGACATCCCGAAAATCCACCGCACAGCACACATGAGATTCGGAGCGCGCATGAACCAGTCCCTCGATAGACCCGGGCGATGCCCGGGAGATGCGTCTCCCGCCTGGGACGGCGCGGTTTCCTGCGCGCCGCCACCGCGGTGACCACAGCGGGCGGCGCATCGGCACTGCTGTCCTCGACCTGCGCGTCGGCCGCCGAGCCCGTGCGCGATTCCGAGCTCAAGATCGTGATCCTTACTGCAGAGCCCGACAGCGCGGACGAGGCCAAGTTCAGGCGCGCCATTGCTGCCGACGTCGGCAGCACACCCGCGCCTGCCTTCTGACCGCGCAGCCCACACCCGCATCACCGACGTCGTCCAAGCAGTCCTCACCTTGGCGGAGTTGTGCGGAGCTGAGCTGGCGGGACCGGGGTCGAGAGCCGCGGGCTGTTTTGAGCACCTCCGCACGGGCGCCGGGCGTTGATCACCGCGATCTCTATCTGCTGGACGAGGCGTGGGTGAAGAATGCGTCCCGCCGAACGGTGGCCGCCGTGCCCGAAGACCGGGCTTTCGCCTCGATGGCCGCGAGGCACGCCGGCTCACTGCCGTACGGCAGACGAGCGCGCGCGTGGCAGCCACGCGCCGCCGCCAGCCGACGACGCCGGACGCGGGCGCCCCGCGCGGTTCTGCTCGGCATGACAAGCTGTGCTTCTCACTGCCCGAACCCAGGAGGTCACCATGACTGCAGAGACTCCATCGCAAGAAGGTTCGGAGCCGGCTGACGCCGAAAGCCCCGCCCTGGAGCCCGACGATGACGGCCAGTACGACCTGAAGAGCAAGTTCCGGGCGGCCCTGGCGCGCAAACGCGGCATGCAGGCAGACGCCGCGGCCGTCGCTGCGAACACCGATGCGTCGAAGATCCGCGGCACGCACGGCCCGGCTGCGAGCCAGCGGTCGTTCCGACGAAAGAGCGGCGGCTGAGTTCGAACCGCCGGCCGGATGGGGCTCGGCAGAACACGACCCGGCCGCCCTACCGGTGATCGTTACGCAGGGTCCTGCCGGGTCACGGAGGCGACCGTCTCTCCTTCGGTTCCTCCCCGCGTCAGCGGGGAGGAACGCCTTCCGGGCGGCGCAGTCGTGTCCTGACGATGCGCAACGGGCTCGGCATCGGCAGGCCGGTCAAGGCGCATGCGGCGGGCGCATCGAACCGCTCCCCCGTCAGAGTGCGCACGGACCTTCGCGGCCGGGATCACGGTGTCCGAACACGACGACCTGCAGGTCGACACCGACCGCTACGGACGCGCTCGCCCCTGGCTCCGGCCCCGCGGCACGGCGTGGCCGAGGGCGCAGGGGCTGTCCAGCACCGCCCCCGCGCACGTGATCGGCACGCAGGACAGGCACCTCGAAGGCGACTGGGCGGCCCTGCTCCTCGGAGCCGCATCGGCGGCTGCACCATCGACGAAGTCCGTGACGAAGACGCTCACCACTGGTACGCACACGGCCCGTGACCTGCACGGTCGAGATTGCCGACAAGGGCAGACGGAGGCGCAGACGTGGTGAGCGATGGTCGCCCGCGAAGATCTCGGCTTGGTTGCATTCGTCCGCCTGGAGTGGCAGCTCGCTCACCAGGCGCATACTGATGCTGATGACAAAGCCAACCGTAGCCCGGCGCCATCTGCCGTCCAGTCCCTTCAAGCCCCCGGCCACGCCGCCTCCCAAGCAGTTCGAAATAGGCGACCGGGTCACACACGATCAGTACGGCCTCGGCCGGGTGATCGGTATCGAGGATGAGATCGCCGTACTTGTCGACTTCGGTCCGCTACAGGCACGGATCACAAGTCCCTTCGGTAAATTGACCAAGCTCTGAGACGCTCACGCGGGTCGGGGTGCCGCGGATGAACCTCCTGTTCTCGCCGCCTCGGCCTCTCTCCCCTTGTCCACCCAGCGGGTACACGGCCGAGGTCACCGAGGGAACCGTGGCCGTCACCTGCCCCGACAACGACAACCGTGGCGGCGCCACCCCGCCCCGGAGGGCTGGGCGGCCCGCGCCGAACCCACGCATGGCACCCTGCGGGCCGACGAGAGCCACGACCGTGCCGACCCTCCCGACTACGGGAACATCCTCACCGCGGTGCGCCAGTCGTCGACGAGTGGCTGCCGGTGGATGCTCGTGACTTGGGCGCGGAGTCGGTTGAGGGTTCGGGTGCGGTCGGCGACCAGGTCCATGCGGCGCCGCTGAGGGTTTGCGGTCGGTGACGGGGTCACCCTTGCGTAGGAGTGCAGGTCGCGCCGAATGCGGACCTGATCGGCGATGACCGCGGCGTCCTTGGCGTCGTCTTGCCTTCACCGCGGCACCATTTCAGAGGTGCGGTGGATGGCCCGCCGGAGATGAAATGCACCGGCTGGCCGCAGTTGAGCAGGATCGCGATGGCCAGGGCGGCTCCGTCGGCGGCGAGATCGATGCCCACGTCACTTCGTCGCGTCGTGGGGCGGCGAGCGGCCAATCAACGGAAGCCACAAGCGGGCAGAAGTTTGAAAGCCACACCCGACGCCCCTGAGCGGGCCAACCGTACGAAGGGCTGAGAAGCTGTTGCTGTACCGATGTTGGCGTCTGTCGCTCGAACGTGAGTTTCCGGTGAAATCCTCGGCCGGGTGATCTTCGGGAGGGCGGCGCATAAAGGCAGGGCCTCTTGGTAGCTCGGAGGTTGTTGAAGCCACGAGCAGCCCCAGGAGGCCCTGTTGTCGCAGTCTTTCGCGTTGGCGCCCGCGGAGTCCACCTCGCGCGTCTCGTCGTGTGACTGTCTCGCGCACGTGTACGGTAATGCGGCCGATCAGCCCGACCGTGAACGACGGTATCCGTCGGACATGAGGGACGCCGAGTGGGCCGAGGTCCGCGCCGCGCTGCCGGTGCCGGGCTGGCTTGCGGGGCGGGGTGGGCAGCCGGAGGGCTACTGCCACCGGCAGATGATCGACGCTATGCGCTACCTGGTGGACAACGGCATCAAGTGGCGGGCGATGCCGGCGGACTTCCCCGCGTGGGACCGTGTCTATGCCTTCTGCCGCCGCTGGCGTGAGCGGGGCCTGGTCAAGGAGCTACACGACCGGCTGCGGGGGAAGGTCCGCGAGGCCGCTGGCCGGGATGCGGAGCCGACGGCGGGGATCATCGACGCGCAGTCAGTGAAGGCCGCGGCGAGTGTGCCGGCCGCCTCTCGGGGTTTCGACGGCGGCAAGAAGATCAACGGTCGCAAGCGCCATGTCATCTGCGACTCGATCGGCCTGCTGCTGGTCGTGATGGTCACCGCCGCGAACGTGACCGATCGGGACGCCGCCCGCACCCTGCTGGCCCAGGCCCGGCAGCGGTTCTTCCGCCTCACCCTCGTGTGGGCCGACGGCGGCTACACCGGCCCCCTGGTCGAGTACGCCATGAGGGCGTGGAACCTGGTGCTCACTGTGGTCAGACGCACCGACGACACCAGCGGGTTCAAGGTCCTTCCGCGCAGGTGGGTGGTGGAGCGCACGTTCGGCTGGCTGATGCGCTCACGCCGCCTGGCCCGCGACTACGAGACCAGGACCGACACCGCCGAGGCGATGATGCTGTGGTCGATGACGATGGTCATGAGCCGCCGCCTCGCAGGGCGTCGGCGAGCCTGAACCGGCCCGAGGCGTCCTTGACCAGCCAGCCTCGCACCGCCAGCCGGTTCGCCTTCGACCGCAGCCCCTCGACCTTCGCCGCCACCAACTCGACCCCCAGCGCGGACGCGATCTCCTTGCAACTCAACGCACCTTCATCACCAGTGAGTTCACCGTCAGCCATAACATGCACGATGCGCTGGTAGTCCGGGGACAGCGCGGACACCTCCAGCCCTTCGTGCCATACCGGCACCGCCCCGCCGACCGCCACCGCCCCGCCGCCCTCCGGCCGCGGCACGGCATCCTGCGCACCCGAAGGCGCCAGCGCCTCCGCGTCGGCGCCTTCACCGGGCGCGGCGAGCACCTCGCTCATCGTCTCCCGCGTGATAACGAAACGTTCCCACGCCATCTCCGCGTCCCGCAGCTCGGCGAGGATCCGCTCCGCTTCCTCCCGGAGCGTCTCCACCCGCTGCCGGGCACCCAGCTCACGTTCCTCCAACAACCCCATCACCGATGGCATCCGGCCCCTCCACGGTCGAGACGACACGACACGCCATCTCTTCCGCGACGCACTCGGAACCATGCCTGACCTGCAGAAAGTCAGCGATCAGGTTCGGTAAGACAACAGCTTCTGAGGGCCTACACCCCCCGATGGATGGCTGGCGATGAGTTCTTGGGCACCGGAGGGTCTGAACTCCGTACAGGCCGACGAACGGGAGATTCTCATGGGGAAAGTCATCACCTCGGCGTCGATGTCCCTCGACGGGTTCATCGCCGGCCCGGCGGAGACCGGCTTCGAGCACCTGTTTGCCTGGCACCGCAACGGGGACGTCCAGGTGCCATCCGCCGATCCGCGCTGGTCCTACCAGGTCTCACCTGCCAGCGCAGAGCACATTCGTGAGCAACTGCGCCGTTTCGGGGCCCTGGTGGTCGGCCGCCGCCTGTTCGACATCACGCAGGGTTGGGAGGGCAGCCACCCCTTCGGCGTCCCGATCTTCGTCGTCACCCACCGGGCCCCAGGCGACTGGGCGCGCCCAGACGCCCCGTTCACGTTCGTCACGGACGGGCTGCACAGCGCGGTGCGTCAGGCCAAGGAGGCCGCCGCGACGCGTGACATCGGCCTCGCCGCCGGTGACCTGGCCCGCCAAGCTCTGGGTGCCGGCCTGCTGGACGAGATCCACGTCGATCTCGTCCCCGTACTCCTGGGCAGCGGCACACGCCTCGTCGGCGACGTCGCCGGTGCACCGGTCACGCTCGGCACGTCGCGAATCCTGGAGAGCGCCGACGTCGTCCATCTCCAGTACACCGTCAACCACTAGGCATACCCGTATCAGCAAGCCGTTGCGCCGAACCTTCGGTGACACAAGTAGTGCTCATTGGCTGTGAGCCCTGCCAGATCGTGCGCCCGAGCGAGGCCTGCTGCATCGTCACGGCGCTCATGCCGGACAGGGAGCGGCGTCGCGCGCCGCCCGGAGCGCGCCCGCCCACCAGGCCAACTGCTCGAGCACCGTCTTGGCGTACCCGGGGGACTCAGGGTCGAGCGGTCGACCGTCCTGCCACGTCGTGAAGGAGTTCGGGAAGGCGAGACCGTCGCGAATCGTCACCGCGTGCAACTCGGTCAGTACGTTCTCCAGGTGCAGCACCGCGTGCCGGCCACCTGCTGCGCCACCGTAGCTGACGAAGGCGACGGGCTTGGCCGTCCACTGGGTGAAGTGCCAGTCGATGGCTGCCTTCAATGACGCGGGATAGCTGTGGTTGTACTCCGGCGTGACCACGGTGAATGCGTCAGCGCTCTCCAGAGCCGACGTCAGTGGCGCCATCCCGGCCGGACGGGGGTAATCGTCGCCGGCGAACTTCGGCGATGCCGTCGGCAGCGCCAACGGGATGTCGATCTCGGCCAGATCGATGACCTCCACATCGAAACCACCGTGTTTGTCGGCCTGTTCCGCGACCCACGAGGCCACAACCGAGCCGAACCGTCCTTCCCTGACGCTTCCGACGATGATCACGAGCTTGTCCTTGTTCTCCATGCCCACCACGATCAGGCCGCACCGTGGTGCCAACCAGACCGTGCTCAGGCTGGCCCCCGCAGGGCCAGTCTGAGCACTCCGCGATCAACGGGCAGCGCCGTATGCTCACGGCGTGGGTACGCCGTTGGGGGATTTCATCCGGGCCAAGCGCGACAGCATCCAACCGGAATCGCTCGGCCTGCCGGAGCGCGGCCGCCGACGGTCACCGGGTCTGCGGCGCTCGGATCTCGCCGCGCGGGCCGGTATCAGCGTCGAATACCTGACCCGCATCGAACAGGGCCGTGACCGCAATCCTTCGGTGGCGGTGGTGAACGCCCTTGCCGACGCTCTCAGCCTCGACCCCTCGGAGCGCAGCCACCTGCGCTACCTCACGAAGATCACTGGCGGCGAGTGTTCCGCTCACGTCCAGCCCGCACCACCACGCCGGGATGTCCGTCAGTCCGTCCTGGAGACGCTTCGCCTCTTGGAGCCGGGCATCGCCATGGTGACCAACCGGCTGGGCGACGTCCTCGCCCACACCAGCGGCTACCAGTCGGTGACGAGCGGAACCGGACTGCTCGACACCGACACCCCGAACCTCACCCGGTACGTCTTCACCGACCCGCGTGCCCGGACGTTCTTCGCCGACTGGGACATGGTCGCGGACGAGCAGGCTTTCGACCTGTGGCTCGGACCATCCGTCGAGAACTCCGAGTGGCTCACCACAGAACTCTCCTCCATCGCCGGTCACGACTTCACGCGCCGCCTGAACCGTCATGTGGTGCCGCGACGTGGACCTCTCCGGCTCAACCACCCGTCCGGCTACGAACTTCAACTGCATCGCGAGACGCTCGAACTCTCCGCGGACGCCCAACAACTGGTTGTCTTCCTCCCCGCAGACGAGAGGACGGCCCAGGCCGTCGAACAATTCCGAAGCGGGCCCCGCGCCCGACTCCGGGCCATCTCGTGACACACCCCGCCTTTCACCACGCGATCATCCGATGCCCTAGCCTCTGAGAGCGGCTACCGGGGAAGCGACAGCGGGCATTTCGAAATACGGCTCATCCCCCACAGAGTCCTGTAGGACCGAGCACCGCGAAAGATCAAAAACAGGTGCCTCCGGCGTCGCGGCCATCACGTGCCGGAGGCGAGGCGTGGGCCACATTCCTTGGTGCGGATGTCACACTCCGGGCGCTCCCACTGCTCTCAGGAGGCAGACACGGCAGGAGGTCCCACCATGGTCGACGCCTCGGCGGCCGGCAGTGCCCGGGTGAGCACAGCCGGCCAACCGCGCGCGCGAGCACGTCCACGCCCGCCGCCCTCACTTCGGGCCGACCCACTGCCGAGTCCGCAGGTGACCGAGCCATTCGCGGCGGCGGTCTCCGGCGGCAACTCGTTGCTGCCGCTGCGGCTCCCGGTGTCAGGCTTGGCGCGCATCATCACCCGATACGCGCGGACGCGGACCGCGACGCCGTGCACACACGGCGAGCGGCAATCAAGGACACCGGCCTCCTGCTTGCCGCAGCCGAGCGCCTGCCCAGTTTCGACTGCCCCTCCCCCGTGGTCCGGCCGAGCCGCGACCGCGTCAGACGGCGCGAGGACGGCCGGCGCGCCTGGCCGAACTCCTCCCCCGCGGACCGCTGGTCGAGACAGCCGACAGTTGGACCCTCCTCCCCCTGGACCAGCCGACAAAACTTCCCCAGGTGATCCGGGAGTTCACGCCCGCGATTCGGCCGAGCCCGGTGCTCCGAGGGCCTGTCCCCACACCTGCCGCATTCCGAAGCCGATCGACTCGAAAGAAGACAGCACCAGATGAAACTCACCATCTTCGCAGCGACCGGCGGCATCGGCCGTCACCTGCTCGAACAAGCCGTGGCCGCGGGCCACGACGTCACCGCAGTCGTGCGCAACGCCCAGAGCCTGACCGACCGGCGAGGACAGATCCGTGTCGTCACGGCCGACCTGGCCGCGCCGGACCCGGACCTGCTCGCATCCGCCGTGGACGGCAGGGACGCCGTCCTGTCCGGACTTGGACCGCGCAACCCGAGGGCCGACGCGGGAATCACCTCGCGCGGCACGAGGGCCATTGTGGCAGCGATGCAGGAAACCGGCGTGAAGCGCGTCGTGGTGGTCAGCGCCGCACCCATCGGCACGGTGCCCTCGCCCGGCCGGCCGAACCCGCCCAAACACGATGCCGGCGACGGGTTCTTCATGCGCCACCTGGGCAGCCGGTTTGCGCGAGCCATGTTCCGCGCACACTATGCCGACCTCGCACTGATGGAGGACGACCTTCGCAGCAGCGACCTGGACTGGACCATCTCACGACCGCCGCAGCTGACCGACAAACCTCTCACCGGCCTGTACCGGACGGCGTATGGGCACAACCTCCGCGGCGGTATTCGGGTCTCGCGCGCCGACGTCGCGCATCACATGCTGCGCGTGCTCGGTCAACCAGAGACGATCAGACAAACCATCGGCATCGCCAACTGACATTTGATCGGCGGCTCGCATCGCCTGGCGGGTTCTGCCAGGCCGCGAGCACGTCGGGGACCGCGTCGCCGCCGTGACCGCGCCGCCGGTCTGCAGGGCGGCGATGCGCCGTCAAGTCACGTCCTACGGCCGGACATTGGTGACCTGGCCGTGTCAGCTGCCCGTGCTCTCCCTCACGACGAGCCGGTGCCCGGCCACGTAGTCGTGCGCGGAGCCGGTCTCCAGCTCGTCGATGCGCTGGACCAGGAGGGAAACGGCGGCGCGGGCGATCGCCTGCTTGTCCGGGGCGACGGTGGTCAGGCTGGGCACACTGAAGCGTGACGCCTCGATGTCGTCGAAGCCCATCACGTCGAGATCGCCCGGGACGGAGCGCCCCAGTTCGTGCAGCGCCCGGAGCGCCCCCAGGGCGAGGTGGTCGTTCAGGCACAGAAGCGCATCGGGGGGCTGCGGCATCTCCGTGAGCGCGGCCACCGCGCGGGCCCCGTCCCGCCAGTGGTACGCCTCGACCGGCACGACGAGGTGGGGTGTGAAGGGAATGCCTGCCGTCGTGAGAGCCTCGCGGTAGCCGTCGGTGCGTAGCCGGTCGGTGCCCTGGCGGCCACGGACGGCCCCGCCGATGACGGCGATGCGGCGCCGGCCCCGGGACAGCAGGTGCTCGGTCGCCTCCCGAGCCGCCCGTATGTTGTCGATGCCGACGTGATCCGTGTCGGCGTCGACGGGGCGCTCGCCGAGCAGGACCACCGGAAGCCGACGGTCACGGGTGGCAAGGTCGCGAGGCAGCAGGGACAGTGGGCTGAGGATGACGCCGTCGGAGAACTGCGCGTCGAATCCGCGGAGTGCGGCCAGCTCGCGGTCGCGCACGGCTCCCGTCTCGTGGAGCAGGACGGTACGTCCCCGTCGGTCGGCCTCGGCCATGACGTGCTTGGCCAGTTCCGAGAAGTAGGCCACGTCCAGCTCCGGTACGGCGAGGGTGATCACGCCGGAGCGGCCCTGACGCAGTTGCCGCCCGGCGATGTTGACGCGGTAGCCCAGCGCATCGATCGCCTCGCGCACGGCGGCGCGAGTCTGCTCCGACACGTGTTCGTAGTCGTTGATCACGTTGGAGACGGTCTTGGGTGAGACGCCCGCGTACTCCGCCACGTCCTTGATCCTCGGTCTGGCCGCCACGTGTTCATCCTTCCCCTTGCTGTGGATCGTACCGACCATCAGGAATCCGTTGCGGGCCGCATCTGTCTCTGCACCCAGATTTACATCGATGTAATCGGCATGGTGCCATGGGCATCGCACCGACCGGTCCTCTCGAGGCAACGAGCACCATGCCCGTCCGCACCCCTGGGACCTGCCCTGCCCCGAATACCCCAGGCCGCAGTTCGTCCGCGATGCCTGGCTCAATCTCAACAGCGGGGGGCAGTTCGAGATCGACCGGTCCGGGCATGTTCCTGGCCACCAAGCCGACGGCCGGCACGGAAGGCGACGAACCGGACACCTCCTGGGGCTGCGGTGAACCGCCCCGCACGGCAGACGAGTTCATCGACCGCTTCACCGGGCTGACCGGCGTCCTCCTCCACGACCCCGACATGCGTCACCTCGAAATGCAAACCCAGTAGCGACTTGGGCTGCCGCAGATCAACATGCAACACATGAGTGATGAACCCGCGCGATGGACCCGGGCGACCGTCTACCCCGACATGTGGGCCGACCCGGACGACGACCCCCGCAACAACGAGGACAGTCCAGACGGCGAGCTTGCGACGCTGCAGGACTTCCTGACGAACTACCGCATAACCCTGCGGATGAAGTGCGAGGGCCTGGATGCGGAGCAACTGGCCCGCCGGTCGGTTCCGCCCTCGACGATGTCGCTGCTCGGCCTGCTCCGGCACCTCGCCGAGGTGGAACGAGGCTGGCGCAACTGGCTCAGCTACGACGAACCGCTGCCGAAGCTGTACGGCGCGAAGGACGCGGACTTCCACGGAGCTGTCGCCGAGCAGGCAGTGGTCGATGCTGCGTATGTCGATCTGGAGCGCGAGCAGGCCGCGACCGACGCGGCGCTGGCCGAGCACGCGGACCTGAGCGAGCGTGTCGGGAAGGACAACATCGCAATCCGGGAGCTGATGGTGCACAGGATCGACGAGTACGCCCGTCACTCCGGGCACGCCGACCTGTTGCGCGAGTGCATCGACGGAAGGGTGGGCCAGTGACGAGAGCCGGGCGCCACCCCCGGCCCGACCAGCACGGTACTTCGAAGTGACTGGTCCGTGGTCGTCTCGTTGACCCGGGCATGGGCGGGGCGATCTGACGAAAGAGGAATGGGCACGGCTGGATCGGTGTCTGCCCAGGCCAGGGCGGCGTGGTGGCCGTTGGAGTGATCACCGCACCGTCATCAACGGGATTCTTCCGGTGTCGGACGGGCATCCCGTAGCAGGATCTGCCGACGCGGTTCGGTCTGTGGAACACCGTGTACGAAGGCCACCGTCGCTGGCGGCCGATGGCACCTTAGACCGGCCGGATCCTGACCGCGGTCCAGGCCGACGCGGACACCGCCGGCCGCATCGACTGGTCGGTGAGCGTGGACTCCACGTCCTGCCGTGCCCACCAGCACGCGGCCGGCGCGCGCCACAAGTCGCCCCGGGCGCTGGGAAAAGAACCCAGGCCACTTTCCTGCACCCGCAGCCACTCCGCGAGCAGGCCCGGCAGCCGCCGGGTGGACCAGGTCGGCCAGACCAGGAAGATGAGTACGGCGAGCGCGGCGCCGACCACGATGTCGGCGGCGCGGGCCCACGCCGTGGGCCCGGGCAGCCCGCCGACGTGGTGGATCAGGAAGACGATCCAGGCGGTCAGCCACAGGTTGAGCATCAGCTGCCCGGTCCGCAGGGTCACGAACGACGCCGCGGCCAGCACCACCGACGCGACCGCGAGGCCGGCGGGCGACCAGTGCGGCAGGGACAGCACCCAGCGAGGAGACCGCCCAGCACGGCCCCGGCCGCCCGTCCCCAGCCGCGGGTGATGGTGTGCTCGTACCCGGGGAAGAGCACCAGCATGGTGGTCAGGGCCACCCAGAAGCCGTGCGCGGAGATGCCCAGCCCGCCCCACCCGCCGATCGACCGGCCGATGACCTCGCCGAGCACCACGCCCACCGCGAGCCGGACCGCATGGCGGAAGATCGGCGACTGGGGACGCAGCTGCGCCCGGATCCGCCGGGCGGTACGTGCCACGGAGGGGGTGCCCTTGTACAGGCCCGGCACCTCGGTGTGGGGTCCAGCACATCGCCGAGGTGGCCCTCGGCCGAGCGCCGGGCCAGTTCCTCGGCCAGTTGCAACCGCGCGGCCAGGTCGCGCGGGCTGCGCACGGGCGAGGCGTCCGCCCACGACGCCAGCAGGGACCAGACCTCCGCGGGGGTGCGGTGCTCGCGGCCGGCGGCCACCGTACGGGAGATGTCGCCCAGCACCTGTGCGGTGGCGATCTGTGCCTCCCGGCTCCCGACCGCTGCCGCCGCGGGTACCGTCACCCGCACGGTCTGCAGAGCACGGTCGATGCGCTCGGCCTCACCCAACAGTCCGAGTTCTGCGGTGCCTGCCGGTCAGCCCGGCGGCATTGCTGACCGCTTTCCTGGTTTTCGGACGCGGTCCGGGCAGCGCTGGACTACGGCGCGGGGCCAAGGCGGAGCCCCCGCAAGCGGCGCCGAGGACGAACGGCCTTGAGCCCACGGCGGGTCGGTGCAGGGACAACGAGCGATCTCGCGCCGGCCGGGTTCCGCCTGCTCATCCCAGGTCCTTGCGCGCCGGGCAGCGGACCTCACCGTCACACAGGGAGTAGTAGGCGAGGTTGAGCAGTTCGCAGCCGCGGCGACCTTGGCGACCTTACGGGCCCAAGTGCCGCGGCGTTCGACGATGCGATCCTTTACCGGGCGGATCGGGGTATCGGCGGAGCACCGCTGCACCGACTCGACGCGGGCGAAGCCCAGGAGGGGCGAGCGCTGCTTGGTGATCCTCCCTCGGTGGACCTTGGTGTCCGAGGCCCGGCGCCGTGGGACCAGGCCTGCCCTGGAATACAGCTGAGCCGGCGTGGGCGGCACCGGTTCACCGCAAGCGGAAACGCTTCGTGACGAAGGGGTCGTGGGTTCACAACCCAACATCCCGACAGATGAGCCGCTCGTCGCTTCGCCCGCTCTGCGTCATGCCAGTGTGGGCATGAAGCCGCCGCGGGCGGTGCCTGAGCCCAGCAGGAAAGACCAATCGAGCACCTCGGGCAACCGGTCCAAGCACAGGACAACTGCTCCACCGGCCTTTTCGGCGTCCGCGCACCAGTCGGCCATGTCACCCGCCACAGCGCTCCCGTTGGCGCCGTCCAGAACAGGTGCCGCGAGGGCGGGGACGACGACCCCGTGTTCCCCTGGTCCGTCCACGACGCACAGAGTGAGCCTGGGAACGATGCCCCATCCCTCACACAGGGGCATTGCGCCCTCGAGCCCGGTCAGGGATGGCAGGGCATCGTGAACAGGCGCGCCGGCCAGCAGGAGCAAGGGCGTGGCGCCACGAACGAACAGGGTCGTCTCAGGATCCAGAAGCACGGGACCACTCTCGCATGCCTGCGAGAGCGGATCGGCAGGGGCGTCGAGAACGGCGCGAGCTCGCGCAGGCCGAGGTGAACCGCCCAAGGCCTGGCAGTCAGACGCCGAGTCGGAAGACACCGAGGGTTCACCTCTATCGAGTGAATCAGAAGAAGAGCCGGCGCCCGGACAGTCGACTGTCGGCGGTTCCGCCCTCGGGGACAGCAATACCCCGCCGTCACGTGGCCCCCGTCACACGTGACAGGAGGCGTGAGCAAGCGCTTAGATAGTGCAGCGTCAAATTGTCGCCGCGCCGAACTGGAGGCCGCGTTGTTGTTCACGTCCGTCGACGACGTCTCCGCGCGCCTCGCTGAGACCGGGTATCTGGCGTCGCCCGCGGTCGCCACGACGGTCTTTCTGGCCGACCGACTCGGCAAGCCGCTCCTGGTGGAGGGCCCCGCCGGGGTCGGCAAGACGGAACTCGCCAAGGCCGTCGCCCAGGTCGCCGGGGCCCGACTGGTCCGGTTGCAGTGCTACGAAGGCGTCGACGAATCACGTGCGTTGTACGAGTGGAACCACGCCAAACAACTGCTGCGCATCAGCGCGGGCCGGGACGAGACATGGGACGAGACCCGGACGGACATCTTCAGCGAGGAGTTCCTGCTGGCGCGTCCGCTGTTGACCGCCATCCGAGGAGACGACCCGAAGGTGCTGCTGATCGACGAGACCGACAAGGCCGACGTCGAGGTGGAGGGTCTGCTGCTCGAAGTGCTCAGCGACTTCCAGATCACGGTCCCCGAGCTGGGTACGATCACCGCGACCAACCGCCCCTTCGTCGTACTCACGTCGAACGCGAGCCGCGAGTTGTCGGAAGCGCTGCGCCGTCGCTGCCTGTTTCTCCACATCGGCTTCCCCGATGAGGAGTTGGAACGGCGTATCGTCCGGCTGAAGGTGCCGGGGCTCGACGAGGCGTTGACAGAATCGGTGGTGCGTGTGGTCGGGGCGCTGCGCGAGATGGATCTGCGGAAGGTCCCGTCGGTCGCCGAGACCATCGACTGGGCGCGCACCCTGCTTGCGCTGGGCGCCGAGACCCTTGACGGAACCCTCGTACGTGACAGCCTCGGCGTGCTTCTCAAGCACCAGGGCGACGTCCTCAGGGCGGCGGCCAAGCTCGACCTGGGCGCTGTGTGAACTCCCCGGCGACGGAGGCAGGGGTTGCGGAGCGGCTGACGGGACTCGTCGGCGCGCTCCGCTCGCACGGCGTCCGGATCGGCACGGGCGAGACCGTGGACGCCGCGCAGGCGCTGGAGGCGCTCGGCCTGACGGACCGCGAGCGGCTGCGTGAGGGACTTGCCGCAACGCTGCTGCACGGCGAGGTCCAGCGGCGGGTGTTCGATCCGGTCTTCGATGTGTACTTTCCGCGTCGTGTCGGGGCACCGGACACGCAGGCGCCTGCGGACCGGGAGGCTCTGCGGGACCGGCTCGCTGCCGCGCTCGCCGCCAACGACGAGGCGATGACGGCACGGTTGGCGATCGAGGCGGTGAACGGCTTCGGTGGGTACGGGTCCTCGCCGGAGTCGGATGGCTGGTCGTCGTACCAGACGCTCGACCGGCTGCGCCCGCAGACGCTGCTGGCACGCGTCCGGGACAGTATCAGGGCGCAGGCCGGAGGGTCGGGGTTCGCCGACCGGCTGCTGGAGGACGAGATCCGCAGGCGCATCGAGGTGTTCCGTGCTCAGGTGGCCGCCGAGGCGCGGCGCCGGGTCGCCGAGCGACGCGGCAGGGACGAGATCGCCCGGCGAGCGGTCTCCCCGACTCCCGACCGGGTCGACTTCCTGTTCGCCGGGCGGGTTCAACTCGCCGAGCTGCGCAGGGTGGTTCAGCCGCTCGCGCGCAAGCTGGCCACCCGACTCGCCGCGCGCCGCCGTCGTGCCGCCCGCGGCGCCATCGACCTGCGGCGGACCTTGCGCGGATCACTGTCGACGGGCGGCGTGCCGGTGCGGCCCGTACTGCGCCGGCGCCGCCCCGTCCGGCCCGAACTGGTGCTTCTGTGCGACGTGTCGGGCTCGGTATTGGGATTCTCGGACTTCACGATGCTGCTGGTGCAGGCCCTGCACGATCAGTTCAGCAAGGTGCGGGTGTTCGCCTTCGTCAACCGTGTGGACGAGGTGACCGGAATGCTCGTGCACGGTGCGGCCGATCCGGACGCGCTGGGTACCCGGATCCGCTCGGAGGCGACCTTGACGGGCTGGCACGGCAGCAGCGACTACGGCGTCGCCTTCGGCGAGTTCGTCGAGCGGTTCGCCGACGCGGTGGGTTCCCGCACGACCGTATTCGTCCTCGGTGACGCCCGTACGAACATGAGTGACCCCAACGTGCCGGCTGTGCGGCGCCTCTCCGAACGGGCCCGCCGTGTCTACTGGTTGAACCCCGAGCCGCGCTCACAGTGGGGAACCGGCGACTCCGCCGCACCTGCCTACGCCGAACGCGTCGAGATGTACGAGTGCCGCAACGCCCAACAGCTCAGTGCTCTGATCGCTCGCCTGCTTCCGGTCTGACCACGCCCACACGGACGGTCGGTGCTCGGACTCCTGTCGGATCTACCACGCAAGAATGGCTGGGTGCGCCATGAGGCGCCGTGTGACCGAGTGGAGGTGCGAGACCGTGCGCCACGAGGCGCTGCTGATCCGTGTGCGGGTGTGAGACCCGCACCGTTGTCCTATCGCAGTGGGAT
>NZ_JBVHHL010000082.1:0-26057 GCF_055561075.1 Streptomyces sp. NPDC022910
CTCAACCAACTCGGTTACCAAGTGACCCTCCAAGCAGAAGGAGCTGCCTGACCAGCGACTACGGACACGGGACGGGGGATTTTCGAATCAGGCGGTGGGTGCCGTGGTGCGGTGCTGGGTGGGGGCGGGGACCTGGAAGCAGGACAGCAGCGCGCAGGTGTTCAGGTACTGGCCGATGAGGTTGACCAGGGCGACGAGGCCGTCCGTGTCGAACGTGGCCACCGCTTCGGCATAGAGGTCGTCCGATATGTGGTGGTCGCGGACGAGAGCGGTGGCCACGCGGTGGGCGAACCCTGAGAGGCCCGTCGACGATACGCCGTGTGTCAGAAGCAACGAAGTGCTGCTTGACCGACCCCGGCTGTGGCGGGCGAGGGTCAGGCCAGCATGTTCTCGATGAGGTCGGCGGCGCGCGGGGTGCCGCCCTCGGCCTGTGCGTCGGTGCGCAGCAGTGCCGAGCGGTGGGCGACCTCCGTGTCGGTGACCAGGCCGTGCGGGTCGCCCGTAGGGTTTCGGCGGTGGCTTCCGGGGTGTCGATGCGGCGGGCCACGCCCAGTTCCACGAGCCGGTCGGCGTTCATGAACTGTTCGGCGGCCTGCGACACGGCGATCATCGGGACGCCTGCCAGCAGTCCTTCGCCGCAGCCGCCCATACCGGCGTGGGTGACGAAGGCGTCCGCCTGCTCCAGGATCGCCCGCTGCGGGACCCAGGAGTGCACCTCGACGTTGGGCGGGATGTCGCCGAGTTCCCGCGGGTCGGTGTACTTGCCGATCTGGGGGACGCGTGCCAGCCGGGCAGGTTGCCGTAGGCCGCCAGTCACTGGCGGTAGAACTCCGATTGGCGGGTGTACGCCGAGCCCAGGGAGATCAGCAACAGCGCGTTGACACACGACGCGGAAGACGGCACCTCAACACCGATGCTGCCGGCCCGCTCCCGCCACGCCTCGGTCCGCTCCCTGGAGCGGTACGCCCACCCCGGCGTCGACGCGGTCGCCCGGCACGTCACCGAACGCGATCCCGCCGCCCGCCGCCGCGGGTGAATCCGGGCACATCAGGGCTTCAAGATCGTTCCATTGCTCCTTTGCCGCGTATCTCGGTCACACCCCTTGTCGATGCGACGGTCCGCGGCCCTGCGCCCCAGAGGAAGCCCGCCGACGACGCCAATACCCGACTGATCGGCCACCGAGGCGGGAACGGGCCGGTTTCCGGGCAAGGGCCCTATAGTTCCGATCAGTTGCTCGGTCGAGAAACCGGAGGTACGGGCGTGAACATCGAACTGGCCGACGCGGTCGCGGGGTTGCGGGACGAACTGCTGACCGCCGCCGCGCGCGGAGCCGGGCAGGAGGTGGTGTTCGACGTCGGGACGATCGAGCTCGAACTCGCCGTGGAGTTGCGCACGGACGCCAAGGCCAAGGCCGGATTCAAGGCCTGGGTGGTCTCCGGGGACGCGGAGGCGGGAGTGTCACGGGGCAGGACGCACCGGGTGACTCTCTCGCTGACCCCGCGGCGCGCCGACGGCGGGGACCTGCTGGTGGGAGGCGACTCGCGTCGGCCCGCCGGACCGGGCGACGTGTCCGACCACATCGGACGCTGAGGATCCGGGAGGCGCGGGCGTGAACTGGGACAGGGTGGTGGCGGTCACCGGCTCGCACGGTCCCGGCTCGGGCTACCTCGTGGGCCCGCGCCTCGTGCTGACCTCCGGTCATGTGGGGCGGGCCGAGGGCCGCGCGGTCACGGTGTTCCGGCCCGGACGGCCCGGCGAGTTCGCGGGGACCGTCGTGTGGTGCGGTACGCCGGGCGGGCGCGACGACGCGGCCCTGGTGTTGCTCGACGATCCGCACTGGGTGCCGACCGGCGGGGCCGCGCCCTGGGGGCGCACCGTCACCCACCGCACCGGCATCTCCTGCGCCTGCTGGGGCGTGCCGAACCTGGTGCAGCGCCCGAACAGGCCCGTGGAGGTCAGCCAGCTGTCCGGGCGGCTCAACGCGGGGGACCAGATGGTCGGCGACCGCTATGTGATGCAGCTGGACGGCCACCCGCCGGACGGTCCGTCGCCGTGGGGCGGGCTGTCCGGCGCCGCCGTCTTCTGCGGCGATCTACTGACCGGCGTGATCGCCGCAGACCCGGCCGGACGGGCGCACGCCGCGCTGGAGGCCGTACCGGCGTACGTGCTGCTGCGCGACCCCCAGTTCCGCGCGCGACTCGCCGAGCACGGCGGGTCGCCCGTGTGCCGGGGCGTGGAACTTCGCGAGCTGGGCGATCCGTCGCCAGGGGGAGCCATGGCGGTCACCCCGGCAGGTCTGCTCGCCGCGCACCGCGCCGTCGTACCGTTCCTCGGCCGGGACGAAGAGTTGGAGGAACTGCTGGCCTGGGCGGCCCTCCCCGGCACGGGCGTGTGGCTGCTGCACGGTCCCGGCGGGCAGGGCAAGACCCGCCTGGCCCAGCAGTTCGGCGGGTGGCTCGCCGAGGACGGCTGGGCAGTCGTGTGGCCGCGGGTCACTGCCGCTTCCGAGCAGCTGTCGTTGATCGCCGACGTGGTCGTGCCGACGCTGGTCGTGGTCGACTACGCCGAGGGACGCGTCCACCGACTAGCCGCGTTGCTCAGCGACCTCGCGCACCGGGGACGCCGCGTCAAGGTGCTGCTGCTCGCCCGCACTTGCGGTGACTGGTGGCAGGAATTGGCCGCCTCGGGGGACGCCGTCGCCGACCTCACGGACACGGCCGTCGTACGCCGGCTGCCGTTACTGGAGCCGAACGACGTTGACCTCTACGCGGTGGCCGTCGACGCCTACGCCGCAGCCCTGCGCGACCTGCCCGGTGGGCCCGACGCGGACTGGGCGGCGGCCGCAACGCGGCTCGGCCGGGCGGAGCGCCGGACGGCACCGGAGGACCGAACCGTCCTGACGGTGCAGATGACGGCACTGGCCGACCTGCTCGACGCCACGCACCCGACGGACGAACCGCCCCACGGAGCACCGCGCGGGCCCGAGGACCGCGTGCTCGACCACGAGCGCCGCCACTGGCAGTCACTGGCCCGGGCACACGGCCTGCTGCCGGGGCTGAGCCTGCCCACCCTCATCGACACCGTCGCCGTGGCGGCGCTCCTCGGGGCACCCGAGCGGCAGGCCGTCGATGCGTTCCTGACCCGCGTGCCCGGCCTCTCCGACCAACCGCTCGATCGACTCGACGCCGTACGGGTTTGGCTGACCGGCCTGTACCCCGCGGCTGACCGGCACACTGCCTTCGGGTGCCTCCAACCCGACCGGCTCGCCGAACGGCTGGTGGGCCGCCTCGTACTCGACCGCGACCGCCGCCGCGTCGTGGAGACACTGATCCCGCACATCGGGTACGAGGAGGCGACCTCGCTGCTGACGGTGTGCGCCCGCGCCGCCGCGCACCGCACCCTCGGACCGGGGGTGGCCGACACACTGACCCGCTGGTGCGTCGACCACGCGCGCACGCTGGCCGCGCCGGCGGTCGCCGTGGCCACGCGCGTGGAGTCACCGGCCCCGCTGCTGACGGCCCTGGCACGGGTCGCGCACGAGTCCGACGACGTCGAGCTGCTGCGTGTGCTCGGCAACGCCCTGCCGCTCAGCACCGAAGTGCTCTCCGGTGTGGCGCTAGACCTGGCCGAGGCCCTGATCCCGCGCTACCGACTGGCGGCGGCGGACGATCCGGAGCGGTACACCGTGGCCCTGGCGATGGCGCTGCTCGGGCTCTCCGACCGGCGCGGCGACGCCGGACACCACCAGGAGGCACTGGAAGCCGTCACCGAAGGCGTCGACCTGCTACGGCGCACGGCACACAGCCCGACCGAGCCCGCCCGAGCGGAACTCGCCCTCGGCCTCAACCGCCTCGCCAACCGGCTGCGGGACACAGGACGGCACCAGGAGGCACTGGAAGCCGTCACCGAGGCGACGGATATCCTGCGCGACCTCACCGCCCAGGCCCCGGAGCTGTACGCGCTCGACCTCGCCGGCAGCCTCAACACCCTGTCGGCCTGCCTGGCCACCCTACGGCGCCTCGAGGACTCCCTGGCACCGCTCGCCGAAGCGGTCGACCTGCTGCGCGGCCTCGCCGAGGAGGAACCGGGCTGCCTGCCCGCCCTCGCCGACGCCCTGCACAACCTCGCGAACCGCTACAGTCGGCTGGGGCTGTACGAGGATGCTCCGGTCCCGATCAGCGAGTCGGTCGACATCCGCCGTGCCCTCGCCGACCTCCACCCCGACGCCCATGTGCCGGGACTGGCGATCGGCCTCAACACCCTGGCGATCGTGCTGGGCGACGTGGGACGACACGAGGAGGCACTGGCCGCGATCACCGAGGCGGAACGGCTGTTCCGCGCCCTGTCCGAGTCCCGCCCCGGCGTCCACGAGAACGATCTCGCCAGGGTCCTGCACAATCTCTCGGGCTGTCTGCAGCAGTCGGTTCGGCCGGCCGAGGCGCTGACCGCGATCACCGAGGCGGTGCAGATACGGCGCGCCCTCGCCGAGCGGTCACCCGAGGCCTACAGCGCGGACCTCGCCATGAGCCTGTACGACCTGGGCCTCCAAGTCAGTTCCGCCGGCGCGGCCGAGGCGGCGCTGCCCCTGTTCGCCGAGTGCGTGATGCTCCGTATGGAGCTCGCCCAGGCGCTGCCGGAGGCGCATGTGCACGACCTGGTCCGGGGCCTCCAGAGCTACGCCCAGTGCTGCATCGACGCCGGCCGGCACGACCTGGCGGTCTCGGCGATCGACCAGCTCGTCGACCTACGTCGCCAGATCGCCGAGGTGGAGCACGACCACGCCACGCAGGACCCGGAGATCGAGAAGGCGCTGGACGTCCGCGCCTGGCTCCTGGAACAGACGACCGACGGCTGAGCCGAGGCCGGAGCCCTCGTCACCAAACACACCAGTCGGTACAAAACGCTCTTTGAAGGAGGGCACAGGCGGGCGTCAGCGCGACGCTGGTCACCTCTCCCGACGGTCGACGACACCCCGTGTGCGGAGGCTGCTGCCAGAACTGACCGATCCCGCACTCGCAGCCACCCCGTCGGGGTAGAACTTTGATGCTGTGCTCGCCGATGCAGAGGAATGGGACGCAGGTGCCCCGGCGAGGCGAGGTCACGGGGCCGGCTGCCGGCAGGCGGGGCCGCTCGCGCCGGGCCGGGATCGTTCCGGTCGTCACAGCAGCGCGTCGAGAGTGATGGGGAGTGACCGGATGCGCTTGCCGGTGGCGTGGTGGACGGCGTTCGCGACGGCGGCGGCGATGCCGACCAGGCCGACTTCGCCGATCCCCTTGGTGCCGATGGGGTTGCCGCGGTCGGGATCGCCCACGAACACCACGTCCATGTCGGGCACATCGGCGTTGACGGGGATGAGGTAGTCGCCGAAGGTTCCGTTGGCGATCCGCCCGCTGGGAGCATCGGTGACGGTGTCCTCGAAGAGCGCCATGCCGATGCCGCCGACGGTTCCGCCGACGATCTGGCTCCTGGCGGTCTTCTCGTTGAGGATCCGGCCGCCGTCGATCACGGAGAGGACGCGGGCGACGCGTACGAGACCCAGGTCGGCGTCGACACGGACTTCGACGAACTTGGCGCCGAAGGCTCCCGACAGGACCATGCCCAGCTCGTCCTGCGACCAGGGTTTGCTGGAGCCGTTCGCCGTGAGCTCCACCAGGTCGTGGCGGTCGAGGATGTCCGTGTAGGTCTCGCCGCGGCCTGGCTCTCCGACCCGGTGGATCCTGCCCCCGGTGACCTCGACCGACTCGGGGGCGAGGCCGTACAGCGGGGATTCGCGGTCCCCGGCGGCCAGCTCGACGAATTGCCTGACGAGGCGTTTGCAGGCGTCGAAGACCGCGTTGCCGAGCCCCGCCGTCAGCCCGGACCCTCCTGCCTGGGGTGCGACCGGCAGGTCCGAGTCGCCGAGGTCGAAACGCACCCGCCCCAGGTCGAGGCCGAGGCACTCCGCGGAGAGCTGGGTCATCACCGTGTATGTGCCCGTGCCGATGTCGGTGGCGGCACTGCGCACCAGTGCGCTCCCGTCCTTGTGGAGGGTGGCCTGGGCTTGGCAGTCCATCGCGTACCAGGGGTAGCTGACACCCGCCATGCCGTAACCGATCAGCCAGTTGCCGTCCCGCATCGAGCGGGGAACGGGGTTACGGGTGAACCAGCCGAACCGCTCTGCGCCGACCTCGTAGCACTCGCGCAGCGCCTTGCTCGACCAGGGCAGTGAGTGGACCGGGTGCACCTCGGCGTAGTTGCGCAGACGCAGTTCCAGCGGGTCCGTCCCCAGTTTGTAGGACAGTTCGTCCAGCGCCGACTCCAGCGCGAAGTTGCCCTGCGCCTCGGCCGGGGCCCGCATGGAGGTGGGGTTGGGGATGTTCAGCCGGGCCTGCCGGTCCTGAGTGACGACGTTCTCGCACCTGTAGGCGAACGCGGTGCCGGAGGCGATCGGCTCGTAGTCGTCGTCCTCCATCGCCACCGGTGAGAAACTGCGGTGGTCGATGCCCACCAGATCGCCGCCGCGGGTGGCGCCGACGGTGATGCGCTGCACGCTCTTGGGCCGGTGCCCCACGGAGGTGAACATCTGCGGCCGGGTGAGCACCAGTTTGACCGGGCGTTGCAACTGCCGGGCGGCGGCGGCCGTGAGGATCACATGCGGCCACACGCGCAGCCCGGCTCCGAAGCCTCCGCCCACATACGGCGCCAGCACGCGCACCGAGCTTTCGGGAACCTTGAAGACCGCCGCCAGAGTGCTGCGTACCACGAACGGCCACTGGGTGGTGTCGTGGACCGTGAGCTGGTCGCCGTCCCAGGAGGCCAGGGTCGCGAAGGGGCCGAGCGGGTTGTTGGTGTTGTCCGCGGTGGTGTACCTCTCCTCCACCGTGACCTCGGCCCTCGCCAGGGCGGCGGTGGCGTCACCCCGGCTGTGGTCCGTGCCCCACGGGTCGTCGAGCTGGGGCGCTCGCGGGTCCATCAGGTCCAGCAGGGGCTCCCGGCGCTCGTACTGCGCCGACACCAGCCGCGCCGCGGCGGTGGCCTGCTCCGGCGTCTCGGCGACGACGACCGCGATGTGCTGTCCGTGGTGCAGGACGCGGTCGTCCTGGAGCGGCGCGGGAGGAGAGACGCCCAGCTTGTTCACCGGCGCCCGCTCAAGTCTCGGCGCGTTGGCATGGGTGAGCACGGTGAGGACTCCGGGCGACGCCTCGGCCGCCTCGGTGTCGACGCGGATGATGCGGCCGGCGGCGATCGTGCTCTGGACGAGCGCTGCGTAGGCCTGACCGTGGACGTTGAAATCCATCGGGTAGGGTGCGGCGCCGGCAACCTTGCGGGGACCGTCGACGCGGTTGACACCGGCACCGATGACCGGCCTGCTCTGGACCGTGCTCATGCCGTTGCTCCCGCCACTGCCTGCAACTCGCGCACCAGCGTGCGCTGGACGAGTTCGACCTTGAAGGCCGTACCCGGTACGGTCCACGCGCCCCGGACGGCCGCGGCCGCTGCCCGCCGGAAGTTCTCGACGGAGGCGGAGGCACCGGCCAGTTCCCTCTCCGCTTCCCAGGCCCGCCAGGGCTTGGATCCGACGCCGCCCAGCCCGATCCGGGCCTCCTTGATGGCGTCGCCGTGGATCAGCAGACTCACCGCGGCGGAGGTCAGGGCGAACTCGTAGGAGCTGCGGTCGCGCACCTTGAGGTAGCCCGACCGCGCGCCCTTCGGCAGCAGGGGGATGTCCACGGACATGATCAGTTCGCCGTGCTGGAGGACGTTCTCGACCTCCGGGCTGTCGCAGGCAGCCAGGTAGAACTCCGTCAGCGGGACCTGCCGCACGCCGGCCGGCCCCTGGATGTGGACGACGGTGTCGAGGGCCACCAGGGCCACCGCCAGATCGGAGGCGTGCACGGCGATGCACCGTTCACTCGCCCCGAGGATGGCGTGCATACGAGCGGTTCCCTCAACGGCCGCGCAGCCGGACCCGGGTACCCGCTTGTTGCAGTGGGGAACGTCGGGATCGCGGAAATACCGGCAGCGTGTGCGCTGCAGCAGATTCCCTCCGATCGTCGCCATGTTCCGCAGCTGCGTGGAGGCGCCGGCCAGCAGCGCCTCCCGGACGAAGGGAATCCGCTCTACGACCGTGGGATGAGCGGCGAGGTCCTCCATGGTGACCAGCGCACCGACACGCAGCACGTCGCCGTCGCTGTCGATCGTGTCCAGCGGCAGGTGGGTGATGTCCACCAGCTTCGCGGGATCGAGCACGCCGTCCTTCATGAGATCGAGCTGCGTCGTGCCACCCGCGAGGAACGCCGCCGTCGGATCTCCCGCCACCAGCTCCACGGCCTCGGCGGCGTCGGCGGCGCGCACGTACTCAAGCGCGCGCATCGCGACCACCTGCCGACGCCACCTCGCGGATCGCCGCGACCATATGGGGATAGGCACCGCAGCGGCACAGGTTCCCGCTCATGTATTCACGGATCTCCTCGTCTGAGCCGGCTCGCCCTTCTTCGAGCAGTGCCACGGCCGACATGATCTGGCCGGGCGTGCAGAAACCGCACTGGAAGCCGTCGTGTTCGAGGAACGCCGTCTGGACCGGATGAGGGCGGCCGTCGGGTCCTGAGAGACCCTCGATGGTCGTGACCGCGCGACCTTCGCACTGAGCGGCCAGGGTCAGACAGGACAGCACGCGCTTCCCGTCCACGTGCACCGTACAGGCACCGCAAGCGCCCTGGTCACAGCCCTTCTTGGTGCCCACGAGCCCGAGGTGGTCACGCAAGGCGTCCAGCAAAGTGACACGCGAGTCGAGCGCCACCTTGCGCATGCTTCCGTTGACTTCGAGAGCCACGACCCGCACTTCTGGGTCCACGGCACTTCGCGTACGTGCTACGTCCACCATCGCGTCCTCCGGACGGCTCTGACATGGGTGACGGATGCCCAGGTGGCAGTGCGGCCTGCGCTGGGTCGATCGTTGCACGCACCGGCCGGGCGCTCATGTCGATCATGTTGTGTCGGCGGAGCGCCGGCTTCCACCGGCCGGCGCCGGTGCGCAGACGGGCGCCCGATCAGGCGCTCGTGGTGAATCCGTCCCTGACGTGGTCGAAGACCGGGCGGTAGAAGTCCCACTTGGCGTCCGGTGCCGAGGGGTAGATGTCGTACTCCCGGCCGCCTTCCCTGCCGTAGCCGAGGTCGATGGCCCGGAAGACGCGGACGCGACCCTCCCTGAGAAGTGAGCCGAGTGTGAGCGCCGGGATGTACTCCATGACGATGCAGGGCCGCCCGTCGTCGTCCACGACGTCGTGGACGACGACCACGTTGGGATGGACGACGCGGGCGGCGCTGCGCGCCTCGCGACGCGTGCGCTCGTAGAGCCTGAGAAGTTCGTCGTCACTCAGGTGCGGCTGCGCGTGCAACTGCTTGAGGGCTACCTGGCGGGCGAGCACCTCGTCCTCGCGCCGCCACACCGTGCCCATGCCGCCACGGCCTATCTCCTCGGCGAGCCGGTAGCGTCCGGCGACGAGCCGCCCCTCGTCCGACACAGCCCTGCCCTCCGGTGACTCTGACCTCACCCGATGCGTCCGGTCACAATAGCCGCCCGCTTCGAACCTCTCGTCGGACAGCCCGTCGCTGGCCGGTAGGCGGGGCAGATGGTCGGGGGGCGCACGCGGACGGAGACGGCCGGGCCGCGCAGTTGGACTGCGCGGCCCGGCCCAGTTGTGCCCGGCGGGAGGGCGGGTCAGCGGCGGCGCCTGGTGACGCCCGGCACTCCCACCATCCGCCAGATCCTGACTTCGCGTACCAGGCCGGGCATCTCCCGGAGCAGCACGACGGCTGCCACGCCCGCCACCAGCAGCGCCTCGGCGATCAGCACTCGTCTGGCCATGTTCCGTACTCCTCGGTGGTCGTCTGCGATGCCGCGCCCGCGCGGGCGCGGTCGTGAATGCCGCGTCATCCCGGCGGGAGGTTCGGCATGGTCTTCGCGATCGCGTTGTGCTTCTTCCAGTGGACTCCGGTCGAGCGGCGGGCGTCGGCGGTCCCGTCCTTGTGGTGTCCGGTCTGACGCTTGTACGGGCCTCTGTTGCCCTGGTGCAGTCCGGAGACGTGCGTGGGCGTATCGGGTTTCACCTGCGGCTTGCCCACTCGGATGATGCCCATGTCTGCTCCTTGCCGGTCTACGGTTGTTCGGTCAGCTCCGCGAAGAACTGGTCGATGGCCGGCCACACCCGACTGCCGCCGGACAGGCCCCGCCATTCCCGTCGTACGAGCGCGACCATCCGGAAGCAGTCGTCGACCGGGGTGATCCAGTGGTGCTGCGCGGAGCGGGCGGTGTTCACCAGCAGCGCCTCCACGTCCGGTTCGAGGGTGGCCAGCGGCGGGCAGCGGGCGACGACGTCGCGCCAGGCCTCCGGGTCGGCCTCCCAGCGGGTGGCACCGGCGGGGCTCGGATAGTGCGCCGTCACGGTGCCGTCCGTGCGCCGTACGAAGAAGGCCAGTCCCACCGGAACACCCAGTGCGCGAGTACCCACCGGAGGCAGGCGTACCCGCCGCCGGGGCACCAGCCGGTAGCGGCCCTCGCTCGCCGCGGCCTCGACGAAGAGCAGGGAACAGGGCCGGCATGTGCACAGCACCTCCTCGCTGTCGGTGTCGAGGCTGTTCGTGTCGAGCAGGTGCCGGTGCTCTGATGGGATCTCGGCGCCGCACAGGTCGCAGTGCTCCGCCTCCGCTCGCCGGTCCGCGGCGGAGCGGATGACGCGGGCCAGGGCACCGGAGGTCATGACCGCTCCCCGACGGACGCCGTACGCAGGGTGAGTGCTTCGAGCGGTACGAAGGTGCTGCGCCGTCCGTCGCCGCCCGGCGCCCGCTCGACGCCGGAGAGCTCGGGGGCCAGGGTGAGCACGGCCTCGCGGACCGCTTCCTCCAGTTCGGCCGAGGAGGATCCGCATCCCTTGGCGGTCAGCCTCACCCGGGCGACTCCCTCTTCCACGCCCGTCAGCTCGACGTCCCCGCCACGCTCGCGCACCGACGGGCGCAGACTGTCGACGGCCCGTGCGGCCCGGCGCTCGGGCGGTTCGGGATGGATCCCGTGGAGCACGAGGAGGTGACTGATGAGCTCGTCACCGGCCATGCGGTCCACGAGGTGGGGGTGTGCGCCGTCCAGTACCCGGGCCAGCGCCTCCCCGTAGACCGCGGCGAGGACCTGCACCGCCTCGATCGCCGTGCCGGTCATCGGGTCGGGAGCGCCTTCGAGCTGCTCGAGCAGCAAGTCGAGGCGCGACAACCGCTCCGCGACCGCCGCCTCGTCGAGCCGTTCGGTCTCAGGCATGGGCCGCTCCGTACGTGGGTGAGTGCAGCTTGGTCAGTGTGTTGCCCTTGCCGAGGTACATGTGCACCCCACAGGGCAGACAGGGGTCGAAGCTGCGGACGGTGCGCATGATGTCGACGCCCTTGAAGTCGTCGGGGCCGTTCTCCTCGAAGATCGGCTGGCCCTGGACGGCGTCCTCGTACGGACCGGGAGTGCCGTACATGTCCCTCGGGCTGCCGTTCCACGGCGTCGGCGGGTAGGGGTGGTAGTTCGCGATCTTCTGGTCCTTGATCACCAGGTGGTGGGAGAGGACGCCGCGCACCGCCTCGTGGAATCCACAGCCGATCGCCTCGTCCGGCACCTCGTAGTTCTCGAAGACCTTGGTCTCACCGGCACGGATGAACCCCATCGCCTTTTCCAGGAAGGAGAAGGCCATGGCGGCGGCGTACGCCACGAAGTACGGCCGGGCCCGGTCGCGTTCGAGCGTGTTGCTCCACTGGGGGATCTTCCACTCCAACGTCATCTCCGGCAGCTGCTCGCTCTTGGGCAGGGAGATCTGCACGCTGTGACCGGTGGCCTTGACATAGGGGGTGTCGACCAGCCCGTTGAGCGCCGTCGACCACAGGCGGGCCAGGGGGCCGCCGCCGGTGTCCAGCGCGAGGTGCTCGGCGCTCTTCTTGTCGTACCAGCGGGGGCTCATCACCCAGCTGTAGTTGCCGTCGAAGTCGCGCTTCTGCGGCATCGGGACCGTCGTCTGGTTCCACGGGTGGCGCATGTCGACGGGGTTGCCGAGCGGGTCGTGAGTGACGAACGGCTGGTCGTTCACCCAGTCCTCGTAGTAGGAGCTGCCCAGCAGGATGCGGATGCCCAGGTTGATGTCGACGAGGTCGTTGGTGACCAGATTGCCGTCGACGATGACGCCGGGAGTGACGAACATCGCCTTGCCCCACTCGCTCATCGTCTCGTAGCGGTAGTCGCACACGTCCGGGTTCTGCCAGGCGCCCCAGCAGCCGAGCATGATCCGGCGGCGGCCCACCTCCTCGTAGCCGGGCAGCGCCTCGTAGAAGAAGTCGAAGACGTCGTCGTTCATCACGACGGCTTTCTTGACGAAGTCGGTCACGCGCACCAGCCGGGAGAGGTAGTCGGTGAACGTGGTCGGCTCCGGCATCGTGCCGACGCCACCCGGGTACAGAGTGGACGGATGGACGTGGCGCCCCTCCATCAGGCAGAACATCTCCCGGGTGATCCGGCTGACCTTCAGCGCCTCCTTGTACACCTCGCCCTCGAACGGGTTGAAGGCGCGCATGATGTCGGCGATGGTCCGGTAGCCGTGGATGTGCCCGTTGCGGGCCTGGGTCCGTTCGGCCCGGGCCAGGACGCTCGGATTCGTGGACTTGACCATGGCCTCGCAGAAGTCCACGAAGACCAGGTTGTCCTGGAAGATCGTGTGGTCGAAGATGTACTCGGCCGCTTCGCCCAGGTTGACGATCGTGTCGGCGAGCATCGGCGGTTTGACGCCGTAGGCCATCTGCTGGGCGTAGTTGGAACACGTGGTGTGGTTGTCACCGCAGATCCCGCAGATGCGCGAGGTGATGAAGCCCGCGTCCCGCGGATCCTTGCCCCTCATGAAGACGGAGTAGCCCCGGAAGAGCGACGACGTGCTGTGGCACTCCACCACCTCCCGGTTCGCGAAATCGATCTTCGTGTAGATGCCGAGGTTGCCGACGATTCGGGTGATCGGGTCCCAGGACATGTCCACGATCTGCGCGGGTTTGCGCTTCGCGCCCCGCGCTTCGGTTGCCGTCATGTCCGTGCTTTCCTCGCTCTCTCTCGCTGGTCCCGTCTCAGGGGCGCCAGTGCGGGTCGTAACCGCTGGTCAATGTGGCCTTGTCGTGGCGCCACTTGGGCTCGCGGTTGACGGCCATGTTGGTGAGGCCGCGCAGCCGCCGGATCACTGCCCCGTAGGGCCTGATGAGGGCCGACGAGAAGGTGGCGCCCGTCGGCTCGTCCATGAACGGCATGAAGGCGTCCGGGAAACCGGGCATTGTGCAGCCGATGCAGATGCCCCCGACGTTCGGGCAGCCGCCCACGCCCGCCATCCAGCCACGCTTGGGCACGTTGCAGTTGACGACCGGGCCCCAGCAGCCCACCTTCACCTGGCACTTGGGGGAGTTGTAGTCCCGGGCGAAGTCGGCCTGCTCGTAGTACGCGGCGCGGTCGCACCCCTCGTGGACCGTCTTCCCGAACAGCCACTGCGGGCGCAGCATGTGGTCCAGCGGGGGCGGTGGCGCCGAACCGGCCGCGTGGTACAGCACCCAGGTCAGCGTCTCCATGAAGTTCTCGGGCTGGATCGGACAGCCCGGGACGTTGACGATCGGCAGCGCGCCCTGCGACCTGAAGTCCCAGCCCAGGTAGTCGGCCAGACCCATGGAGCCGGTCGGATTGCCGGCCATGGCGTGGATCCCGCCGTACGTGGCGCACGTGCCGGCGGCGACGACCGCCCAGGCCCGGGGAGCGAGCCGGTCGATCCACCAGTTGACGGTGAGCGGCTCACCGGTTTCCGGGTCGTTGCCGAACGACGTCCAGTAGCCGTCGCCCTGGATGATGTTCTGGTTGGGAATCGAGCCTTCGATGACCAGGATGAACGGCTCCAGCTCGCCGCGTGCCGCCGCGCGGAACGGCGCGAGGAAGTCCTCGCCGCCCATGGTGGGCGAGAGCACCTTGTTGTGCAGGTTCACCTTCGGCAGGCCCGGTACGAGCCCGAGGACGATGTCCTCGATCGCGGGCTGGCCGGCCGCCGTCATCGCGACGCTGTCGCCGTCGCAGCTCATGCCCTCGGAGATCCACAGAATGGAGATCTCGTCGAAGCCGCCTCTCTGTTCGGCCCTGTCGGGGTGTTGGCTGACCTTCGTGGTCCCGCTTTCGGCGGTCATGTGCTCGGCCTCCCTTGCAGTCGGTCCCCGAGTCGGTCGTAGGCTCCGGCCACCGGGCCGGCGAACGCCGGCGCGGGAGGCTCGTCGGGTGCGTGCGGATGCGGTCGGGTCGTGGTGGTGTCATGCGTCAGCAACGCGATGGCGTCCATGGCACCCCTCCCGGTCCGGGACGGGGGTCGCGTCCGCGGACGCGCCGGGGGCGACGGCGGACGGAGCGAGGGAACGGACGGCTCCGTGCAGCCGGGCCCATACCTCCGGCGGCATGGTCTCCACGCGGTCCAGGATCTGCGCGGCCCTGCGATCGGTGGCGCGCGCCTCCCGTTTCTCGTCGTCGGTGAGCACCAGCGTCCGCAGAGTCAGAATCTCGTCGATCTCCGCCGCGTCGTGCAGGTCGCCGGGGCTCTCCGGTGCCACCTGCGGGTGGTCGGGCAGGATGATCGGCGACGACAGGACCAGGCGGTCCGAACCCTCCTCGCCGGCCAGCACCGGGAAGGTGTGGAGGTTGCGACAGCCCCGGACGTGTGCGGCCATCTCGTCCGGCGGATCGATCGAGGAGAGGAAGCTCAGCCCCTCCCCGCCGATGAACGTGTGTGTCGCGATGAGCGCGTGGCGCAGGACCTCGTCGCGCGGTGTCCCGGGTGGCGTCGAGCGGCCGGTGTTCTCCGTGTGCACCCGCAACCGGTGCAGCGAGCCGGGCCCGGGGAGCCGCTCGGCCCGCAGCGTCGTCCGTGCCTCGAGCGGGCAGCGTCGGCGCACCAGCCGTCCCACGCCGCCGGGGAGCGCCTCGCTCTCCTGGCCGCCCGGGGCGCCGAAGCGGAACTCCCGTTCGCCGTCCAGGAGATCGGCCAGGGAAACGACGAGGTCAAACTCACGGGGAACCGCCTCGTCGAAGGCCAGATGGACGGCCCCGGCGGCCTCCAGGGAGTCCACCGGTGTGTGGCGGCCGTCCTCGTCCCGGCGTTCCACGCCTCTGTGCTGCATCTGCAGATAGCGCACTCGGACCTGCACCACGGCACCGGGTTGCGCCCGCAGCAGGCACTCGGTCTGCTGCTGCCAGGACTCCACGGACCCCGAGACGCTCGGCGCGATCGGGCCGTCTGCCTCGGCCCAGGCGCGCGGCGCGAGGATGCCGAACTGCCAGCGCACCCGGTTCTTGGGCGACGATCTCCGGTACGGGTAGAGCAGGTAACCCTCGTAGAGGACGGCATCGGCCACCGCGCACGCCTCGTCGACGGCGGAACCCGCCACTCGCGCGCTCCCGGACTTACGGTCAGGGTCGCTCACCGTCGCTCCTCACTCACTGACTGTGTGTATTGCAGTGGTTTACAACGATCACACCTTTTATTGCGTTGGGCGCGTATTGGTGGCGGATGGGTGAGGGTGCGTCGGGACCAGGAGGGTCGGCACCGGAAGGGCCGGGACGCGGGGGCCGGATGACCGGCGATCGATGCCGTGTCGGCGGGGTGTGAGGGGGTCAGGGGATGAGTGGGCGGCGGCCGGGATGACGGCGGCTCTCGGAACCGGTCCTGTCCGGGGCCGGGCCGCTGGCGTTCCGCCGTCCGGGTGGACGCGCAGTCGCCACTGCGGCGCGCACGGAGAGGCAAGGGCGCGTGGATCGCCTCGGGGTGGCAGGCTGCGGGCTCGGGCCGGGGCCCCTCGGCGAGCCGAGGGCCTGCCGGGCGGTGCCATGAGCGCGCGCCGTGGGGCCGTTCGGCCGCTTCGGAGCGTGTACGGAAGGAGGGGTGCCCGTGGAGACGACCCCGGTCCACTGCGTCGAACCGGCCGGTTCCGGTGCCGCGGTCACCGAGTCGGCATACCGCCGCGTGCGAGCCGCGCAGGGCGGGAGCGCACCGGTCGGTGACGCGAGCGCCTGGGACCTGTTCCGCATGGCCTTCGCCTCCGTGGCCCCGCCCGGGGCGGGCCCGGGTTCAGCCGCCGGGGGTGGCTGCGCGCGCCCGTGACCGCCTGTTTCGCGGGGCGGTGTCCGGTCACCACGCGTGGCACAGTGAGCCCATGTGCGGTCGCTATGTGTCCACCCGCAGCCCCGAGGACCTGGTCCGGCTCTTCCACGTCACCGACTGGAACCGCCAGGATGCCCTGGAGCCGAACTGGAACGTCGCCCCGACCGACGAAGTATGGGCGGTTCTCGAACGCGCGCCTCGTGGTGCGGACACGGTCAGGCGGCAGCTGCGGCCGCTGCGCTGGGGCCTGGTGCCGTCCTGGGCGAAGGACACGAAGATCGGTGCCAGGATGATCAACGCGCGTGTGGAGACGGTCCACGAGAAGCCGGCTTTCCGTCACGCCTTCCTCAAGCGGCGCTGTCTGCTGCCCGCCGACGGCTTCTACGAGTGGCAGCAGGTCCCGGCGACCGACAAGGCGAAGGCGCACAAGCAGCCCTACTTCATCAGCCCCGAGGACGGGCAGGTGATGGCCCTTGCGGGGTTGTACGAGTTCTGGCGGGATCCGGCGGTGACTGAGGACGGCGACCCGGCGGCCTGGTGGACGACCTGCACCATCATCACCACGGAGGCCACTGACGCCGCGGGCCGTATCCACCCGCGCATGCCGCTGGCGGTCGCATCCGACCTGCACGACGCCTGGCTGGACCCCGCGCATCAGGACCCGGCCCGGCTGCGCGCCTTGCTGAACCCTCCCGCAGACGGCCACCTCGACGCACGCCCGGTGTCCACCGCCGTCAACGACGTCCGCAACAACGGCCCCCAACTGCTGGACCGAGCCGCATCCTGAGCCCGGGCCGGGTCATCCGCCACGGCCCCGGTGGGCGGCCGCTCAATGGCTTCGCACCGGATGCGGAAGCGCGAACCGCACCGCACACACCTCCGGCGAGAAGTGCAGCACAGGGGGCCCGGACGGCGGCGGAAGCCCGGCCGCCGTCGTCAGTGTCTGGCGGAGCTCCTCTGTCTCGGCGTGGCACAGGGGCCACGGTTCGTGTTCCACGGACGTCTGCCACAGCACTCGGCCGATGCGGGTGAAGGCACGCCATCGGGAGGTCAGCCACACGTCCCTCGCTTCCGGCGTGAGCGGTGCGCCCGGACGGACGGCGAGGCGGTAGGAGGGGAACCCTCCGCGGCGTACTCCGGCATACCGGACGACGCCGCCCTCGTTCCGCACCTGCAGAGCGCCGAGATGGTACGGCGCGCCGATCACCCTCGCCGCCAGCATGGCGGGGGTGGCGACCTCCAGAGACAGGAACCACAAGCCGTCGAGGCCGTCGGGGCGACGCACGAAGGTACGGAGATTGGTTTCCGCGAAGGACAACGGTGTGGGTGGCAGAGCGCCGGGGCGCAGGGACGCCATCACGAACGCCACGCAGCCGACCCACGCCGCGTCGTCGTAGGTGTCGACGGTCAGGCCCGCCGGCAGCAGCGCCTGCACGGTCCGCGGTTCGTAGGGCCAGTGGACGAAGGTCTGGTTCAGCCACCGCGCCTTGAGCATGGGCAGGACCACGTGCCGCTCGGTGGTGTACGACACCATGGGCCCAGCCTACGCAGCCGACCCGCCGCCGCGTCGGTCATGAGGACCCGACGGTGCGCGTGCTCCCATACGTAGGGAGGCCCGTGCATACGTACGACATCCGGGCCCCGGCAGCCGCCCCGAACGGAAGAACGTTCAGTGAGGAGTGAGCCATGACCACCATCGCCGTCATCGGAGCCGGGCCCGGTCTCGGAGCCGCGGTCGCGCGGCGGTTCGGCCGTGACGGATACGAGGTCGCCCTCATCGCCCGCGATCAGGTCCGGCTCGACCGGCTGGCCGACGAACTGTCCGACGAGGGGATCACGGCCCGCGGTTTCGCCGCGGACGTCCGCGACCCGGCGACCCTCGCGGCGGGCCTCGAGTCCGCGGCCACATCCCTCGGCCCGATCGAGGTCCTGCAGTACAGCCCCGTGCCGCACAGCGACTTCATGCGGCCGGTGCTGGAGACCACCCATGCGGATCTGCTCGGCCCGGTCGAGTTCTCCGTGTACGGACCCGTCGCCGCCGTGCAGCAGGTACTGCCCGGTATGCGGGCCCTCGGCCGTGGCACCATCCTCTTCGTCAACGGAGGCACCGCGGCCGTCCCGCACCCCGACCGGGCGGGGACCTCGATCGCCTTTGCCGCCGAGAGCGCGTACGGGCACCTGCTGCACGACACGCTCGCCGCCGAAGGGATCCACGTGGCCCAGCTCGTGATCCCGGGCGCGATCATCTCGGGCCACCCCAGGAAGGACCCGGCCGCGCTCGCCGACATGCTGTGGGACCTGCACCAGGAGCGGCACGGATTCCGGCACTACGCCGACGACCTCGAGTCCTGACCGCGTGCGGGTGCCGCCTGGGCATGTTGTGCCTGGTCCGGGGCCGTCGTCCCGTGTGATGAGCCCCCGGCCGGCCGCCCGGGGGCTGCTGCCGTGCGGCTACGCGCCGACCTCGAGGCCCGGCACCCGCACGAACACGTGGTACTGCGCCAAGCAGATCACCGACGCGTCGTACTTGGCCAGCTCCGTCCGGTACTCGCCGACCTGCCGCTGCATGACGGCACCCCACACCAGGGCGCCGACCACGATCAGCAGGCCCAAGAGCACATTGGCCGTCGCGGCCGCGAAAACCCCCAGGACGACCACGAGAGCAACCAGCCAGTACTTCGCCTCCACCACGTCGGGCGGCGCGTACTTGTCCTTGTTCGGCGACTCAGTCGGCAAGTCCTGCCAGTAGCCGCGCAACTGCTGAATGTGCACCGCCTTGCAGATCGGACACCTCATCCCACACCCCCGAGATCCAACGGAACTTCAAGAACGGAAGCATCCGCGGAGGCCCGCGCTCCAGCAAGGGCGCACTGGAAGAAGCCCCGCCGTGCACGACAGGAGTGGCTGGAGGGACACCGGAGGGACCGTTCAGGATGTCAGGACCCCTTCTGCTCGGCTGAGGCGGGTTCGTGCGGAACGGCGATGACGGGGCAACGGGTATGGCGCAGTACTCCCTGGCTCACCGACCCCAGCAGCATGCCGGCGAATCCACCGTGGCCCCGGGTCCCCACCACCAGGGCCAGCGCGTCGGCTGACGCCTCGGTCAGTGCCTTCACCGGATGACCGCCGATCAGTTCGTGGTGCAGCTCCACGTCCGGGTACGCGGCACCGCGGCCGACGATGATCTCGGAGAGCAGACGCAGGCACTCCTGCTGCTCCGCGTGTTCGTCGAGCACTCCGAGCAGCCCCGGCTGCCGCACGAACAGCGCCCGCAGCGCCGCACCCCGCAAAGCGGCCTCCTCGAAGGCGAAGTCGACGGCGGCGGCGGAACGCGCGCTGCCGTCCACGCCGACGACGATGTACGGGGGCTGGTGGGTGATGTGCTCCGGCTCCGGCACGACGACCACCGGGCAACGGGCGTGCGCAATGACAGGCAGGGCGATCGAGGTCGAGCCGAAGACCTCCCTCATCCGGCTCAGGTGCCAGGACCCCAGCACGACGGCGGTGGCATGCCGGCTCTGCTCGCGCAGGATCTCCACCGGGTTCCCCTCGGCCAGCAGTCCCGACATCGCCACCTGCGGCTGCCGGGCTTCCGCGAAGGCCACCGCCGCGTCCAGCAGATGCGCTCCCGCCTCGTGCAGCGCATGGTTCCGCGCCTGCCAGGAGGGCGGCACCTCCCATCGGCGGATCTCCGTGGTCGGCACATTCTCGGCGTGGACCAGATGCAGGGGCACCTGGCGGCGTGCGGCCTCGTCGGCCGCCCACGCCACTGCCATCCGATTCTCCGGGTCGGGATCGACACCGACCACGATCGGCGGGCGGTCATCCGCTCGGGTCATCGTGATCTCCAACAACGACGCAACAACGACGAAGAGGCTGAAGGTCGCCGGGGTGCACACGGCGTTCATCACCAGTCTGTACGGCTGCTCGCGCGGAGGCATGGGAACCCCGCGCAGAAGGGTCAGTGGAGGATCGCCCCGCTGCCCCAGGGGACCCCGACCGCCCCTGCGTCGGCACCCACGGCGGCTCCACCTTCGCCGTCACCAAGGGCAGCCGGCACCCTGAGGCCGCCATGGAGTTCATCGAGTGGCAGGTCTCCCACCCGGACGCGCTCCGCGCCCGCCTCTCCAGCGGTACCAGCAGCCAGTACCCGGTGGCCTCCGCCCTCGTCGCCGTGGGACGCGAGGCCTTCGACCGCCCGTACTACGGCGGCCAGGACATCTACCGCCTGTTCGACCAGGAGGCTCACAAGATCCGCGACGGCTGGGTCTGGGGCCCCGGATGACCGCCACCGGGAGGGTGATGCAGGACTCCTTCGCCCGCGTCGGCGCCGGCCAGGCACCCTCGTCGGAGCCTTGCGCGCGGCGCAGGACGGCACCATGTCCGGCCTGCGGGCCCAGGGCCTGTCCACCACCCGGCACAGCAGCTGAGCCACCCGAAAGGCAGATGATGCCCCATGATTCCAGGCATGAGCATCCCCTTCGAACTGCCCCCGGAAGACCGCGAGGCGAGCCCGTGCACCGGGTACACCCGAGCCCACTGGGAGGCCGTGGCGGACGGGCTGCCGGCGGCCGCGTGGCGCTGGAGCACACCGGGCGGCGCCTTGCTCGACCTGCCCGGACGGCCCTCCCGCTCCGGGGTGCGTTCTGACGGCCTGGAGGGTTACGCCCGTACGTTCCTCGCGGCCGCCTTCCGGGTCGCGGGCGCCGGCGGCGACGACCCGCACGGCTGGCTGGAGAGGTAGGCACGCGGTCTCGCCGCCGGCACCCGCACTCCGGGCCGTGACGACACCGAGTCATGGCCCCTGATCCTCGACCACGACGTACAGGGCCAGCCGATGGTGGAGTCGGCGTCGGTCGCGCTGGGGCTGCGGCTGACGGCGCCCTGGCTGTGGAAGAACCTCGACCCCGGTGTCCAGGACCGGGCGGAGGAATGGCTGCGCGGAGCGCTGCGCCACACACCGGCCCCGAACAACTGGTACCTCTTCCCGTTCACCGTCGCCGGGTTCCTGGAGTCGGTGGGGCGCGGCGACGCGGAGACCGCCGCGGTCCGGGAACGCGCGCTGGACCTGCTGGAAGGCTGGTACCGCGGCGACGGCTGGTACGCGGACGGGGACGGACGCGCATTCGACCACTACAACGGATGGGCCCTGCACCTGTATCCGGTGCTCGACGCCCACCTCGCCGGGGACGCGGAGCTGTCCGCCCACTACGGCGACCGGCTGCGCACGCACCTGGACGGCTTCTCGCTGATGTTCGGCGCCGATGGCGCACCGCTGCACTTCGGCCGGTCGCTGGCCTACCGCTTCGCCGCCTCGGCGGCCGTCGGTCTGGGCGCCGTCACCGGGCACACTCCGCTGACCCCGGGCACATCCCGGCGTTCCGGTCAGCGGCAGCCTGCGCTACTTCCTGGAACGCGGCGCCCTGAGCGACGACGGGCTGCTCAGCCTCGGCTGGCACGGCCCCCATGACGCCACTTTGCAGACCTACTCCGGTCCGGCGTCCCCGTACTGGGCGTCGAAGGCGCTCGTGCCGCTGCTCGCAGGAGCCGAGGACCCGTTGTGGACGGCCCGGGAGGAGCTCGCGCCGGCCGAGGGAGCCGACCGCGTCCTCGCCCTGCCGGCACCGGGGCTGCTGGTGCAGACGACGCAGGCCGACGGGATCGTACGGCTGCACAACCATGGCAGCGACCATGTGCGGCCCCACGAAGGCGAGTCGGCGGCCGAGGACGATCCCCACTACGGCCGCCAGGCCTACTCCACCCGTACCGGTCCCACGGCACCCGGGAACGTCGCGGACAACCACTTTTCGGTGGTGGTGAACGGCCGGGGGAGCGTCCGGCGCCGGATCCATCCCCTGGGGGCGGGACATGGCGACGGCTGGGGCTGGGCCGCGTCCTGGCACCGGCCCCTCTTCGCCGCCGGGCCGCCGATGGTGCCGGGTCTGCGCGTGGAGAGCGTCACGGTGGTGCGGGGGCGGTACGAACTGCGCGTCCACCGCGTGGTCGGAGCCCCGGACGGGGCCCGCGTCACCCATACGGGATGGGCGACGGGACCCGACGAGCCCGTCGTGTCGGCGCTGCACGGGCTGTACGGGCTGTACGGCTGGGACGACGGCCCCGAGGCGGTCCGTGCGCCTCAGGGCACGGCCTGGACCCGGTGGGCACGGGTGCCGCGGCTCGCCGGGCCGGCCGGCGGCACCTCGCTGCACGTGGGCCTGGCCGTCCTCACCGCCGTGCCCGAGCCCGCGCCTCTGGCCGATGCCGTCGCCGGCGTGGTGGCCGACGGCGACGGCGTCGAGGTCACGTGGGCCCGCGACCGGGCACTGAACCGAGTGGGGTTCCGGCCGCTGCGCGTCTCGCTGGTGGAGCAGGTGCCGGTCCGTCAGCCGATGTGGTAGCTGTCCCCGTACACCTTCCAGTCGAGTGGCGGGTCGAGGTTCAGGTTGCCGTTGCGCAGGAAGACGCGCTGTTCGGTGTCGACCCGGGTGGTGTCGCTGTGCGCCTCCTCCTGTTTCATCGCCCACACCCGCGCGTCGAGGAAGGCGTTGAGGTACGCCACCTCGGCGCCGCCCTGCGCCGGCGGTTTCGCCGTGCGCAGGGCGCGCTTGCGGATGTTGCGGAAGCTCGTCGGGTCGTCCCCGTCGCCGTGCATGACGATGGCGTCGTAGTACGTGAACTGCCCGAGAACGCCGAGCCCGTCCGTCTTGCCCTGCTGTACGGCGGGGTTGAAGTACACCGGTCGCGTTCGTCGTTCTGCGCCTGCTGGAACGCGGTGTCCTGCGCCGCCTTGCGCCAGTCCTTGGGGAAGTTCGGTTCGAGTCCCTCGTGGGAGTCGGTGCCGTTCACCCTGCGCAGGGCCGGCAGGTACGTGGCGAGGACGTTGCCGGGCTTGCGGTCGGTGTAGAGCTGGACGAGGTCGAGCATGTCGCCCGTGCCGGAGCTGGAGCCGTAGAGGGGCACGGGAGTGGTGCCTGCGGCCTTAATGATCTTCACTCCATAGCTGGTACGGGTGTTGGCGCCGCCAGGATTGTGGAACCACACCTTCGCACCGCTGAACCAGATCGCGGTCCAGTCCTCCTGGACGTCCGCGACGACGAACTGCTGCCCTGCCTGAGCCGTGCTGCCCCAGTCGTTCACCCGGTCGGTGCCGGGCGCGGTGCCGTGGATTGCCTGATCGCCGAAGAGCGGGGCCGTCTCGCTCGGAGCGGTGTGCAGGTAGACGAAGTTGGTCGGGTGCTGCTGCTCGCTGCAGGTCGTCGTCTGGCCGGTCGGGTCGTCGGAGGGGCAGACCTGGAGGGTCTGCACGTTCTCCGCGAACGACGGCTTCATCGACACGACGGAGCCGGGCTGCGGCACCTCGGACACGCCGCTGACCGGGGCGTTGAGCAAGCTCATGAAGTGATTCCAGTCCCAGGCGTAACCCGGGTCCCAGTGCATACCGGAGACCAGGGCGGAGTTGGGACCGGCAACGTTGTCATGTCCGACGATGTGCTGTCGGTCCAGCGGGATGTCGAAGCGTCCGGCCAGGTACTTCACCAAGTCTGCCGTGGCCTGGTACTGCGCCTCTGTGTACCAGGCAGCGCCCTGCGCGGCGTACCCCTCGTGCTCGATGCCAATCGAGTGCAAATTGGTCGAGTAGTTGCCCGCGTGGAAGGCGATGTCCTTGGTGGGCACCATCTGGGTGACCGCGCCGGAAGAGGACATCACGTAGTGGGTCGCGGCGGGGTTCGTGGGGTTGGCTAGGCCTGCCACGCCGGCGTCGTAGGTGGACTCCAGGTCGTGGATGACGATCGTGTCGATGCGGATGCCATTGGTCGGCCGGTTGGCGACTTGGCGGCCGACGGGTGATCCGGCCAGGAAGGTGCAGCCGACCGTCGTGGGGCACTCGGTGGCGGGCGCCGTCGACGAGGTCTTCAAGCGCAGCGAGTTGATCTGCTCTCGGTCGGGATCGACGGAAGGTCTGGCGGACAGATGTACGCGCTGGCCGTCCTGGGTCGTTGCCGAGGCGCCGCTGCGGATCGTGCGGAAGACGCGGTCGGCGAAGGAGGCAGCCGCCTGCTTCTGCTTGGCCTGGCTGTACCAGGCCACAGCCCCGTACCACTGGGAGGGGTCCGCGGGAGTTGCCCCGATCAACTCCTTCTCGTACGAAGCGAGTAGGGCGGCGCCCCCGCGGATGTTCGCGGTGTCGTCCTCACGTAGGGATTTGGCGGAGAGTCCGGTCAGCTCGGACGCCTGGCGCAGGGTGTGCAGCGCAGGGTCCGCGGCGAGGGAGTCGAGGTCGGCGCGGCCCGCCGCGCCCGCGGCACCGCCCGCCAGCATGGTGGGGGTGACGTCCGTGAGGTTCATCGGTCCGTAACCGCCGTCGGTGCTCGGCAGGGCGCCGTGGCCCTCCCAGGCCGACTCCTGGTGGGCGAGGGCGAGCAGTACGCTCGACGGGATGTCGAACTCCTCGGCAGCGGCCAGCAGCGCCTGTTGGCGAGAGTCTGCGGTCGCGCTCGGGTCGTCGGCGAGTGCGTGGCCGGGCAGGGTGAGCAAGGAGCCCGCGACCAATGCGCTCACGGCGATACCGACGGGCACGCCGACGGCCCTCTTTCTTCTGTGCAAGGTGATGCTCCTCAGAGGAAGAAACATGGGCATCAAGGGGCGCCGGCGGCATGGCCGCCAATGGGAGAAGGCCCGGGCGACAACTCGATGCGCGGATGACTATAGGACCACGTTTGTTGCAGTAGCCACGGAAAGAGTAACCGCTTCCGTCACACGTGTGTTGTGGTGAAGCTGTGGGGAAGGGGCATAACAGCCTGTACAGAAAGGCGAGTTGCCGAAGAGAGCAGGTAGAGACTAGGTCCTGTCTGGAGTTTGATCATGAATGCGGTGCGATGCTGCGGAGCCAGAGCATCGCACCGCACAGGTGGAGCCCGGCCTCGTAGCTCTGCGGGGTCTTGTCGAAACGGGTCGCTATGCCGCGCCAGTTCCGCAGGCGGTTGATGCACCGCTCCACGGTGTTGCGTTCGGTGTACAAGTCCGCGTCGTGGCTGACGGGGCGGCCGCCGCGCGAGCCGCGCTTCTTGCGGTTGGCGGCCTGGTCCACCTTCTCCGGGATCACCCCGCGGATCCCTCGTCTTCGCAGGTAGCGGCGGTTGCGGCGGGAGGAGTAAGCCTTGTCGGCGGCCACCGCGTCCGGCCGGGTCTTCGGGCGTCCGACCGGCCCGCGCACCTTGATCCGCTCCAGGACCGGGACGAACTGAGGACTGTCGCCGGCCTGTCCGGGCGTGAGGACGAACGCCAGCGGGCGGCAGCGCCGGTCGGCCGCCAGGTGAATCTTGCTGGTCAACCCGCCCCGAGAACGCCCCAGTTCAGCAGCCTTCAAGCGGGCGCGGTGCCGTCGGCGGGTCTGGCGCCGTTCAGCGCGGCCGTCGGCGTCGGATTGTCCCTCTCGCGGTTCTTGTTCCTTCGATGCGCCCCCTTTTCGGACTCGACGGCCGCCTCCAGGGCCGCCAACTGCTCCGCATCGAGGATCATCCCGGCGGCGTGGTGGTGGGCCCGGGACGTCGCGGAGTCCACGCTGACCAGGCCCATGTCGGTCTCACCTCGGGCGGCTGCCTCGGCGATCACCGCCTCCATCAGCTGCTGGAAGGCGCCCTGCCCCACCCAGATGCGGAAGCGGTCGTAGGTGCTCTGCCAGGGCCCGAACTCGCTCGGCAGGTCACGCCAGGGACTGCCGGTGCGGAAGCGCCACATCACCGCGTTGAAGTGTTTCCGCAGGTCAGGGATGGGCCCGACCGCGGCGATCGGGAGATGGGGCTGTCGGGTAGCGGGAACGCATTGCTGCGTTCCCGCCCCCTCAGAACCGTGCGTGCCCGCTTGCCAGGCACACGGCTCAAGCAAGCCCCAAGGGCG
>NZ_JBVHHL010000083.1:0-25398 GCF_055561075.1 Streptomyces sp. NPDC022910
CACCCCGACGACATGACCACGGATCCTGCCGCACCCACCCGCGACCTGTCACATCGTCAGGAGCCATGCAGGTCACCGACCTTCTGAATGCTTACGATCCGAGAGCCGGGACGGCAGGAGGAAACGCTGGAGGCATTCGCTCATCGCCCGCTGCTGCGCGCTCAGCTCGACCCGACGCACCGTCGCTCCCAGCAGCCCCGCCATCATGCCGAGAAGGGTCCTCTCCTCGGGCGGGAAGCCGCGCGGCCCGGAGAACTCGAGGCAGCACACCGCGACCACGCGCCCGGTGGCGCCGAGCGGCAGGTCGATGAACTGCCGGTCGCCGGTGAGCGGCAGGTACAGCTCGGCTAGCGACTCGTCGGCCGAGAAGGAACCCGTGCGCGAGTGCCCGGTCAGGAACTTCGGGCGTCCGCGGAACGCCTCCGCCGCCGGTGTCCGGTCGTCCATCCTGGCACCGTGCAGAGCGCGGGCCATGCCGGAGGAGGCACCGCTGTGCCCGAGGACCCACAGCCGGCCCTCGAGGGCCGACACCAGCGCCAGCGCCCGGGCGCGCAACGGGTCCATGACGCAGTACCGGGCGGCCTGCACCACCTCTTCGATGGTCGTGGCCCGGTTGAGCAGCTCCGCCAGGCGGCGCAGCGGGAACATCATGCTCGTGCCCGCGGAGCCCGGGATGTCACCCAGCCCCCAGCCCGGTACGCACACAGGTGTATGAGGGTCGTCACGTCCCGGTGGCACCAGCATCGGCATCGGACCGGCCGCCACGGCCACCCCGTCGTCGGCCAGCCCGGCCAGTGCCACGGCCAGCCGGTTCGCGAGACCCCGCAGCTCCGCGCGATCGGCAGCCGTGAAGGCGCCGTCCGTCTCCAGCCGCAGCACGGTCAGGGCGCCGAAGCGCCGGTCGGCCGTGACGACAGGGGCCGACACGGCGACGTAGGGATACGGCAGATGCTGTTCCTGGCCCGGGTCGGCGGGATCCGGGTCCAGCAGTACGGCCGTTTCCCCCGTCAGGACAGCGCGTACCGTGGCGGCGGGCACGTCCAGCCCCATCCGCCCCGGCAGCGTGAACAGCGACGGCGGACTTCCGTCGGCCAGCGCGAGGCGGAGTTCGCCGCGGCGCTCGTCCAGCAAGTAGACACCCGCCGACACGGCGTTCAACCGGTGCCTGGCCGCACCGGCGGCGCGGTGGAGGGTATGGCCGAGATCCGTTCCGCGCATGTCCCCGGGCCCGTTCCGCCGCCGCTGATCTGGTGCTGCACCGCTGCTCGTCACGAGACGGCTCCCTCCAGCGAGATGCTGGTCATCGACTGTCATCGACCGGTCGTCGAGAGGTGCTCTGCCGTATTCGGTGATAAACAATTATTCGGCGGCCGGGAGGTTCCGCTATTCGGCGGCCGGGAGGTTCCGCGCGAGCCGTCACCCGCCGTGGGCGGTGCCCCGGTCCAGGCGCCCATGTCGCTGGACGACAGGGGGCCCGCGCCGTCACGGCCGCGGCGCCGAGTCGGTGCCCGTCCTGAACGTGGAGGACCGGTCGGCCGTGGTGGGACGGCGAGAACCTCTTCACCCGGACGACGAAGCGGCCCGCTGTCAGCTTCACCGTCCGCTCCGATACGTGTGCCTGTCGCGTCCCGGTGCCCGGTTGCTCTCTGGTTGCTGGACTGGCTCGCCCCTTCGAAGATTGTGGGCGGGCGCAGACCGTCGTGCGATCACCCCCGGTCCTTCGTGGGCCGTGAAGCAGCAGGGCGAGATCGCCGACGGGTGGCTCAGCTTCGGCAGCGTGGTCCTCGTCGGCCTCGCCATGGTCGCCCTGGTCGTCTTCGTGGAACAGGGCCAGCGGCGGGTTCCCGTGCACTACGCGAAGCGGATGACGGGGCGCAAGTCGTACGGCGGGACGGCGACGTACATCCCGCTGAAGGTGAACCGGGCCGGCGTGGTCCCCGTCATCTTGCCTCGTCCCTTCTTCACATCCCGACGCTGGTCGCACAGTTCCCGCACTTGTACGCGGGCTGGGCGACGTGGATCACACGGAATTTCGTCCGTGGCGACCATCCCTTCTACGTCGTCGCCCATTTCCTCCTGATCGTGTTCTTCGCCTTCTTTTACGTGGCGATCACGTTCAATCCGGAGAAAGTGGCGGGAACATCAGGCAGGCCGGCGGATTCGCTCCCGGCATCCGGGCCGGCCGGCCCACGGCCGAGTACCTCGGCTACGTCCTCAACAGACTGACCCGGCCGGGCTCGCTGTACCTGGGCCTGATCGCGCTGGTGCCCACCGTGGCGTTCGCCGGTCTGGGCGGCGCCAACCAGCTCACCGGCACCAGGATACTGATCACGGTGAGCGTGGGCCTGGAGACGGTCAAGCAGATCAACAGCCAGGTGCAACAGCACAGTTACGAAGGCTTCCTCCGCTGACGACACCGCTTCAGCGACCCCCGCTGACGACACCGCTTCAGCGAGCCTCGCTCACGGCGCGGCCCAGCTCCGACGCAGGGAAGCGGTCGAGCATGCCGCGCAGTTCCTCGGCGTCCACGTTGGTACCGAAGGGTTCGGTGCCCGGCTGCAGCCGTATGCCGGCGGCGAGCGGGCCGGCGATGACGGGGTCGAAGCCGAGGGCGTGGACGAGGTGCGCGACCGTGGCCCTGCCGTCGGGGTCGTCACCGGCGAGGGCGATCGCCTTGCGGTCGGCCGCCCCGGCGGGCCGGGCCTCGTCCTCAAGGTCGTGGTAGCCCATGTGGTTGAACGCCTTGACCACGCGGGAGCCCGGCAGGAACGCCTGGACCAGTTCGCTGGTGGACGTGCGCGGGTCGGTGAAGTCGTCGCGTATCCCGTCGACTTCCCACCAGTAGTTCATGGCGTCGACGACGAGTTTGCCGCGCAGCGCTTCCACCGGGACGTTGCGGTACTTGCCCAGGGGGAGGGCCAAGATCGCCACGTCGGCCTGGGCCGCGGCCTCCTCCGCGGTGACCGCGACCGCGCCGGGGGCGAGGATCTCCACGGTGAGAGCGATCGCGTCGGCCTCGCCCGACCCCGCGATCAACACCGGGTAGCCGGCCGCCACCGCGAGCCGGGCCAGTACGGTTCCCACTTTTCCGGCGCCCAGGACGCCGATCGTACGGACGTCTGTGATGTTCATGGCGCTCCTTCGCGTCTTCCTTCGAGTCCTTCTCGTCAGCCGGCCAGCATGTCGCGGACCAGGGGGATCACCTTGGTGCCGTACAGCTCGACCGCGCGAAGGCGGGCGCTGACCGGTTGCGGGCCCGCCGTGTAGATGAGGTCGAACCGGCCGACGCCGAGTGTGCGGACGGCCCGCGCGATCCTGCGCGCGACCGTCTCAGGCGAGCCGACGTAGAGGGAGCCGTGCTCGATCTCGGCCTGGTACTCCTCGCGGCGCAGCGAAGGCCAGCCGCGCAGTGCGCCGATGCGGTCGCGGATCTCCCGGTACGGCTCCCAGAACACCTCCCGGGCTTCCTCGTCGGTGTCGGCAACGAAACCGGGGGAGTGCATGCCCACCGGGTGGGGAGTGGTGCCGAACTGGGCCGCGGCGCGCTGGTACAGGTCCATGTAGTGGGCGAAGCGCTCGGGGGAGCCGCCGATGATGGCGAGCATCAGCGGAAGCCCGTAGTGCGCGGTGCGCATGACCGACTGGGGTGAGCCACCGACACCGACCCAGGTGGTCAGGTGGCCGGACTCGGTCGGGGGATAGACCTCGGCGTTCTCCAGCGGAGCCCGCACGGTGCCCCGCCACGTGACGGGCTTCTCCTGGAGCAGTCGCACGAAGAGGTCGATCTTCTCCTCGAACAGCTTGTCGTAGTCGGCGAGGTCGTAACCGAACAGGGGGAACGACTCCGTGAAGGAGCCGCGGCCGAGAATGACCTCGGCCCGGCCGCCGGAGAGCGCGTCGACCGTGGCGAAGCGCTGGAACACCCGGACCGGGTCGTCGGAGCTGAGCACCGTCACGCCGGAGGACAGGCGGATGCGCCCGGTGCGCGTGGCGATACCGGCGAGCACGGTCTCCGGGGTCGACACCGCGTACTCGGGGCGGTGATGCTCGCCGAGCGCGAGGACGTCGACGCCGATCCCGTCCGCGAGTACAGCTTCGTCGACGACCTGCCGGATCGCCCTGGCGTACGAGACCGGAGCACCGGAATCGTCCACCGGCACGTCACCGAACGTGTCCAGGCCGAAAACCAGATCAGACACGGGTGGGCTCCTTACTGAGCAGTTCCCGCACGCGTGGGGCGACTTCGCGGCCCATCAGTTCGATCGTGCGGGTGCGGGCCTGCCGGGGCAGGTGCATGATGTCGTATTTGAGGTCGAAGCAGCTGAGGCGCAGATCACGGGCCGTACGAGCGATCTTGCGGGCGACGGCTTCCGGGGCCCGACGCCTCGGCGAGCGCGGCCTCCTCGACCAGCAGCCGAACCGTCTCGGCGTCGTCGAGGACGCGGCCGTCGTCCGTCGCGACCTCTCCGAAGGAGTTGAGCCCGACATCGAAGGGCGTGGCCGTCATGTTCCCTCCTCCGCCGGCTCGACTGTCCGGCATATTTCTTGACGCATCAAGTATCCGTCGATGTGGTTGACGTGTCAATTAGGAGGAGTGGGCTGAGCGGGTTCGCGAGGGACGCGGCGGGTCCCCGGCCACGGCGGTACGAGGCTCAGTCGCCGTTCTCCAGCCCGCTGACCTCCGCCAGGAGCTCCACGGACCTCAGCCACGCCCTCCGGTCCACCGCCAGGGACGCGACGATCAGTTCGTCGGCCCGCGCGGCCTCGGTGAAGCGGTCGAGGTAGTCCCGCACCTCGGCCGGAGGCGCTGCTGCTGGGCCGGCGCGCCGGCATCGATCTGGGCGTCCTCACGGACGTCCTGGCCGTGGGCCCCGCCTCGTCCGCCTTCGTCCGCCGGGATCTGCCCGCGCTCGTGGCCGGAGACTACCTCCCCGCATACGGCCCGGACCGCATCCACGACCAGTTGGCGGCGGTCACCGCCCTGGCGGAGCGGTGCAGGTACTCCGCACGCCGTCGCGGACACCGTCCGGCGCCTGCACGAGGAGGCGCTCGAATGGTACGGGCCCGTCGACGGCGAGCTGCCGGCGGTGGCACTGCTCGAAGAGAGGGCCGGTACGCTGCTGCGCCACCCGGCTGCGACCACCGGCTGACGTCGCGCCGCCACGGGCGGGGCCGGGCATCGCGGCGCGGTCCGCCCCGCTGCCCGCCGCGGCGTCCGAGTGCACGCCAAATCTTCACACAAGCGCCCACACATGGGGAGGTTTCGTACGTCGCGGGAGTCTCTCTGAACCCGGCACGCCCCTCCGGGCGTTCAACGAGAGGCGGGCCCTACCCGGGCGGCATCGGTTGTCTGACGAAGACACTCGGCACGAGTGCGAAGAAGTGAGCTCATCATGGCCATAGTCACAACGCAGCGACGGGTCGTCATCGTCGGCGGGGGGTATGCGGGAGTACGCCTGGTGCGCGAACTCGACGCGGACGCCGACGTCACGCTGATCGACCTCAAGGAGGCGTTCTTCCATCGCGTCGCCTCGCTACGGGCCAGCGCCGACGAGGAATGGACGTACGCCCCCTTCATCCCGTACGACTCACTCCTGGCCAACGGCCGTGTCGTGCGGAACAAGGCCGTCGGCATAGCGACCGCGGAGCGTGAGGTGATCCTCGCCACAACACCGCGTGCCGTACGACGTTCTGGTGATCGCGACAGGCGCCGACTACCAGGAACCGGCGCGCTTCACCGGCAGCACCGTCGAGGATGCGGCGGCGTCCTTCCGGAGCCACCAGCGCCGCGTCGCCGGGGCTCGGAGCATACTGGTGATCGGGGGCGGCCCCTCCGGGGTGGAACTGGCGGCGGAACTGCGGCGGGCCAACACGTCGGCCACGGTGACCCTCGCGCACCGCGGCCCCAACCTGCTCAACCACCACGGCACCGGTCGGATGGGCCGTCAGGCGCGGGCCTGGCTGGAGCGGCACGACGTGAGGGTCCTGCTCAACACCCTCGTCTCCTCCGCCGGCGGCATCGTCCGGCTGCGCGACCAGGCGGGCAGCCCCCTCGCTGCCGACGTCGTGTTCTGGACGACGGGCACCACTCCCAACACCCTGTGGCTTCGCCTGGCGGGACTCGGCACATGGCTCGACGGGAGCGGTCATGTCAAGGTGGACACACACCTGAGGGTGCTGGGACAGCGGGACGTCTTCGCGGTCGGTGACGAACAACGACGTGTCCGAGGCCAAGCTCAGCCCTTCAGCGGTCGCGCAGGGGGAAGCCGCGGCGCACAACATCCGCATGGCCGACGTCCTGCTGGGGCAACTCGGAGCGGCCGGCGGCGCCCGTGACGACATCGCCCTGGTCATCGTCCGGTTGTGACGGCGTCGGCCGTGGCTCAGAGCCGGGTCCGGCCGCCGCTGACCTGGTGGACCGGGCCGGTGACGAAGGACGGCGGACCCGAGACCCTTCAGCAGCATGGGGATGGGCAGGCGCAGTCGCTGCGCGACCTCCAGGATGTCCTCGATGTTCTTGTGGTTCATCATCATCAGCGTGTTGTTCAACAGCTTGCCGAGCTGGCCCGAACCGGCCCCGCCCATGTAGAGGACGTCCTTCGAGAACGACTCGAAGACAGGGCGGTAGCGACGGGCCGCCTCGGCGTCGCCGCCGACGATGGTCGTCAGCGTCTTCGCCAGGGCACCGGCGCGGGCGCCGCTCACCGGAGCGTCCAACACCCCGACATTCCGCGTCGCGCAGACGTGGGTCAGCTCCTACGTGCCGCCGGAAATAGGGGTGGCCATGGTGTTCCTCTCGTACCTCTGCTTGGAAAGCTCTCTTGCTTCGGAATGCCGGACGTCGTTTTCGAAGGCGGCCCCGAGTGATGTCCATCCTCGAGGCGCACCTGCTGAGGTGGGAGGTCCCTGACGTTCCTGGGAGTGGCAGGGACAGGCACGTCACTGTTCTCCCGGAATTCCGTGCCGTGTCGATGAGGGTGTTCCGGGTACTCACTGGGTGCACGCAGCCGTCCGGGACCGGATGGCGCGCCAGGTCGGCGGACTGCTCGGTTCGGAAGATGGAGTGGTCATGACGCAGCATGGGGATCCTGCGGCCCCTGCCCGGCGATCGGAGGAACCCGAAGTCCTTCCGGCGACGGCGAAGCCCGGGCCACCGCAGCAGCAGGAGTCGCGGCGACAGGAGCGGGAAGGACTGCCCCCTGATCACAGCCAGGCGATTCTCGAGGCGACCAAACGGGTCGGCGCCCTGCTGAAACGGAAGGGACACGCGTTCGCCCTGGCCGGGAGCGTGGCCGTCTACGCGCACGGCGGCAGCGAGAACCTGCAGCACGACGCCGATTTCTGCGTGCAGCCCGACGACGCGGAGGCAGTCACGGCCACGCTGCGCGACGCGGGCTTGACGGTCTACCGGCCGCCCGAGGACTGGCTGATGAAGGCCCAGTGCTTCGCCCAGGACATCGACATCATCTTCGAACTCGCGCACCGGACCGTCGGCAGGGACATGCTCGCCCGGGCGCAGGAACTCTCGGTCGACTCCGTGCGCATGCCGGTGCTGGCCCCCACCGACCTGCTGTGGAGCCTGATCGCCGCCTTTTCGGAACACCACTGCGACTTCGGCGCGGTCCTCCCCGTCGCCCGCGCGCTGCGCGAGAAGGTCGACTGGGAGCGGGTGCGGAAGGAATGCGGGGACGAGCCCATGCCGGCCGCGTTCTTCTTTCTTCTCGAACGCCTGAACGTCATTGCCCCGCAGAAGGAGACGTCATGACCCAGCACAGCGGCGAGCGGACGGCATCGAGTGCCTCGGGCGCTCCGAACACGGAGTACCGCGTCGCCCACCTCCTCGAACGTCTTGCCGCCGGGCACCCCGGCGAGCTGGGGGTGCGGGTCGAGGTCCGTGGTGAGGCGGTGACGGTGACCGGCACTGTCGCCTCCGAACAGTGTCGCGAGGAGATCCTGGGCATCGTCCGCGACGAACTGGCCGGAGTCCCGGTCCACTGCGACATCGTGGTCGCGGAGAGCTCCGCGCCCGACCACGCGGAGGAACTCGCATGATCCGGGTCGCAGCCGTCGGAGACATCCACATGGGACCGGAGAGCCAGGGCACCCTCCGTCCCGCGTTCGAGAGCCTGCCCGAGTGCGCCGACATATTGCTGCTCGCCGGGGACCTCACCCGCCACGGCACCCCGGAGGAGGCCCGGGTCGTGGCACAGGAGATCCAGGATCTGGCGGTCCCGGTCGTGGCGGTCCTGGGCAACCACGACCACCACGACGAGCGCCCGGAAGAGGTCGCGGCCATCCTGCAGGACGTGGGCGGCGCACGGGTCCTCGAGGGCAGCGGAACCACTGTGACCTGCGGTCGCACACGCGTCGGTGTGGCCGGTACCAAGGGGTTCGGCGGCGGCTTCGTCGGCCGCAGCGCCGGGGAGTTCGGCGAGCCGCTGATGAAGGAGTTCGTACGGTGCTCACGCCGGAGCGCCGACGCCCTGCGAGAGGCCCTGGAAGAGCTGGGCGAGCAGGGCTGTGACATGCGCATCGCCCTCACCCACTATTCCCCCGTGCCGGAGACGCTGGCCGGCGAACCTGCGGAGATCTATCCGTTCCTCGGCACCTACCTGCTGGCCGAAGCGATCGACACGGCAGGCGCGGACCTTGCGGTGCACGGGCACGCGCACGCCGGCACGGAACACGGCATGACGAGTGGCGGCGTCAAGGTGCGGAATGTCGCGCAGCCGGTCATCGGGCGAGCTTTTCGGGTCTACCACCTGAAGATGCCCGAGCCGGCCGCTGCCGATGTGCCCCCGGGCCTGTTCACGTGACCAGGATCTCGCGGTTCCCATGGCCGGAAAGCCGGGCCTTCCTGATAGGAATGTCGAACAGCTGTCGAATAGCTGCCCGATTTCGCGTAGGAAAGCCTGCTCATGGTCCACGAGAGCACCCCCGACCACCACATATTCGAGATGGATCTCACCGTCGACGAAGCGCGTCGGCGGGCGGAGTTCTTCGCGGCGATGGAACCAGACTGGGACCCGGTGGCGGCCCTGGAGGAGCAGGACGCGGCCTACCGCATGCTCTACTCCGGTCTCGACGACCACCAGCAGGAGATCTACGACCGCCTCGTGGCCGCCGGAGTCCTGCCCGCCGACCTCGGTAACGGCCGTGCTGCCGATTGATCCCGACGCCGACAGGGCACGCCGGGCCTGGCTGCCCTGCCCGCGCTGCCGGGACCACGAGCACTGCGAGTTTTGCCTGGCCGGCCGCACGTGTCGGCACCACTGGCGCTATCTGCTGTCCAGCGCCGGACATGTGGTCCACCTGCAGTGCCCGAACTGCACCTACATCTGGTTTGAGGACACGGCCACCCGACGCGGGCCGTCGTAAACCAGCATCTGGGTGTTTGAGCAGGTCAGGGTCATGCTGGGTCACGCCAACTGGCCCGTGGTCTCCGAACGCCGCAGCGCCGATGTCGTCGACACCGCCGAGGTACCGAGCGGGCAATCGCCGAGCGCCATGGCGCCGGGCCTGTGTTCCGCGCTTGAGCCGGCTGCGAAGCCCTGGGCCTGCCGGTGCCGCTGGATGACCGGGCCCGGCCGGCATCTGCCGGGCCGTGCGGCCCGGCAGACTCCCCCGTCACAAACTGCCGCTAACTGCGACGCCCTGCCGGATCGTGAGCGATCGTGTGGTCTTCGCCGGGGACCGGCGTGGAGCCGGGGTGTCCGGCGCCTGCGCCCGCTGTCGGCTCCGGCCGGTCCGCGTGCCCCGGCCACCACGCCGTGTGGCCGATCAGCGCCGTGAAACTGGGCGTGAAGAACATCGCCATCACGAAGGCGGCGATGGCGATGCCGAAGGAGACGGCGAAGCCCATCTCCGTGAGCAGCGAGTTGCCCGCCAGCATCATCGTGGCGAAGGTCGCAGCCAGGATGAAGCCGGCCGCGGCCACGGTCGGCCCGGCGTGCCTGAGGGCCATGCCGGCCGCTTCACGCGGCTCGCGGCCCTCGCCTCGCGGGCCTCCTCGCGGAGCCGGGCGATCATGAGGATGTTGTAGTCGGTGCCGATGGCGACCACGAAGAGGTACATGATCACCGGGAGCATGAACATCAGACCCGAGTGTCCCTGACCCTCCTGGAAGATCCAGACGGTGGCGCCGAGGGTGGCGCCGAAGCCGAGCCCCACCGAGGCGATCAGGTACCAGGGGGCGACCACGCTGCGCAGCAGCAGTCCCAGGATGACCATGATCAGGACGGCGGCGACGGGGAAGACCGTCCGGTAGTCGTGGTTGACCGCGGTGTCGATGTCCTTGTAGATCGAGGACATGCCGCCGACGAGAGCCTCGGTGCCGTCCGGGGCGCCCGCGTGGGCGACGTCGCGCACGCGGCCCACGGCGTCGATCGCCTTGTCCGTCGACGCCTCGTACTTGAGCGTGACGGTGAAGTCCGCGGTCGTGCCGTCCCTGTTCAGCTGGGTCATGCGGGCACTCGCGACGCCGTCCACGGCGCCGAGCTTCTTCGCATACGCGGCGAAGCCGGTCTTGTCGAGCGGCTTGCCGTCGGTGCTGGAGAGGTAGACGTCGGTGGGTGCGGCGGCGCCTGCTGAGTACGCCTTCTGCATCTCGTCCTGGACGACCATGGACTCCTTGGTCTTGGGCATGGAGCCCGACGCCAGGTCGAACGTGGCCTTGAACCCGAACGTCCCCAGGGACAGCGCGATCAGGACGAGGCCGGAGATCACGGCGGTCAGCGCCGGGCGGCGCTGCACTCCGCGCCCCAGGGCGGCGAAACGGGCGGGAGGAGCACGACTACGGGGTGGTGGGCGCGAGCCGGGCACGGCTGCGCAGGGGTGAGGGCAGGGAGCGGCCGGCCGTTTCAGGGCAGGAACGTGCCGCCGACCGTGACGGAGATGTCGAGGACCAGGGGCTCGGTGCGGTCGGCCAGGTCCGGGCAGAGGGCGTCGAGCGCCGCGCACAGGTCGGCGTACTCGGTGATCCGGCGGGCCGGGCAGCCGAGGGACTCGGCGAGGCCGGCCACGCTGACCTCGCCGAAGGCGGGCCACGGCGGCTTGCCGCCGTGCTGCTCGGCCAGCTTGTCCATGACCGCGTACCGGCCGTTGGAGAGGACGACGAAGACGGCGCCCACGCCGTAGTGCACGGCCGTCCACAGGGCCTGGATCTGGTAGAGCGACGAGCCGTCACCGACGACGGCGACCACGGGGCGGCGCGGCTGTCCCATACGGACGCCGACCGCGGCCGGCAGTGCGAAGCCGAGGCCGCCCATGGCGGCGCTGAGGAAGCCGAGCGGTGCGCGGGCGGGCAGCAGGGCGTGCAGGTCGGGACGGGAGGAGGGGGTCTCCTCCACGACCACCGTGTCCGTGGGCAGGCGCTCGGCGAGGGCGGCCAGGACATGGGCGGGAGTCAACGGCTCACCCATGGCGGGGGGATCTGGGTGCGTGGCCCGCCGCAGCGGCTCGGGCTCGGCCGCCGTCGCCCTGGCCGGCGTGCGCCGGGCGAGGCGGTCGCAGAAGTCGGGCAGGGGCGTGACGACGGCCAGTCCGGCGGGGGAGTGGTGGGCCTCGGCCGGGTCGTCCGTGACCACGATCACCCGGGTGTCGGTCAACTTCCCCGGCGCGTAGGGATATTGGCGCAGGAACGGAGCACCCACACACAGCACCAGGTCGTGCCCGTCTAGCACGGCGCGCAGCCGGGGCCGGTCGGCGGGCAGGTGGCCGGCGAACAGCCGGTGGTCCTGCGGGAATCCGGCGCGTGCCCCGAAAGGCTCCTGCCATACGGGGCAGTCGAGCCGTTCGGCCAGGGTGCTGAGCGCGGCCCAGGTGTCCCTGGTGTCCGCGCCCGCTCCCACCACGAGGACCGGCGACGCGGCACGGGCGAGCAGGCGGGCGACCTCGGCGACCGCCTGGGGGTCGGCGGCTGCCGGCCTCCGGACGGCCGTCGGTGCGGCAGGGGGCAGGTCCTCGGCCGGTTCGGCCCAGTCGTCCATGGGGACGAGGACCAGCGCCGGGCCGCGCTCCTGACGGGCGGCGTGCACGGCCCGCCCGATCGCGCCGGGCACGTCCTGGGCGCGCACCGGTGACTCCACCCGTACCGGGTAGTCCCCGGCCAGCCCCTCCAACCGCCCGGCGAGGAACGGCTCCTGTGCGAGGTGGCGCCGGTCCTGCTGGCCCACCAGCACGACCAGAGGCGCCCGGTTGACCCGTGCGGTGGCCAGCGCGCCGACCGCGTTGCCAAGGCCGGCGGTGGTGTGCAGCAGGACCAGCCCTGGCTGCTCGCGGGCGAGCGCCCAGCCGGTGGCGGCGCCCACCACCGAACCCTCGTGCAGCGCCAGGACGAACCTGAGGTACTCGGGCAAATCGGCGAGTAGGGAGACCTCCGTGGAGCCCGGATTGGCGAAGACGGTGGTCAGCCCGTGCAGACGCAGTACGTCGAAGGCGGCGTCACGGACGGTGCGGGTCATGATCGTCGGCCCGGTCACGACTGGCCGTCCCGGCTGGGGACATGGCCGCCCAGGGTCACGTTCGACCGCAGCCACGCCGTGAGGGCCTCGGTGAGGCCGGCGTCGGAAGCGGCGGCCCCGCCGTCCTTGCGGACCAAAGTGATGCGTTCGACGACCTGGAGGTGGTAGTCGCGGACCACGGAGGCCGCGTGCCGGGGATCGCGGGAGGCGATCGCGGCCACGATCCGCATCCGCTCGGTGTGGAGGGCACCGGCGACCCCTCCCCAGTCGCCGCCCTCGCCGCCGGACAGTTTCACGGCGAGCCCGAGCTGCATCTCGGTGATGAACCGGCACAGCCCGGCGAGCAAGGGGTTGTGCGAGATGTCGGAGAGGGTCCCGAAGAAGTGCTGCAGCGCGGCGACCGACCGCTCCACGCCCTCAGCGGCGGGAATGGCTTCGGCGGCCTCGCGCAGCCGGGCCACCTCTTCGTCCGAGGCGTGCTCGGCGGCCAGTTCTGCGGCGTAGGCGTTGAGTGCGCCGAGCAGGCCGAACACTTCCCGGGCGCCGACCTTCTCGACCTGGACGACGGAGGCGATGGACACGGCGAGCAGGGTGTCGCCCTGCGCGGTGACGATCGCCCTGCTGCCGTTGCGGGTGTTGACCAGGCCCATGGCGGTCAGCACGCGGATGGCCTCGCGGACGGTGGGGCCGCTGACGTCGTAGTACGCGGCCAGCTCCCGTTCGGCGGGCAGGCGCGAGCCGTCGGGCAGGGTGCCGCTGAGGATCTGCGCGCGCAGATCCTCGACGATCTGGTCGGCCACCCGACCGCGGAAGATCTTCGCCGGGGTGTGAGGCACGGACAATGTCGCTCCCAAGGGTGTCCCGGCCGAGATGGCCGGGCCAGGATGGTCCATTCAACGGTAACCTACCTAGTAGGTTGACTCAAGGTCTTCAGCGCTCTGACTGGCTGGGCCGGATGAGAAGGTGGCTCACGGCCGCGTGGGCCGGGCGGATCCTCCTCCGCCGCGGCGAGCAGGTGGGGCGGGGCGGCGTGTACGCAGTGCAGGGTGCCGAGCAGGTTCCTGCACCGTCTGCTCCCAGTCGGCGAGCCGGGCGCCCAGCATCGGTCCTGGCCGGGCCGTCCCGGCGTTGTTCACGAGAATCTCCAGCCGCCCCAGGTGTCGACGGCGCCCTCGACCGCCCGGCGGGCCTGGTCCGCGTCGGTCACGTCGGCCACCACCGGCAGGGCCCGCCCGCCGGCGGCCCTCAACTGTGCGGCCAGTGCGTCCAGGCGATCCTCGCGCCGGGCGGCCACCAGCGCGACGGCCGAACCGCGGGCCGCCAGGGTGGGGGCCGCGGCAGCGCCTATGCCGCTGGACGCGCCCGTGACCAGCGAGACCGTCCCCTTCAGATCTGTGTCGCTCACCTCTGTGCTCCTTCATTTTCGATGAGAGCTCGCCACCTACCTTGACATAAACCTACTAGGAAGGTTTTTTGGATGGCGAGCGACGACCGGAAGTCATCGAAGAGGCCGCGCAGCGGTCCCGACCGCGCGACAGCCGGACCGCCCGATCGCCGTCAGTCATCACGCCCGCTCCGCCCGAGCTCCGGGCCGCGCGGACACCACACGGGCGAGCACCCGATCACGGAGGACACCGATGAAGATCGCGCCGTTCGACGAGAACGCGTACAAGATGGACCACCCCAGGGGGACGGTCTCGTTCAACTACCTGCTCATGGGAGACCGGGACAAGCCGCTGGAGAACTACCGCTACATCCTGGGCCGCCAGGAGGCCGACTTCCTCATGCCCCGGCACTGCCACACCTTCGAGCAGATCCGTCTGCCGCTGGTGGGCGACATGAACCTGGGCGAGCAGGGCATCCTGCGCGAGGGCGAGGTCGGCTACTTCCCCGAGGGCCAGACCTACGGCCCCCAGGACGACAAGCTCACCGACCCCAAGCAGCTCCAGCTCGTGCTGCAGTTCGGTGGCGCCTCCGCGCTCGGCATGAGCGCCGGCCGTGGCCGCGGCCCGGACAACAAGGAGGCGCAGGCCGAGCGCCGCGCCCGGCGGGAGCAGAAGTTCCCCAAGCCGCGCTACAACGGCGTGGTCATCAGCAACCCGGACCACTTCAACTGGCTGCCGGTGGCCGGCTGGCCGGGGGTGAAGCGCAGGCACATCGGCACCTACACCGAGCGGCAGTTCTGGATCGAGTTCGTCAAGATCGAGACCGGCGCCGAATGGATCTCCGAGAGCGAGAACGCCAAGCGGCTGACCGTGGTGCTCTCCGGTGGGGGCACGGTGGAGGGGACCGAGATCGGCAAGCTCGGCGCGGTCGAGGCCGACCCGGGGGAGAAGGCCCGCTACACCGCGACAGAGGAACTCGTGCTTTTCACCGTCGGCCTGCCGCCGATTCAGCTCCCTGTCGAACCGGACGACGACAAGTTCGTCACCATCGTCACCGACGGCGGCATCCGCTTCGAGAACCCCAAGGACGCCGACAACGGCTGAGCCCTTCGGCGTCGGGCGGTGTCCCGGGACGGCGGTCCTTCCCGAGCCCCCTCGGCCCTCGCGCCGAGGTGCGGCGCGGGCCGTCCGCGCCGGAGCCTCCACGGCCGCTTCGCGCGTCGGGCCGCCCCGCCCCGGCCGGCGCCGAAGAACCGTGCTTCCGGTCCGACCGGCCTGCCCGCGCGGCGCCGCACCTGACTCGCCCGTCCCACACGGAAAGCTCCCCTCACCCAGTGAAAATTGCCTCGCGGCGGACTCCCTTCGGCGATCGGCTCTGCTTCGCCGAAGTCGTTCCGCACCACCTCATCGACATCCAGGCCGCCTTCGTACGACGGCTGGAGACCGACGGCGTCCACCGGGACGATGCCCTGGCCCGCTCCGGGTACGCCGTCCCCGGCGATCTGCCCTCCTTGCTCCAGGTCGACCCCCAACTCGCCTCCCTGCGACGCCTGTTCGACTGGATCGCCGGGCACGCCGACACCGGCGTACTGGACCAGGACTGTCTGTGGTCCGACGAGCCCAGGCGGCTCGGACCGCCCGTCGGGAAGCCGCACACCGTCTGGTGCATGCTGGCCAACTATCCGCGCCGGCCATCCGCCCCCGGCCAGGAGCCGCCTCCCCGGCGAGGCCTTCAGGGCTGTCTCAAGGCACCCGGTGCCCTGGCCGGCCCGTACGACGAACTGCGCCACCCCGCGATCAGCGAGCAGGTCGCCCCGGAGATGGAGCTGGCCGTCGTCATAGGTCCCCGCTCGGGCCGCCTCACCCCCGACAACGCCCTGCGCGCGGTGGCCGGTTACGTCGGTTTCTGCGACGTCGGCTCACGGGACGTCTCGGAGCGGGACAACAACCGCATGGACCGCGGCAAGGGCTTCGACACCTATGGGATCTGCGGCCCCTGGTTCGTCACCGCCGACGAGATCCCCGACCCGCACGCGCTGCGTATCCGCCAGTGGGTCAACGGTGAGGTACGCCAGGACGGCAGCACCGCCGAGATGTTCCACACCATTCCCGAGCAGCTGGCCTGGCTCACCGCTGCGCTCACCCTCGCGCCCGGAGACGTGCTCTCCACCGGCACCCCGCCCGGCCATGGCCCCGTGCGGCCCGGCGACGTCGTCCGCGGCGAGATCGAGGGGCTCGGAGTCATCGAGAACAAAGTCGTCCCGGGCGACTGAGCGACCGGAGGTCACCATGTCCCAACCCCGTCTGCACATCATCGTGGGCAGCACCCGCCCGGGCCGCCGCGGCCCGGTCATCGCCGACTGGTTCCACGCGCTGGCCCTCCGGCACGCCGGCTTCGACACCGAACTCGTCGACCTCGCCAAGGTCGGACTGCCCCTGCTGGACGAACCCCGTCCTCCCCAGCGCGGCCAGTACGAGCACGATCACACCCGGCGCTGGAGCGAGACCGTGAGCGCCGCCGACGCCTTCGTGTTCGTGGTGCCCGAGTACAACCACAGCTACAACGCCGCCACCAAGAACGCCCTCGACTACCTGGCCAAGGAGTGGCAGGGCAAGCCGGTCGCCTTCGTCGGGTACGGCGGAGTCGCCGCGGGCGCCAGAGCCGTACAGGCCCTGCTTCCGGTCGTGATCGCCCTGGGCATGGTGCCGGTGGCCGGTGCTGTGCACATTCCCTTCGTCCGGCTGTCGTTCACCGCCGACGGCACCTTCGAACCCGCCCCCGGTCTCGTCGAGAACGCCACCGGCGTGCTCGACGACCTGCTGCGGGTGACCACCGCGCGCTCCGCGAGCCGGTCCACCACCCCGGTCGGATGAGCGCCGATCCGGCCGCGGTGGCCGCCGACGAGGTGGCGGACGAGCGGCGCGGCCCCCGGATCGCCGTCAGTCAGAAGGTGGCCGTCTGCGTCGTCTACGTGGCCGGGCTGTTCCTGAGCACCCTCGACATGACCATCGTCAACGTCGCCCTGCCCACCATCGGCCGCGCCTTCGACGTCCCCTCCACGGCCGTCGACACCGTGTCGATCACCTACCTGGTGAGCCTTTCGGTCTCCGTACCGGCGTCCGGATGGCTCGGCGACCGCTTCGGCGGCAAGCGCACCCTGCTGACGGCCGTCGCCGTCTTCACGCTCGGTTCGGCGCTGTGCGGGACGGCGCAGAGCCTCGGTCAGCTGGTCGCCTTCCGGGTGGTGCAGGGCGCGGGCGGCGGGATGCTCGCCTCGGTCGGCATGGCGATGCTGCTGCGCACCTTCGCCCCGCACGAACGGGTGCGGGCTTCGGCGATCCTGAGCATCGCCAACGGCCTCGCCCCCACCCTGGGCCCGGTCCTGGGCGGCGTCCTGGTCACCCAGGTCTCCTGGCGGGCGATCTTCTACGTCAACGTGCCGGTCGGCGTCTTCGCAACGGCGTTCGGCGCGCTGTGCCTGCGCAATCAGCCCGCCCGGCCCACCGAGCGGTTCGACCTGACGGGGTTCCTGCTCGCCGCATCCGGTTTCGGGCTGGTGATGTACGGCATCTCGGAAGGTCCCGCGCAGGGCTGGAGCACGTCATCCGTGGTCGTCGCCTTGGCTTGCGGAGCCGTCCTGGCCACCGCGATGGTCACCGTCGAACTCCGCAAGCGGTCCCCGATGATCGACGTACGGCTGCTGAAGGACCGTCTGTTCGCGTCCGGCACGACCGTGATGACGGTGGAGTCGGTGACCTTCCTGGGCAGCCTGTTCACCCTCACCCTGTACTTGCAGGACGAGCGGGGCATGACCCCGATGACCGCGGGCCTCACCACCTTCCCCGAGGCGCTGGGCGTGGTCACCGGCTCACAGCTCGCGAGTCGTGTCCTCTACCGACGGCTGCGGCCGCGCCGGCACCTCGTGCTCGGCGCGGGCGGAACCAGCGCGACCGTCGCCGCGATGGGCCTGCTGCTGCGGGCGGACTCCGGCCTGTGGCTGGTCGTGCCGCTGCTGTTCTGCCTGGGGCTCGCCGTCGGCCAGGTCTTCGTGGGCACCCAGTCCGCGTCGTTCGCGACGGTGTCCTCCTCGTCCTCCGGCCGGGCCTCGACGCTGTTCAACGTCGGCCGCAGGCTCGGCGGAGCCCTCGGCGTCGCGGTGGCCACCACCGTCCTGGTGACGGCCGGCACGACGGGCACGGACACCGTGCCGGGCATGTCCGGCTACCGCGCCGCCTTCCTCGCCCTGGCCGCACTCAACCTGCTCGGCCTGTACGCGGCCACCCGCGTCAGCGACACCGAGACGGCCAACACCATCCCCCAATCCCTCTCCGACCGACCCATCCTCAAGAAAGAGCAGGAGAAACAGCCATGAGCGCACTGACGCTGACCCAGGCGTCCGAGATCGTGGACGCAGCTCTGAGCCACGCACACGAACTGGGCCTGCGCCCCCTGACCGTCACGGTCCTCGACCCCGGCGGCCATCCGCTGGTCGTCAAGCGCGAGGAACGCGCGGGCATCCTGCGCCCGCAGATCGCCCACGCCAAGGCCTGGGGCTGCCTCGGCACCGGCCAGGGCGGCGCCGCCGGTGCCCGGCACGCCACGCGTGACCCCGCGTTCTTCGCCGCCCTCGCCAGCATCTCCGAGGGCCGCGTCGCCTCCTCCAAGGGCGGCGTGCTGATCCGGGACGAGGACGGCGAGCTACTCGGCGCGGTCGGCGTCAGCGGCGACCGGCCCGACAACGACGAGGCCGTCGCGGTCTTCGGCGTCGAGAAGGCCGGCCTCGTCGCCGACGTGGGCTGACCTGCCGCGCGTCAGGGCCGGGACCGGAGCTCAGGACGGTCCCGGCCCGTACCGGAAACGGATGTGGCTCCGCCGCACGAGCCGCATTCCCCGGTGGGGCGCTCCCGCGCCCCCACGGCATCGAACTCCCCGTACAGATAGCCGATGGGAAACAGAGGTACACCATGGCAAAGACGCCGGAAGACCTCACCGCACCACGTGACACGCCCGGCGGCAAGGGACGCTCCGGGCTCTCCGAAACCGCCGAACTCACGCCAGGGCGCCGCGCCCAGGCCCTCGCCGTCTGCATCGCCGCAGCTTTTCTGACGCTCCTCGACGTGAGCATCGTGACGGTGTCCCTGCCGTCCATGGAGCACCACCTGCACCTGTCGTCCTCCCAGGCGACCTGGTCGATCGCCGGATACACCCTGACCTTCGGACTGGTGCTCATCCCGAGCGGCCGGCTGGGCGACGAGTTCGGCCGCCGAAAGGTCTTCCTCGTCGGAATGGCGCTGTTCACCATCACGGGCGTCTTGTGTGGGGTCGCACCCGACGCCACCTGGCTCGTGGCGTCACGACTCGCCCGTGGCGTCGCGGCCGGCCTGGTGGCGCCCCAGGTCGTCGGCCTGCTGCACCAGATGTACCCGCCGCGTGAGCGTGGCCGCGCCTTCGGCTATTACGGCGCGACGGTCAGTCTCTCCACGGCCATCGGCCCGCTCTTCGGCGGCGCCATTCTCCAGGGCTTCGGCACGGCCGACGGCTGGCGCTGGATCTTCTACCTGTTCATTCCGCTGGACCTGCTCGCCCTGTTCCTGGCCGGCCGCCTGTTGCCGGAGGGACGCAGGACCGAGCGGCCCAGTAGCCTCGACCTGGTCGGCATGCTCGTGCTCGGCGTCGCCGTCACCGCCGTGATGCTGCCCCTGCTGCAGAGCGGCAACTGGGCGGACCGCCGCTGGTGGCTGGCCTGGACCGGTCTCGCCCTGCTGGCCGTGTTCGTCCTGTGGGAGCGCGGCGTCGCCCGGCGCGAGAGGCAGCCGCTGGTCGACCTGAACCTGTTCCGCGAGCGGACCTACTGGGTCGGTGCCCTGGTCGCCGCCGCGCTCTACGGCGGGTTCACCGGCATCTTCATCGTCCTGTCGCAGTTCCTGCAACAGGGCATGCACTACTCCCCGCTGAAGGCGTCCCTGTGCACGGTGCTGTTCACCGTCGGCTCGGCCGTCTTCGGGATCATCAGCGGCCGCGTCGTCCACCGCGTCGGACGTCCACTGGTCATCGTCGGCACCGCACTCACCGCCGTGGGTCTGGCGGCCGACGCCCTGATCGTGGGCCAGTCCTCCGTGGGCGACAACATGTTCCTGCTGACGGCCCTGCCTCTGCTGGTAGCGGGTTGCGGCGCTGGATGCGTCATCGCCTCCAACCAGACGCTCGCCCTCCAACTGGTGCCCCGCGGGGAGGGCAGCACCGCGGCCGGTGTCTACCAGACGGGCATGAAGATCGGCACCTCACTGGGCACGGCACTGGCGAGTTCCCTGTACTTCAGCCAACTCCTTGCCACGCACCGCGACTTCCCCGCCGCGGCGCGTACGGGCCTGCTGGGCGCGGCCGCACTGGCCTCCGTGGCCTTCCTCGTGGCCCTGCCGGGGCTGACCATCCGCGGCCGACAGGGCACGCAGTCGATGGTGGGCGTCATGGAGGAGGTCGAGCCGGCCAGGTGAGCCGGTGCACGAAGGGGCGCCCCGGCCGACGGGCAGCGCCCCTTCGGCCGCCTTGACCTGCAAAAAGCAGGCAGGGAGCAGGCGAATCGGGAGTTTCTTCGTGTTTCGTACAGTATTCAAGTCCGACATCTGGCGTCCAGGTATATGCGCAGGTCAGGGCTTTGTTGATCGGGTTCGGGTCAGCAAACGGTCAGCCTGGCACCTCAGCGGGCCCCTGGCGCGCCTCATGGCGATACTGGAGCAGTCGACGCTTCGACCGGGCAATGCCGGATGGACGCCGTCCGTGACGAAGGGGGAGTCGCTCCGCAACCGGTACCGGGCCGGCGTGGACTGTCTGCCACGAAGGGGCCGATGGCGGTTCCTTCTCCGTTGGGCCAGAGGCCGCCACGGAACGGGCGTTTGAGCGTCCCGGGACGGGTGTCTCTTGCTTGTGGCGGGCGGCCGTCAGAGTCGACAGAACCTGGCGTGCAGCTCGACTCGTTTGCCGTTACGGTCCTGACCAGGGAAATCACCATGGCTCGGGCCACAATGCGTCCTGTTGGAGAGAGTGTGAACCCAGGCCAAGGTCCCCGGCGGATGGAGAGCTGGAACTCTGAGCGCGGAGCCCGCCGGGTGGCCCTATTCCTCCACGTGAGGCCCGCGGCACCGGCCGTCCCGGTCGCGCCTGTCGACTGGGGCCGGGACATCCACAGGCAAGGTTGGCGAGTGTGAAGGGCGTGCGTACCGGCTGATGAGTGCGGACCGGATGCTCGCCGGGCTGTGTAGCCGCAATTCGGGCGTCGTGCCGGGCTCGCTGTTGTCGCGGGATGGGAGAGGGTCTCCGGGCATGACGGAACCGTCGCCCGGGGCCGGATCGCCGCGCGTTGTTGACCGCGGCGGACACCGCGCGGGTCTCCAGGTAGCCATAGGCGGGGCCGACCGGCAGTGCGCAGAACTCGTCCGGGTCCTGGCGCGCGGCGTCGAACCAGGCGCCGTAGTAGGCCCGGGCGATGGTCAGCGGCGTGCGCGGGTGGATGTCGCAACCGACCGGACACAGCAGCGCGATACGCAAACGTTACACGCCGGCCACCCCACCATGGTCGAGACCGCGATCACCCGCTTCGGCAAGCTCGACGTACTGGTGTGCAATGCCGGCATCACCAGCGTGATGCCGATCCAGGAGCTGAGCGAGGAGGAGTGGGACGCCGTCCTGACGACCAACGTCAAGGGCATGTTCACCCTCGTCAAGCACGCGGTGCCGCACATGATCGCGCAGGGCGGCGGGAAGATCGTGACTCTCGGCTCCGAGATGGGCATCGTCGCGGTGCCGGAGTCACCCGCCTACAACGCCAGCAAGGGCGCGGTGATGGTGAGGGCGGCGTCGAACCCGTCGCGTGCCTTGGTCGACCAGTTCGGGTCGTGGTAGTCGATGACCTCCATCGCTCCCAGACCGAGCAGGCGCTCTGCGGCGGCAGGAGACGCGGTCGCGGTCACCTCGATGCCCTTGGCCGCGGCGAGCTGGACGGCCAGGGCTCCGGTGGCCCCGCCTCCGTTGGTGATCAGGAGCCGCTGTCCTCGGCTGAGGTCCAGCTTCTCCAGGGCTTGCAACGCGGTGAGTCCGTTGACCGGCAGCGCCGCCGCGTGCACGGCATCCAGCCCGGGTGGGCAGGCTGCCGTGTGATCCGCGTTGATCAGAACGCGTTCGGCCCAGAAGCCGCTTCCCCCGGGCAGCGGGGCCTCGTGCGCGAGCACCCGGTCGCCTACGGCAAACCCGGTGACACCCGCGCCGACGGCCAGCACCTTGCCCGCGCCCTCCACTCCCAGCGCCGCCGGGGGGCGCAGCCCCACGTCCCAGCCAGCGCCGTTGAGCAGTTGGGCCGCCCACTGGGTGACGGGGCGAACATCGATACCAGGTCGATGACCTGATGCGACTCCTTGTGGGTGCGGCGCAGCGAGCCCTGGGCGGCAAGGGCCACCATCGGTGCGCTGTTGGTCATGGCATCGGCGGTGCCGAGCAGCAGGTTGATCGCGCCGGGGCCCAGCGTGGCCGAGCAGACCCCGGCTCGGCCGGTCAGACGTCCGTAGATCTCGGTCATGAACGAGGCGGCCTGCTCGTGGCGCACCAGGATGTACCGGATTCCGGAGCCGCTCAGGGCGTCGACGAAGCGGATGTTCTCCTCCCCGGGGATCCCGAAGACGTACTCGACGCCTTCGGCTCGCAGACAGCGCACCACAAGGTGTGCGACGTCGTCCGCTGCTGCCGTGTTCCGCGACTCGGCCGCGCCTTCGGTGCTCATGAGGCGAACCTAGGTACACCTGCCCGTCCGGGCCAGTCGTCCGCCGCCGACCGGGGCGTGGACCGCTGCGGCCGTCTGGAGACGTTGTGGTGGCGGCTTCCGCGGTCGGACCGCACGCTGGCGAAGTGAGAACGGGCCGCCATGCACAGAGCGGCGGCAGAACTCCGGGAGGCCCATGTGACCACCTCGTCGCCTGCCACCGACGCACCGTCGGCCCGGTACGATGACCTGCGGGCCTTGGTGATCAACTGCACCCTGAAGCGCTCGCCGGAGACGAGCAACACCCAGGGGCTCATCGACCGGAGCACCGCCATCATGGACGCGCAGGGCGTACACGTCGACGTCGTACGGGCGGTGGACCACGACATCGCGACCGGTGTATGGCCCGACATGAGGGAGCACGGCTGGGAGACGGACGCCTGGCCGGACCTGTACCAGCAGGTCCTGGCGGCCGACATCCTGGTGCTGGCCGGGCCCATCTGGCTGGGCGACAACAGCTCCGTGACGAAGCAGGTGATCGAACGCCTCTATTCCTGCTCCAGCCTGCTCAACGAAGCTGGCCAGTACGCCTATTACGGCCGCGTCGGCGGCTGCCTGATCACCGGCAACGAGGACGGCGTCAAGCACTGCGCCATGAACGTCCTCTACAGCCTGCAGCACCTGGGTTACACCATCCCTCCGCAGGCGGACGCCGGCTGGATCGGTGAGGCGGGCCCCGGCCCTTCCTACCTCGACCCCGGCTCGGGCGGCCCGGAGAACGACTTCACCAACCGCAACACCACCTTCATGACCTGGAACCTGCTGCACCTGGCCCGGGCGCTGAAGGACCTGGGCGGCATCCCCGCCTACGGCAACCAGCGCACCGCCTGGGACGCCGGCTGCCGCCGCGACTACGAGAACCCCGAGCACCGGTGACGTGATGACGAAAAACCGGCGGGCGGCCGTCGGGGTCGGCCCCGCCCAGCGGGTCCCAGCGCCGGGCACTGGGCCAGAAGCGTGGCCGGGGGTGGCCCAAGCATGTGCGGACCGGTGGGACGGCTGCGGCGGCGTGGGCGACCGTCCATAGCCGAGGGCGGTGCACCGCCCCGGGCTGCTGCCCCCGCCCCCGGGGCCGTTCCGGCCGGAGTTCTGGCGCAGTCCGATCCGCGGGCCCTGGCTGACCTCGGTGTTCGGCTGATCCTCCTCGACCGGCTGCCGGGCGGAGAGAGGCTGGCAGCCGGTTCTGCTGATGGACGGCAAGATCGGCATCGGAGGGGTCTGCTCGGCGGGACACCTCCGGTCATCGCCCTGCCCCCCGAAGGGCCCGCGCGAATGCTCCAGGCACCGGTCGGGGTACCGCTGGGCGTCAACGATCCGTGCGGCGCAGGGGTGCCGTCCCGGCAGGCGACCCAACCGGTACCACCGGGCTCCACGTTGGCCGTCTATATCGACGGACTGGTCGAAAGGCCCGGCACCGACATCGAGAAGCAGATCGACACCCTCGCCCGCACGCTCGACTTGGCGCTGAAAGGAGTACCCGCGTACCCGCATGGTTCCCGAACGCTGAAGCCCCTGACCCATTCCAGCCGCTCGTGCTGCGGCAGGTACGCCCACCGGGCGCCCAGCGGCTCACCCCCGGCGAATGCAGCTCACCGGTCCCGGCTGGGCGTCGCGCCGCCGCCCTGCATCTCGCCCCGCGAAGGCGGTCTTTCCCTGAGCCCTGTCCTGGTCGCCTTCGCCATCCGCGCTGCGGCGTACTGGCTCCTCGGCCGGCCGAACAGGGCCGACGGGCGGAGTCGGCTCACCTGGTGAAGCGTGAGGAGCCGAGGTTCACCAGGTGACCGACCATGCTGATCTGCACACCGTCCGAGGTGGCGCGCGCCGCGGTGAAGCCGACGTTCTCGGGGAGCTGGACCCGCCAGGTGGCCGACGGCTGTTCGGCCCCAGGGAGGCTGAGGGAGATTTCATTTCCCTGGGCGAGCAACGTGCCCGTGCTGTTCAGCTCGCGCCCGCCGGCGGTGCCCGTGACCTTGACCCGAGCGGCCTGCCCCGTCGACCCCGCGGTCTGCGAGATGTGGATGGGGCCGCCGCTGCCCGCCAGCCGTGTGACCACGCCGGACAGCGCCTCGTACGAGAGCGTCAAGGTGCCTGCGGCGAGGTTCGCCTCGGCACTGCGTGCGGTCAGGGAGGCCACCTGCACGCCGTGCAGGTCGAGCTGGAGCTGCTTGACGGGCAGGTAGCCACCCTGGGCATTGTTCGTGGTGTCGATGGTGAACTGTCCCGCATTCAGGCTGACGTGGTCGAAGTTCTGGCTGAACGCCTGGGTCAGGAAGGGAAAGCCCTCGATGGACACCTCCAGGTGTCCGTCGGTGGAGTTCTGGTAGCCGTACTTCTCTGCGGCGAGGTGGGTGGCCTCCTTGTCGGCGTAGTGCACGGCGACCCGGTCCGCGACGGTGAAGAGAACGGCCAGCACCACCACCGTGATCGCGAGGACCTTGACCCAGCGACGCCTCATATTTGTCCCCCGTTGTGCCGACCTCGGCCGAACATGATCAGTCCATAACCGATCATGCACGGTCGGCGGCTTGGGTACCAGCCTTGCGAAGAGGGCGAGAGGTTCGCGGCATCCGCGACAGGCAGGTCAGACCTGGGTTCGCGTCACATGTGGGCCGCCAAGGAGGCATCAAAGAGCCGTCCGGAACACACTTGTGAGGTGCCCCGAAGTTTCCGGACAGGGACCCAATAGGATCTCTACGTAAGGAAACGAGAGGCAAGACGTGGCACCACCCAGTAAGTACTCGC
>NZ_JBVHHL010000084.1:0-23915 GCF_055561075.1 Streptomyces sp. NPDC022910
TGCCTCGCGCCATGACTGACGATCTATCAAGACCGGGCCTCGGCGCGCAGGCGATCCACCGAATCGTGATCCGAACTCCAGACAGGACCTAGCCGCCGCGAAGGTGCAGTGACCAGGCGTGATCCTAGGCACCCGAGGGGGAGTGCGCCCGGGAGGGGCGTCGGACTCAAAGACGATGTGGATTGCTATACACTCTTCACAGCGACTCCGACACCGTGTGACACGCTTAGTTGCCGGCATGGGAGTGCTCGCCCACCCGCAGACCATCCGTCAGCGGGTGCGCGCCTCGGGCGCCCGTTCGAACCCCCGCGGGCAGGCGCCCGAGGCATCTTTGTGACTTTCAGTCCACGGAGCCGAGAGGGCTCCGGTCAGGGCTTCTGGGCGCGGTAGAGACCGCGGCCGGCCCGGCGTACGCGGGAGGTGCCGACCAGACGGTCGAGCGTGCTGCGCACCGCATTGATGCTCCCGGAGTCGGTGTCTCGGCCTAGCGCCGCGGCCACGTCGCGCGCGCGGACCTCCGCGTCACCGACGCCCGCGAAGTACTCCAGGATCTGTTCGGTGAGGGCGCCGTAGCTGCGCGGTTCGTCGGCCTCCGCATGCGAGGAGGCCGCCGGCTTCTCCTTCTGCGTGGCCTCGGCCTGTCGCGGCGTGGACTGCTTTTGCGCCGTGCGGGCGGCTGGCGCGACGACCGGAATGTCGGTCACCGCCTGTTCGGGCTGATCGGCTGCTCGACGGCCGGTTGGCTCGGCCATGAGGACCGTCAGGGTGCTCAGGGCGCGCTGGACGGAGTCGAGGTGTGCGGCCACGGCGGCCAGTTCCCTCTCCAGTGCCTGCTTCTGAATCTCCAGGCGGGCGAGGTCCTCCTGGAGGCTCTCCGCAGTGACCTCAATCTCATGCGCTGCGCGAGTTGCCGAGACCATGTCTTCCTCTCATCCTCAACCCTCCGTGCCGCGCCTCGCTAAAGTCAGCTGCGGTGCCGCTCGGCTCGGACCCGGGATGTGTGGGTGCATCGTATGTCACAGCGTACGAGGTTTGGACCCGGAAGATGCAAGATGGTGATGCGAGGTCCCGTTGAGCCAGGTGACTACCACTGTCCTTTCACCCTTTCCCGAGCGGCACCTCAGCGGTGCCGACACGGTGCAGACCGGTCAGGTCGTGGGTGACTGGACTCCGGGGCGGATAGGGCGGACTCGGCCGTGATCGGCGGGTGTTCCTCGGGAGTTTGGTCGGGTTCCCGTCCGGACTGCTCGCGAAGGTGACGCAGTCGATCAGCCGATCGTTGGATGCGGGTTCCGACGTCGTCAAGAGCTTCTTGAAGGATGCGGATCCGCGCCTCGAGCACGGCCACTTCCACGGCCAGTGAAATACCAGCGGTATGCGAATCGAAGTCCTGGCCCACGCGTTGTCCTCATTTCTCCTGCGTGGCCGCCCGGTTCCAGTGGCGGAGCTTGTCGGGGTTGAGGACCGCCCAGATCTGCACGACGCGATCGCCCGCGACGTCCAGGCTGATGACCGCGGCGACCTCGTCGCCGTAGCGCACCACTATCCCGGTGCGGCCATTGACGGACTGGCAGTGCAGTGTGGTGCTGGGGCGGCCGGCTAGGAGGGTCAGCAGGCTGCGGGTGACGCGCCGTGCGCCGTGGACGGGCCGGGTCAGGGTTCTGACCTTGCCGCCTCCGTCGAAGAACACCGTGGCGTCCGGTGCCAGGAGGGACGTCAGGCGGGCGGGGTTCTCCGCCACGCAAGCCTGTCGGACCGCTCGCACCACACGGTCGTGCTGCTGAGGTGTCGTGGGGTGTGCCCACCTGGTCCCAAGGCTGTGCCGGGCCCGGGCTGCGAGTTCGTCGCATTCCTGTTCCGTCTGTCCGACGATGGCGGCGACCGTCCCCGGAGCCATCCCGAACACGTCGTTGAGGACGAATGCGGCCCGCTCTGCCGGTGACAGCGTGTCCAGGGCATCGAGGAGGGCCTGGCTCACCGCTTCGTCCAGGCCCTGAGGGGGCGCCGCGTCGACCGGGCCCGGATGCGACTGCCCGGTCGGCGTCAAGCGCTCCAGGCAGATGCCGCCGACGGTCGTCACCAGCCAGGACCGGGGTTCGGCGATACGGATCCTGTGGTCGTCGGACAGGCCGTACCAGCGCCGGTAGGCCTCCGCTACGACGTCGTCGGCGTCCTGGCTCCGGCCCAGCATCCAGTAAGCGACGTTGAGCAGTCGGCGTCGCTCGTCGAGCAGCTCCGCGATCGGCACCGTCTCGTCGTCCTGTACCCGGTCCATCTGGCATCACCCATTCGCACAGCACCCGACAAGGCGGGGGCACCCCTGATTCCGGCCGATGTCCGCCGCGGCTCCCGAGAATGGGGCGTCCGCTTTTGTCCGGCGGGTCCAACCAGTGCACTGCTGACCGGACAGGGGCAGATCATGTGACACGGTTTCCCGGTCGTACGCGCTGGCGCCCCCGTGCGCCAGCGGGCCCCGCTCACCCTCGCGGCGGTCGTCAGGGCAGAAGGCTGTCCAGGGGCCTCTCGAGATCGGACAGGGCCGCGTCCGCCACGGAGGCACCGGACTCGACGAGGGCGCGGACGGAGTCAATGACGTTCCACACGTTCACACTCATGCCCGCCAGAACCCGGTCACCGGACAACCAGAAGGCGATGAACCGCCGCTCGGCCGGGTTCCCCCGGAAGACGACGCGGTCGTAGCCGCCAGGCTCGGTGTACCCCGTGTACTCCATCCCGAGGTCGTACTGGTCGGTGTAGAAGTACGGCAGCCGGTTGTATGCCGTCTCCTTGCCGAGCATGGCCAGTGCCGCCGTGCGGGGCTGGTGCAGGGCGTTGGCCCAGTGCTCCACTCGCAGATGCCGGCCGAGCCGGGGGTGGTAGGCGTTGGCGACGTCCCCTGCGGCGTGCACGTCCTGGGCGGAGGTGCGCAGACGCTCGTCGGTGACGATGCCGTTGCGCACCTCCAGTCCTGCCGCCTCGGCGAGCTGGACGTTCGGGGTGATGCCGATGCCCACCACCACGGCGTCGGCGGGCAGTCGGGTTCCGTCGGCGAGCTGGACCCCGTCGGCGCGGGTGCCGTCACCGGTGATGCGTTCGACGGCGGCGTGGGGCCGCAAAACGACGCCGTGATCCCGGTGCAGGTCGGCGAAGACCTCGGCCGCCTCCCGGCCGAGCACCTTCAGCAACGGCAGCTCGGAGTGCTCCAGGACGGTCACCAGCGCCCCGGCCGTCCGGGCCGCCGCGGCGGTCTCCAGGCCGATCCAGCCGCCGCCGACGACGACGATCCGGGCCCCGGGGGTGAAGGCGGCCTTGAGCCGCTCGCTGTCTCCCACGCGGCGCAGGTACAGCACGTTCTCCAGGTCCGCCCCGGGCACTGTGAGCCGGCGGGGGGACGATCCGGTCGCCAGGAGCAGCTTGGTGTAGGACATCCGGCGTCCGCCGGTGAGTTCGACCTGGAGGGCGTGTGCGTCGACGGCCGTCACGCGCGTTGCCGTCAGCAGGTCGACGTCGTGCTCGCGGTACCAGTTCTCGGGGTGCACGAAAATGGACTCGCGGTCCTCCTTGCCGAGCAGGTACCCCTTGGACAGCGGCGGCCGGATGTAGGGGCGCTCCGCCTCGTCCCCGATGAGGACGAGCGGCCCGTCGTAGCCCTGTTGCCGGAGTTCCTCGGCGGCCTTGCCCGCGGCGAGGCCGCCCCCGACGATCACGAACCCGTTTTCTCGCGACATGTTGTTCCCGTCTCCGTTCGCGCGCACCGGGCATTGGTGTGCCCTCGTGGGGTGAGACCGCGAGAACCCGCAGGTTGTGACACCGGCCTGGGGCACAGAGGCCGCGCGAGGGCCTGCGAGGGCAGAACGGAACAGCGCGACGAGGGCGCGGACGGCGTCCGTGCTCCACGACCGTGGCCGAGGCGGACCGTCGGCCCGTGCCCCTCGTCGCCTTCCGCCGCGGGCTAGTGTCCGGCGCCCTGCGCCCAGTGCGCCTCGAGGGCGGCGGCCACCTCCGCGGGCCGCTCCAGCACCGTCCAGTGGTTGCAGTCGAGATGGAGGACGCGGGTGGCGCGCAGGGCGGCGCCGAGTTCGTCGCCGAACTCGATCTGACAGGCCGGGTCGCGCTCGCCCCAGAACACCAGCGCAGGTGCGGTGACGTTCGACAGGGCCGGTTCCCACTCCGTCCCCATCGTCACGGCGGACCGGTACAGCCGCAGAACGCTGTCCTTCATCGTGCCGTCGACGTGCCGGACCATCTCCTCCACCGGTTCGGCGGGCGCGTCGAAGCCGTTCACCAGGTCCTTTGCGAAGGACTCAGGGTTCAGTTCGGCCATGAACCGCTCGCCGGCGACGGGGTCCTGCCAGGTCTCGGCCAGCGGGTGCCAGACGTAGCGGGAACTGATGGGTCCGTTGCCGCCGGCCCAGGTGCGCACCAGGTCGGGGCGGAGGGAGGCGACGCGGGCGGTGAGGATGCAGCCCCAGTCGTGACCGACCAGGTCCACGGGCTCGCCGACGTGCTCCAGGCGCTCGACGAGCCAGTCGACGTACTCCTCCTTGCTGGCGCCGAAGTCCGTGGGGCGGGGGGTGCCGAATCCGGGCAGGTCCCAGGCCTCGACGTCGGAGCGGGTCAGGTGCCGGCGTACGCCGTTCCACACGCGGTGGGTGTCGGGAACGCCGTGGATGAGGATGGCGGGCATGGTCGGTACATCCCTCGTGATAGGGGCCGCGGCCGGGATCCGGGGGAGGCTGCGCGGCTGCGGCGGGCCAGGGCGACGAGCATCTTGTGCTGCGTCGGATGCGCCCACCATAGTGGCACACAGTGTTACGGGTGTTCGCCGATCAGTCCGGGGGAGGGGAGCTACCAGGCGGAGATTCCGCGCCGGGGCATGTGTTGCCGGTCTGGGGCCCCATCCCGCACAGGCACGCGGAGGGCACGAGCGCTGACCGTACGACGCTCGTGACGGCGGCCCGTTGGCGCGTCAACACGCTGTGACACATGGAACGCCGTCCGGGCGGCGGCCCCGGTGTCACACGCGCGGGCCCTCGCCTGTCTGTTCTTCAGCGGACCTTGCCCGGCCCTCGTCGGGCACGGTCCGTTCCATCATCGGCAGGCACACGGCGACGGCTCGTAACGACTCATCGTCGTGACCAGCGACCGCAAGGACCCACTTATGTCGACCGTCGTCTCGTACGCAGCGCTGACAGGTGTCTACACTATCGACCCGGCACACAGCACCATCGGCTTCTCCGTCCGGCACGCCATGATCGCGAATGTGCGCGGGCGGTTCGGCGCGTTCGAGGGGCTGGTCAAGCTGGACGGGTACCAACCCAGCCGCTCCGAGGTCTACTTGAGCGTCCAGACCGGCAGCATCGACACCAGCAGCCCTGAGCGGGACACCCATCTCGCTGGCCCGGACTTCCTCGACGCCGCCACTTATCCGTTGATGCTTTTCCGCTCCGCGGACCTTGCCGACCGCGGAGACGGCCAGTTCCGCCTGATGGGTCAGCTCAGGATCAAGGACGTCGAACTCCCTCTCCACATCCACCTCGCCTTCGACGGAGCCACGCAGGACGAGAGCGGAGACCACCGTGTCGGATTCTCCGGCACCGCACTGGTGCGCCGCTCCGACTGGGGGCTCGGCTGGAACACGCCCGTCGAAACCGGCGGTGCCCTGATCAGCGACAAGGTCAGGCTCAGCTTCGACATCTCCGCTGTCCGCCTCTCCCGCGCGGAAGCCGCATGACCGGCCCCGCGCCACACCACCGACCGCCCCGCGCGGTCCCCGCCGGTGACCACAGGTCGGTCCGCAGCCGCGGCCGAACCGTCCGTACGAAACCCAGGTGAGACCCCCCATGAATCATCAAGACCCCACAGGCCAGGCCCGGTTCCACTCGATCACCACGATGGAGGACCTGCGCGAGCACCTGCAGTGGGCCATCGAGCTGGAGCACGCCACGCTGCCGCCCTACCTCACCGCCCTCTACTCCCTCGACCCCGAGCGGAACGCCCACGCCGTCGAAGTGGTCAGCAGCGTGTTCGTCGAGGAGATGATCCACCTCGCCCTGGTGGCGAACATCCTGAACGCGGTCGGCGGGCAACCTCGCGTCGACATCCCGCGGATACTGTCGCCGCATCCGCGGCCCATGCCGCACGCCGACCCCTCCATGCAGCTGTCCCTGCTGCCGTTCGGTCAGGAGGCGCTCACCATGTTCCTCCGCCTGGAACAACCCGCCCATCCGGGCGACCCGGCCGAGGGCGACGCCTACATGACGATCGGTCAGTTCTACGACGCGATCGAGAAGGGCCTGCGAGACCTGTGCGCCGAGCTCGGCGAGGACAAGGTCTTCACCGGTGATCCCGCCCGCCAGGTGGCCGCAGGACCCTTCGGGCACACCGGCGGGCAGCTGAGCCCGGTCACCGATCTCGCCTCGGCGCTCTCCGCCCTGGAGGAGATCGTGGAGCAGGGCGAGGGCGCGGCACGCGTCGACGTGTGGGACGGGGACATGGACATGTTCCACCCGCAGACCAAGGCGGTCTCGCACTACTACCGCTTCCAGGAGCTCGCACAAGGCCGGCGCTACCAGCCGGGGGACACACCGGAGTCTGGGCCCACGGGCGAGACGATCACCGTCGACCCCGCCGGGGTGCGCCCGATGCGGCCCAACCCGCGGCTGGAGGACCATCCGGAGGGCAGCGCGATCCGCACGGCGCAGGAGGCGTTCAACATCGCGTACGGCAAACTGCTGCAACTCCTGGAGCAGGCGTTCAACGGCAATCCCGCGATGCTCGGGGTGTCGGTGGGCACGATGTACGCGCTCAAGGGGCAGGCGCAGAGTCTGATGTCGATGCCCGACGGCGAGGGCCTGACCGCGGGCCCGACCTTCGACTACGTCGCTCCGGAAGACCGCGTCTGACCCCGCACACATGGTGGCCCCCTGGACCGACGGTCCAGGGGGCCGTGTCGTTGGTGCGGGTCAGTAGTCCGGAGGCCAAGCCCCACCCTGTTGGCCTGTAAATCGAAGGCGGATCGGGGTTCTCGACCTTGGACGCGATCTATTTACGAATCAGGGGGGGCGGAGCATGCCTGCGCCCCCTGACCCGCGGCACCGGTAGGTCAGCGCACGGTCCGAGCGGCCGCCTCGATCACCCCGGCGACGTCGGCGGGGTGGGAGACGCTCACGGCGTGCGAGGCCCGTACGCGCGTGATGTGGGCGTGTGCGCGATGTGCCATGAAGATCTGGAGCTGCGCCGGGATGTTGCGGTCCTGGGTGGCGACCACGGCCCAGGACGGGATGTTCTTCCAGCCGGGCTCGGAGGCGTCGTCCGCCAGCGCGGCACTGGTGATCGGGCGCTGCGTGACGGCCATGAGGTCCGTGGTGTTGCGGGGGACGTCAGCGGCGAACTGCTGGTGGAACTTGCTCGGTTCGATCGTCAGGTCCGCGTCGCGGGAGCCGTCCGGCAGGGTGACCGGCACGGAGCGCAGGGCGTCGCCGAGGGTGCTGCCGGGGAACTTGCCCGACAACTCGGCCGCGCTCTCTCCCTTTTCGGGGAGGAAGGCGGCGACGAACACCAGGGCCTTGACGTTGGCGGCGTCGTGGGCGGCGTCACTGATCACCGATCCGCCGTAGGAGTGTCCGGCCAGGACCACCGGGCCGTCGATGCCGGCCAGGACCTCCTTGAGGTACGAGGCGTCGTTGTCCAGCCCGCGCAGCGGGTTGGCCGCGGCGACGACGGGGTAGCCCTCGTGCCGCAGCCTCCTGATGACGCCGTTCCAGCTGGTGGAATCGGCGAACGCGCCGTGCACGAGCACCACCGTGGGCTTCTTCTCGCCGTCCGGTGCGGACGTGGTCCTGTCCGCGTGGGCGGGGGCGACCGCCGTGGCGATGAGAGCGGTGGCGACGGAGGCGGTGGCCAGGAGGGAGAGGGGGGTGCGGACCCGCTGGTAGGTGGAGCTGCGGCTCATGAGAGGCCCTTCCGGGAAACGGTGTGATGACACCTTCAAGGACCGTGTGCATGTCGCCGGTGTGACACTTTTATGGCTCTTGGTCCTTTTTGCTGGTGGAGCGATTCGCCGGTGATCTCCCTGTACTCCTGGGCGGTGGCTTCCGCAAGGTGCTCCCGGTACGACCTTCCCGGCGACCTTCTGTCGGGGACGGGGCTCGCCGTGGTGAACGGGACACTTCTGTAGACACGATCATGCCGAGGTGTCGGGGTCAGGACGCCTTCGCGCCGATCCGCTCGGAGTCCTTACGCGCTGAGCGTCGTCGCGTCGCGCGGCGCTCGCTCTCCGTCGTGCCGCCCCAGATGCCCTCGACCTGTCCGACGTCCAGCGCCCACTGCAGACACCGCTCCCGCACGGGGCACCGGGCGCACACGGCCTTCGCCTCGCCGATCTGGACGAGCGCCAGACCCGCGGTGCCGATGGGGAAGAACAAGTCGGGGTCGACATCCCGGCAGGCTGCTCTCTCGCGCCAACTCATGGCAGCGCCTCCTTACTCGTCGCGGATGCCTCTCACGCATCTGACCGTCCGAAGGGAGGTTCTGTGACATTCCATGGCCGAGAGCAACAGTGTGAAATACGGTGTGACAACAGACACAATGTCTTGAGTGGGGCTCCGGGGCGCCGCACCATCTGGGAGTTGTGAACGCCACACAGGGCCCGAGGCCCCTTCCCAGCCCAGCCGTCGATCCCCGGGACCCCCTCTCCCCGGGCACCCACACCCTCGTCGTCCGGCACGGTACGGCCGTCGTCGACCAGCGCTACCACGTCGCCGGAACCGGCCCGGTGTGCGTCGCCCACTCCGGAGGGCCGGGCATCGGCTGGGAGTACCTGCGCATGCCCGAGCTGGAGCGCAGCATGACCGTCGTCTACCTCGAGCCGGTCGGCACGGGCGAGTCGGGCCGGCTGGCCGACCCACGCGACTACACCCTCGCCACCTACACCCACTTCCTGCACGCGGTGATCGAGCACCTGGGCCTTGCCGAGGTGGCCCTGCTGGGCCACTCCCACGGCGGCTTCGTCGCGCAGCGCTACGCCCTCGACCATTCCGAGCGCCTGGCGTCCCTCGTCCTGTACGACACCTCGCCGATGACGGGGGAGGAGTTCTGGGCGACCGCCGTGGCCAACATGGAGGACTTCGCCCAGCGGCACGCCGACGAGCGGCCGGAAGTGGCCACCTACGTCGCGGGTCTCACCACCCGAGTCGACCGGTCCGACGACGAGGGCGCGACGAAGGTGCTGCGCCTCATCTCGCCCGCCTACTTCCACGACTACTGGGGCCGCGAGAAGGAGTTCGCCGCGGGGCGGGCGTCCCTGCGGATGTTCGCCGCACCGGCCTGGGGGGAGGAGCCTCCGTTCGACGTCCGCGGGGAACTGCCCCGGCTCACCGTCCCGACCCTGGTCCTGGTCGGCGGGGACGACTTCATCTGCGGGCCGCGCTGGGCGCACATGCTGCACCAGCTCCTTCCCGACGCCCGGCTGGTGGTCCTGGAGGAGACCGGCCATCTCGGGCACATCGAGCGTCCCGAGCGGTTCACGGCGGCCGTGCGCGACTTCCTCAGCGGCTGACCGTGCGGGCGTCGTTCTCGCCGGTGAGGAAATGCCACAGGAGCGGATCCACGTCCTGGGAGCCGAGATCGCGGACCGCGTCCCGGACGACCTGTTCGTAGCGAGGCGCGATACGGCGCAGCGCGGCGTGCCCCTCCGGGGTCAGCAGCATCTGCACGCCGCGCCGGTCGTGGTCGAGGGCGCTCGAGATGACCAGGCCCTGTCGGCGCAGGCGTGCCATCAGCCTGCTCGTGGCGGACTGACTCAGACCGAGCCCGTCGGCCACTTCCCCGAGCCGCATGGGTTCGGCGCCGGCGTCCGCGGCGGAGCCGCTCCCCGCGTAGCGCAGGGCCTGCACTTCGCTCAACCCGAACCCGGTCTCCTCGCGCAGCCGCCGCTCCACCGTCCCCTGGACCAGCCGGTGGAGGCGGTCGAGGGCGTCCCACCGGTCGGTCGCACAGGACCGCGTGCCGTCGTCGGCAGGGCCGGTGCGCACCTCGCGCACCACGTCCCCGTGCGACGTGCCGGTCACGCGGTGGCCCGGTAGGAAGGCGCGCCGTCGCGTGCGGCTGTCTCCTCGCCGGAGTACGCCGCGTCCTGGCCGGTCAGCACGTGCTCCAGGTGGTTGAGGTCTCCGGTGCGGGCGGCGGTGAAGATCGCCTGAACGAGCCGCCGATGGGTGGCTGCGTCCACGTGCTGCCGGTGCCGCCGGTTGTTCAGTCTGTCCTGCGCGCGGGAGACCTGCTGCCGTGCGTTCCCCACGGACAGGCGGAGCAGGTCGCCGATCTGGTCGTAGGAGTAGCCGAACGCCTCGCGCAGCACGTACGCCGCTCGCTGGTTGGGGGTCAGGGTCTGCAGAAGCAGCAGAACGGCATGCTCCACCGAGTCATGGCGTTCGGCCAGGGCCTCCGGCGACATCCCGGTGTCCGTGGACTCCGGCAGCCACGGGGTGGCACTGGACTCGCGGCGTCTGCGCGCCGACTGCAGCACGTTGATGGCGAGCCGGACGGTCGTCGTGCGGAGCAGCGCACCGGGGTCGGCGACGACGGTGCGGTCGGTGCCCTGCCAGCGCAGCCACGCCTCCTGGATGACGTCCTCGGCTTCGCCGGGATCTCGGAGGATCCGGTTGGCGATCTTGAACAGTCCTGGCCGGACGCGGCCGAACACGAAGGCCGCCTCGTTGAGTTCGACGGGCGCGGCAGTGACGGTCGTCATCACCGACTGCGGACTCTGCCGGGTTGCGATCACAGATGTGTCCACGATCGGCTCCTCTGCTGGCTGGGGATCGGCGGCTTCCCTCGCCGCCGACACCAACTTCGCGCCGACAGGGGTACCGCCGCGCCCCTGATGGACCGTGGGGCACCCCGTGGTCGTACCGTGGCCACCACGTGGCCCCGGCCTCCCACCCCCTGGCCCATAGGCCCCCGGGGCCTGTCACCCCCTGGCCCCGCATGCCCCTGGGCCAGCCCCCTGGCCCCGCACACCTCAGGCCCCTGGCCGCGACCAGACCTCGCCGGGACCGGACCTCGACGGAAGCGGGCCCCGACAGGACCGGCCATGGGCGGCCCGGAGCCACGGGCCATGGTCAGAGGAGTTCCGTGGGCGCACCGCGTGGCGGGGAGGCTGTCTCTGCGGCTCGCGCGGGTTCCCGACGGGGCGCGGCGCGGCACGCGTACGGCACCCCGGCCTACGGCACCCCGGCCTACGGCACCCCGGCCTACGGCACCCCGGCCTACGGCGCCGCGCGCCGCCCCCGGGGGATCAGGCGGGGGTCGCCGCCCCGCCCGGCAGCACGGCGCCCAGCTGTTTGCGGGACCGGATCCCGAGCTTCGTGAACACCTTCCGCAGATGCCACTCGATGGTGTGCGGGCTGAGGAACAGCTGCGCGCCGATCTCGAGGTTGGTCAGCCCTTCGCCGGCCAGCCGGGCGATCTGGGCCTCCTGGGGCGTGAGCGCCTCGTCGGCGCCGTTGGCGCGCCTGCGCACGGTCTCCCCGGCGGCCTCCAGCTCCCGGCGGGCGCGCTCGGCGAAGGCCTTCATGCCGGCCCGGTCGAGGATCTCGTGGGCGCGGGCCAGGTGGTCCCGGGCCTCGGCGCGGCGGTTCTCGCGGCTCAGCCACTCGCCGTACAGCAGCCGGGTGCGGGCGAGCGCCGTCCGCACCGGGGTGCTCTCCAGCCGGGCGATCGCCTCCCGGTACAGGGCGTCGGCCGTGTCCCCCTCGCTGATCAGGGCACGCGCCGCCGCGGAGGTGCCCGTCGCCCAGGCTGTGCCACTGGCCTGGCAGATGGTCGCGAGGCGGTCGGCGGCCTCGACGGCGAGGTCCCGCTGCCCGCTGCGGGCCGCCGCCTCCACCAGCTCGACCAGGGAGGAGAGGGCGAGCCCCAGCTCCTGCGGGTACTCGCAGCCCTTGGCGGCGGCGGCGCAGGCCTCCTCGTACCGCCCGAGGCCGTTGTACAGCACGGCCAGCGCCCACTGGGGAGCCGTGAGCGCCTTTCCCTCGCCGCTGAGGGTCCGGTCGCCGGTGATCGTCCCGATCGCCCGCAGCGTCTCGGTCTCGCGACCGCGCCAGGGTTCGATCACCAACGCCCCGTAGTGCGCGAGGAAGTGGCTGCCGGTGGCCTCGCCGATCGTCACCGCTTCCGCGGCGAGCGAGTCCGCGTCGTCCAGATCACCGGCGAAGACCCGGTTCGCCAGCCGCAGCAGGAGAGCCGAGGGCAGCACGGACAGCGTTCCGGAATCCCTTGCCAGACGGACGAGCTTGGCCGACAGGGTGCTCCAGCTGTCGAAGTCCCACACGTTGTGAGCCATGCGGCAGGCGAACGGCAGCCAGCCCAGCGACTGTTCCACGGTGAAGCCGCCGCACCGCAGCGTGTTCAGCGCGTGGCGCAGAATCGGGGCGCCCGCCGCGTAGCCGTCCGTGGTGGCCATGGCCAGGCCGTCGAGGAAGAGGTCGGTGGGGCCGGGGTGAGCCGTCGGGGGCGCGGTGCGTGCGGCCCGCGCGACCTCCTCCAGGCCGGGGCCGCTGGACACGCGGCCCGCGGTGAGGGCCGCGTAGAACGCGTCCCGGTAGGTCTCGCGTGCGATGCCGGCGTCGAGCGGCTCGAACTCCCGGGCCGCCGTGAGCAGCAGCGGCACGGTGGCACCGGCACTGCGGGATCCGAAGGTGATCTGCCCGCGCAACAGGCTGGCCTGGGCGTGTTGCAGATCGTTGAGCGCGCCCATCTCGGCCACGTTCAGCAGTTCGAGCGCGGCGTCGAACGCTCCGGCCAGGTACTTGGCCCGGGCCGCTGCCAGCGCTCTGCTGCGGCGGCGGGAGGGATCGGGCGTCAGCTCGGCCGCTCGTTCCAGGAAGGCCGCCGACGCGGCGATGCCGCCACGCGCCTGCGCGCGGTCGGCCGAGCGGGTCAGTTCGTCCGCCACGGCCTCGTCGGGCTCCGCCGCGGCGCGGGCCAGGTGCCAGGCACGGCGGTCGGGGTCGGACCGCGCGTCCGTGGCCTCGGCCAGTACCCGGTGCACCTCCCGGCGCTCGGCCGGTCCCGCCGCGCGGTAGACGGCCGAGCGCACCAAAGGGTGCCGGAACTGGACCCGGGCGCGCACTTCCAGCAGGTTCGCGGCCACCGCGGGGGTGGCCTCGCTCATGGACACGCCGAGGATGTCGGCGGCGCGGCGGAGCAGTGAGACATCACCGACAGGCTCGGCCGCCGCGAGCAGCAGCAGCCGCCGCGTCTGCGGGGGCAGTTCCTCGACGCGCAGGCTGAAGTTGTGTTCGAGCCTGCCGATGAGCGGCCCCATCGACGGTGAGGCGTAGCCTCCCGCGAGTTCGGCCGCGGAGGTGCTGCGGGGCAGTTCCAGCAGGGCTAGCGGATTGCCGCGCGCCTCGGAGAGAATCCTGCTGCGGACCGGCTCGTCGAACCGGCCGGGCAGCACCGAGGTCAGCAGAGCGCGGGCATCGGGCTCGCTCAGCCCCCCGAGGGTGAGCTCGGGCAGTCCTTGCAGGGCGCGTTCCCCGTCCGCCTCGCGGACGGCGAAGATCAGCCCCACGCGCTCCGCCATCAGCCGCCGGGCGACGAACCCGACGATCTGGGCCGAGACGCGGTCGAGCCACTGCACGTCGTCGACGAGGCAGATCAGCGGCGTCTCCTCAGCGACGTCGGCGAGCAGGCTGAGGACCGCCAGCCCCACCAGGAACCGGTCCGGGGGAGTACCCGCACTGAGCCCGAAGGCGGTCTCCAGGGCTGTGCGCTGCGGATCGGGGAGGCGCCCGAGGCGATCGAGGAAGGGTGCGCACAGCTGGTGCAGACCTCCGAAGGCCAGCTCCATCTCGGCCTCGACCCCCGCCGCGCGCACCACGGTGCAGTCCTCGGCGGTCTCGGCCACGTACTCCAGCAGGGCGGACTTGCCGATACCGGCCTCGCCGCGCAGCACGAGGACCGCGCTGTGACCGTCGCGTATTTTGGCCAGTTGCCGGTCCAGCACCGCCCGCTCGCTCTGCCGCCCGTGCAGGAAGCCCCGATTCTTGCCTTTCATGAACACCCCCGGCTGCGAGCGTATATAGCTGGTCTTCGGCCACACAACTCGTCTGCGCCGCTGGTCACCTAGTGGATGAGCTCAGGGCATTGGCGTCGTGTCGGGCCGTGGTGAAGCTGCGGCGGGGCCGGTCGGCGTGTGCTGCCGGACCGCCGGAGGTCGCGTCCGGCGTATCCGGGGCCACCGCCGTCGCCTCAGCGTATGTCCTCGAACGCCGCGGCCTCGACGATCTTCTTCACGGTGGTCAGGTAGCGGGCGGCGTCCGCGCCGTCCACCAGCCGGTGGTCGTAGGAGAGCGAGAGATGGACCAGCTCGCGGACACCGATGAACTCCTCGTCGCCCTCCTGTACGACCGCGGGCCGTCTCACTGCGGCTCCCACGCCCAGGATCGCCGCCTGGTGCGGCGGGACGATGAGGGTGTCGAAGAGGGCGCCGCGCGCTCCGGTGTCGGCGACCGTGAAGGTGGCTCCGGCCACGTCCGCGGGCGTGAGCCGGCCGGCGAGGGCGTGGTCGGTGAGGTCGTGGACGGCACGGGCGATGCCGCTGACGGTCAGATCACCCGCGCCCCGCACCACCGGAGTCACCGGCCCCTGGTCGGTGTCGACCGTGATGCCTACGTTCTCGGTGTCGTAGTACGTGATGGTCGCGCCGCCCGTGTCGATCCTGGCGTTGATGACGGGATGTGCCTTGAGCGCCTGGGCGGCGGCCAGGACGAAGAACGGCAAGGGTGTCAGGGCGAAGCCTTCGCGGGCCGTGAAGCCGTCCGCTGTCCGCCGCCACAGCCGCAGCAGGGCGGTGGCGTCGGCCTCGACGGTGGAGGTCAGCTGCGCCTGCTCCAGCAGCGCCTGCTTGAGACTGTCGCCGACGGCCTTGCGCAGCCGGGGGACGGCGGCGGCGTGCCCGCGCAGGGCGGCCGTCGGCGGAGCCGTTGCCGCTGCCGGTATCGGGTGCGGAGCCGGAGCGGTCGCGGGTGCCGATGCGGGCATCGGGGCGGGTGCGGGTTGCGGCACCGGGGCCGGGGCGGGAGTGGTGGCAGGTGCGGGTTGCGGCGCCGGCGTCGGTGCGGGAGCAGGTGGGCGTTGTTCGGGCGATGCGGCGGGCGGCGCGGCGGGTGGCCGTGAGACCGGCGTCGCTGAGGGGGCGGGCTGTGGCGTGGTGGTCACCGGCGCGGCGGTTGCCGCGGTCGCCGCCGACGGTTCGGCGTCGGGCGGCCCGATGACGGCGAGCTCGGCTCCCACCTCAACCGTCTCGTCCTCGCCGACGACGATGGTCAGCAGGACTCCCGTGGCGGGAGCGGGGATCTCGGTGTCCACCTTGTCGGTGGACACCTCCAGCAGCGGTTCGTCCTCCTGGACGTGCTCGCCGGGCTGCTTCAGCCAGCGGGTCACGGTGCCCTCGGTGACGGACTCGCCGAGCGCGGGAAGGGTCACGGAAATCGTCATGGTGTGTATGGCTCCTTCAGATGTCCAGGCCGTAGTGCTTGCGGGCGCGGTCGACGGTGTCGGGGTCCACTTGTCCGGCCCGTGCCAGCCGGCCCAGGGCCGTCACGGCGATCGATTCGGCGTCCACGCGGAAGTAGCGCCGTACGTCCTCGCGGGTGTCGGACAGGCCGAATCCGTCCGTGCCCAGGGAGTAGTAGTCCTGCTCGATCCACTGGCCGATCTGGTCGGGGACCTGGCGCATCCAGTCGCTGACGGCCAGGACCGGGCCGGGCGCACCGGCGAGCGCCTCGGTCACGAAGGGCACACGCGTCTCGCCGCGCGTGCGGGCGGTGTCGGCGTCCATCGCGTCCCGGCGCAGCTCCGTCCAGGACGTCACCGACCAGACATCGGCGCGCACGTTCCAGTCGGCGGCGAGCAGTTCCTGCGCGCGCAGTGCCCAGTGGACGGCGGTGCCGGAGGCCAGGAGCTGCAGCCGAGGGCCGGACACGGCGCGGTCGCCGGGTCGGAACGGGTACAGGCCGCGGACGATGCCCTCCTCGATGCCGGGCCACGCAGGAATGGGCGGCTGGGGCTTCGGCTCGTTGTAGACGGTGAGGTAGTAGAAGACGTTCTCGGGCCGCTCCCCGAACATCCGGCGCAGGCCGTCGCGGACGATGACCGCGATCTCGAAGGCGAAGGCCGGGTCGTAGCTGACGGCCGCCGGGTTGGTGGCGGCCAGGAGGTGCGAGTGGCCGTCGCCGTGCTGGAGACCTTCGCCGGTCATGGTCGTGCGTCCGGCGGTGCCGCCGACGACGAACCCGCGGCCCATCTGGTCGGCGAGGGCCCAGAACTGGTCGCCGGTGCGCTGGAAGCCGAACATCGCGTAGAAGATGTAGAACGGGATCATCGGCTCGCCGTGAGTGGCATACGAGGTCGCGGCGGCGGTGAACTCGGCCATGGAACCGGCCTCGGTGATGCCCTCGATGAGGAGCTGCCCGGTCTCGCTCTCCCTGTAGTGCAGCAGCTGGTCGGCGTCGACGGGGTCGTAGGTCTGGCCCAGCGGCGAGTAGATGCCGGCCGTGGGGAACATCGACTCCATGCCGAAGGTACGGGCCTCGTCGGGGATGATCGGCACCCAGCGGGCGCCCGTCCGCTCGTCCCGCATCAGGTCCTTCACCAGGCGGACCAACGCCATGGTGGTGGCGACCTCCTGGTGGCCGAAGCCCTTGAGCAGCGCCTCGAACGGCTGCGCCGCGGGCTCCGGCAGCGGCTTGGCGATCACGCGGCGCGCGGGAGCGGGACCGCCCAGCGCGGCGCGCCGCTCGCGCAGGTACCGCACCTCGGGCGAGCTCTCCCCCGGGTGCCAGAAGGGGACGACGTCACCGGCGAGGGCGCTGTCGGGGATGGGCAGGTCCAGCACGTCGCGCAGCTCGTGGAACTGCGCCATGGTCAGCTTCTTCATCTGGTGGTTGGCGTTGCGGGACTCGAACGCCGACCCGAGGGTGTGCCCCTTGACCGTCTGGGCGAGGATCACCGTCGGTGCCCCCCGGTGTTCGACGGCGGCCCGGTAGGCGGCGTACACCTTCAACGGCTCGTGCCCGCCGCGGGAGTTCTCGAAGAGCTCCACCACCTGCGCGTCGCTCAGGGTGGCGGAGAGTGCGGACAGGGTGTCTCCGACGAAGAAGTTCTTGCGGATGTAGGTGGCGTCCCGCGAGGCGAGGGTCTGCATCTGGGCGTCGGGCTCCTCGCCCAGTCGGCGCACCAGGTCGCCGGTCGTGTCCTGGGCCAGCAGCGGGTCCCAGGCCTCGCCCCACAGGGTCTTGACCACGTTCCAGCCCGCCCCGCGGAACCGGGCCTCCAGCTCCTGCACGATCTTGGAGTTGGACCGCACGGGGCCGTCGAGGCGTTGCAGGTTGCAGTTGATCACGAAGGTGAGGTTGTCCAGGCCCTCGCGGGAGGCGAGCGTCAGGGCGGCCAGCGACTCCGGCTCGTCCGTTTCCCCGTCGCCGAGGAACGCCCACACGCGGGAGGCGGAGGTGTCCTTGATGCCGCGCGCGTGCAGATAGCGGTTGAAGCGGGCCTGGTAGACGGCGCCGAGCGGGCCGAGCCCCATGGAGACGGTCGGGAATTCCCACAGCCACGGCAGGCGCCTGGGGTGCGGGTAGGACGGGAGGCCGTGACCGCCGACCTCGCGCCGGAAGCCGTCCAACTGCTGCTCGCTCAGGCGGCCTTCGAGGAACACGCGGGCGTAGATGCCCGGCGAGGCGTGCCCCTGGAGGAACAACTGGTCGCCCGAGCCGTCCTGTTCCTTGCCGCGGAAGAAGTGGTTGAAGCCGATCTCGTACAGCCAGGCCGCCGAGGCGTAGGTGGAGATATGTCCGCCCAGACCGAGGCGGGAGCCGCGGGTCACCATGGCCGCGGCGTTCCACCGGTTCAGGGCGGTGATCCTGGTTTCCATGGCGATGTCGCCGTCGAACTCCGGCTGCGCGGCTGCCGGGACGGTGTTGACGTAGTCCGTGGTGAGCAGCCCCGGCACGGACAGGCCGGCGCGGGCCGCGTACTCGTGCACGCGCCGGATCAGGTACACCGCCCGATCGGGACCGGCGTTGCGTATGACGGCGTCGAGGGAGGCCTGCCACTCGGCGGTCTCCTCGCGGTCACGGTCGGGAAGCTGGTCGAGCTCGCTGCTCGACGGGGACGCGGTGGGCCGGGACGGGTCACTCATGGGCGGCCTTCCTCAAGGCATGGGGCGGGGGAGACAGGAGGGGGTGGTGGATGCCGCGGGCCGTCGGACGGTGCGGCGCGGGTGGATCAACGGTCTTCGAGCCACTGGGCCGTCGTGTGACGGCCCGGACGGGCATCAGGTCCGGGCAGCAGGGTCCGCCGCGCGATCAGGGCACCGAAGCACGGCGTCCGTGCGTCGCCGATCACGGGAGTCACGCGGGCTTGGGCGGCGAGCACGTCGGCGGCGAGGTCCTCGAACGGTCGCTCCTCGGGGCCGGCGGCCCCAGGGCGACGCGAAGAACGGGGTGGCGCGCGCCAGGGAGCACGGCAGCGCGGAGCGCCGGACCAGGCCCTCCTGTACGGCTCTGGCCCGGAGGTGTTCCGAGGAGACGCGGTCGGCGCCCACGGCGGACAGGGCCACGTGGTGCTCGACGCCCGCCTTCCTGGCGGCCGCCAGGGGGCTGCGGGTGGTGCCGGCGAAGAACGCCGTGCTGACGTCCTGCTGTCGCGCGGGCGCGTCGGTGACGTCCACCAGGATGTGCGCACCGCGCAGTGCCCGGCGCGGAGCGTGAGCGTCACCTCCGTCGACCCCCAGGGCGCGGGAGAGGGGCACCACCTGCGCCCCGTGGTCCCGCGGGCGGGTGACCGTTCTCGAGCCGAGCCGTCCCGTGGCGCCTGCGACGACGACTTTCATGCGGTCTCCTTTGCCGGGGGCGTGACGGCCAGACGTGCCGAGCGGGCGGCGGCGAGGTCGGATGCGCCCGCGCGCCCTGCCCTGTTGACCGGACGAAAGGTGTTGTTGTGACAAGCTGCCCGATACCCGAACCCGGGGCCTCCGGAGGGTGGGTGTCCCGCGACCACGACCGCGGGGAGGACGCGGGCACCGCGGGACACCGGCGGGGCGGACCTACTCCACGAAGTAGGAGTCGTGCCGGTCGAAGAACGCGGAGCGCTCTTCCTCCGAGGCGTGCGCCAGCGTCGACACCTGCTCGAAGTACTCCTCGCGCGGCGCGCCCGGTGTGAACAGCAGGAGCATGTCCGCCGGTGCGTCGGAGTCGTTGCGGAAGGCGTGCAGCCCGCCCTGCGGCACGTGCACGAAGTCGCCCTTGCGGGTGTCCACCCAGCGCACACCGTCGAAGATGCGCACGGTGCCGTCCAGGATGTAGAACGACTCCGAGATCCGCTTGTGGAAGTGCGTCTTCGGGCCGCCGGCCCGCGGCCTCATCTCCACCCGGTACAGCCCGAACTCACCGCGGGTGGTGGCGGTGGTGGCCAGATAGTGGGTGGCGTCCTTGCCCGGCCCGCTCTCGCCGAGGTCGGGTGGGGTGTCGGCGGGCCGGAACACGGCGCTGACCTCGCCGTCGTCTCCGAAGTACTTCTGGTCCGGGTAGGGGTACGACATGGTGCTTTCCTTTCCTGAGGCGGTCAGGCGGCCGTGCCTGCCCGCACTCGATGTGACCGGTGGGCACGGTGTGATGTGACGTCGGCGCGGCGCTGGGCCGCGGTGCCACGCGGTCGGGCGTCAGCCGGTGAGGCAGTCGTGGCGGGGGTGTCCCCGTCGCAGGGCCCGTACGTCCCGTACCGCCGCGGCGAATGCCTCGGGGCGTTCCTGAGGCATGTTGTGGCCGGCGTCCGCGACCTGAACGTGCAGGCGGGGACCGGTGAAGTGGTGAGCGGTCGATGACCCGTCGGTCGCCGGGAAGTTGCCGTCGGCGGTGCCGTCCAGGGTGACCGTGGGGACGGTGATCGGAGGAAGGCCGGCGAGGCGGGCTTCCAGATCGGCGTACGCGTCCGCGCCCGGAGCCAGGCCGAGCCGGTGCCGGTAGGAGTGGGTGACGACATCGACGTAGTCCGGATTGGTGAAGGCCTCGGCGGCCCGCTCCAGTTCGGCTTCGCCGAAGGACCACACGGGGGAGTTGCGTTTCCAGATGACCCTGGCCACGCCCCGTGGATCGGCTGCCAGTCCGGTGCGGCCGCGCTCGGTGAGGAAGTAGTAGAAGTACCAGAAACCCGCCTCCAGTTCGGGAGAGATCGGGTTCATGGCGGCACCGATGTCCTGGATCAGGTAGCCGTTGACGCAGACCAGGCCGAGGACCCGCTCGGGCCACAGCGCCGCGGCTACCGAGGCCGCGCGGCCGCCCCAGTCGTAGCCGGCGAGGTAGGCCCGCTCGATGCCGAGCGCGTCCAGGAGCGCGATGACGTCGGCCCCCAGGGCCGCCTGCTGGCCGGAACGGGGAAGAGAGTCGGACAGGAATCTGGTGGGGCCGTGCCCTCGCAGGTGGGGGACGATGACCCGGAATCCACCTTCGGCCAGCAGCGGAGCCACATCCACGTAACTGTGGATGTCGTAGGGGAAACCGTGCAGAAGGACGACGGTGTCACCGTCGGGGGAGCCCGCCTCGTAATAGGCGACTTCGAGCACGTCGGTCGTGACGCGTCGCAGCGGGGCGAGCAGGGGCAGGGCTGACATGCGAATCCTCCGACGAAGGAACGGTGGGGGAGGGAAGCCGCGGCTCCGGTCGGGCGCGGCTGGGGTACCGGGTGTCGTGACCGAGCGCCTTACGGGCCCGGTCGCCGCCGGGTCCGGCCCTCGACGACACTGTGCACAGTGTGTATGAGAAGGTTGTCTTGTTAGTGTCAAGAGTGTTGGCGTCATCATGGCTACGCGTGTGCACGGCGTGATCTCCTCACCACGGGGGACTGTCTCCCCGCACAGACCGGCCTCCGCCACCTGCTGTGACAGCGAAACAAGCCCTGCTCAGCGCTGTGCGCGTCAGCGCCGGACGGACCCCGCGGTCCGTGACGGCGCGAGGGCGCGGGCGTCCTGGGCGCACACCCCCTCCGGGTCCGGTCCGAACGGATCCGGAACATCCGACCGACCTAGGTGATGATCATGGAAACCGAAAGTGTTCTGCATCCCGGCTTCCTCGTGCCCGTCGGGCACGTGGAGCCGGTGCCCCGCCGCATCAGGGGCGTGATCGACGGTCGCACCGTCTTCGACACGCGGCGCGCCCTGTATGTCTGGGAGTGGCAGGCCTACCCGCAGTTCAGCATCCCGGTGCGGGACCTCGTCGACGGCGTCCTCGACGACGAGGGGGTCGCCGAGGAGCACGGCGCGGGCACGGCGCACCGGCACGCGCTGTCCGTGGGCGGGGAGTCGCGCCCCGGCGCCGCCTGGGTGTGGGGGAAGGACGCCCCGGCGCCGCTCCAGGGCACGGTGCGCTTCGAGTGGCCGGCCATCGACTACTGGTTCGAGGAGGACGAACCCGTCTTCGTCCACCCCAGGAGCCCGTACTCGCGTGTGGACGCCGTGCGTTCCTCCAGCAGCGTCCGCGTGGAGCTGGAGGGCGTGGTCCTGGCGGAGGCGCCGGCGTGCGTCAAACTCTTCGAGACCGGCCTGCCGACGCGCTACTACCTCGACCGCGCGCACGTCGACTGGACCCGACTGCGGCGCAGCGGCACGGTGACCCGCTGCCCGTACAAGGGAACGACGAGCGGCTACTGGTCGTTCGACGGCCCCACCGCCGTTCACGAGGACATCGCCTGGGCGTACGACTTCCCGACCATCCACGCCAACCGCATCGCGGGCCTGACTGCCTTCTACAACGAGCACGTCGACCTCTTCGTGGACGGCGAACCGCTGCCGAAGCCCGGCACACTCCGGTCCTAGCCCCCGCTCCGGGGCCCGGTCCCGGGTCGTGTTCGACGACCCGGGACCTTTTGGTGTCACACATCTGCTCCGGGCCCGGTCCCATGGTGTGAAAAGTCCTCCTTAGTCGTCAGAGAAGGAACACACCATGAACGACATCGTTCTCGAGCCCGCCGCACAGGACTTCGCCGACGCGACCGCCAAGCCGCCGCTGCTGTACGAGCTCGGGGTCGAGGGCGCGCGCAAGCTGCTCGACGAGGTGCAGGCGCAGCCCATCGAGAAGCCCGACGTGGACGAGAAGTGGATCTCCGTTCCGGCTTCGGTCGGCGACGTGCGGGTGCGCATCCTCAAGCCCGTCGGCAGCACCGGCCCCCTGCCCGTCATCCTCTACGTGCACGGCGGCGGCTGGATCCTCGGCAACGCCGGCACGCACGACCGGCTCGTGCGCGAGCTGACCGTCGGGGCCAACGCCGCCCTGGTCTTCGTCGAGTACGACCGCTCCCCGGAGGCCAAGTACCCGGTCGCCATCGAGCAGGCCTACGCGACCGCCCGGTGGATCGTCACCGAGGGCGCCGGCGAAGGGCTCGACGCCTCCCGTCTCGCCGTCGCCGGCGACTCGGTCGGCGGCAACATGACCGCCGCCCTGACCCACATGGCCAAGCAGCGGGGCGACGTGACCTTCGTGCACCAGTCGATGTACTACCCCGTCACCGACGCCGCCCAGGACACCGAGAGCTACCGGACCTTCGCGCACGGCCCGCATCTGACGGCCAAGGCCATGGAGTGGTTCTGGAACGCCTACACCACCGACCCCGCCGAGCGCGCCCAGATCACCGCCTCGCCGCTGCGGGCGACGCTGGAAGACCTCCGCGAACTGCCGCCGGCGCTCGTCATGGTCGACGAGAACGACGTGCTGCGCGACGAGGGCGAGGCCTACGCCCGCAAGCTCATCCAGGCCGGTGTGCCGACGACCAGCATCCGCTACAACGCCTCCCTGCACGACTTCATGATGCTGAACCCCGTCCGCGGCACCCAGGCGTCGACCGCCGCGGTCGAGCAGGCCATCCACGTGCTGCGCAAGGCCCTCGGAACCGACTGACACCGCCCGCCCCACCACATCCCCCGGCACGTCGAAAGGCCATCCTCCATGAGTGCACACAAGCCCACCATCGTCCTCGTACACGGCGCGTTCGCCGACGCCTCCAGTTGGAACGGCGTCGTCGACAAGCTGCTCGCGCACGACTATCCGGTGATCGCCGTCGCCAATCCGCTGCGCGGACTGACCAGCGACGCCGAGTACGTCCGGCAGATCGTGCAGTCCGTCGAGGGCCCCGTCGTCCTCGTCGGCCACTCCTACGGCGGGTCCGTCATCAGCAACGCGGCCAAGGGGCTGCCCGAGGTCAAGGCGCTCGTCTTCGTCGCGGCGTTCCTGCCGGAGGAGGGGGAGAGCGCCGTCACCCTGTCGGGCAAGTTCCCCGGCAGCACCCTCGGCGACACGCTCCGGCCGGTGCCGGTGAAGCTGCCCGACGGCAGCCAGGTCATGGACCTGTACATCGAACAGGCCAAGTTCCACGAGCAGTTCGCCGCCGACGTCCCCGAGGAGACCACGGCCGTCATGGCCGCGACGCAGCGGCCGGTGGCCGAAGTCGCGCTGGCGGAGGGCGCGTCCGCGCCCGCGTGGCGGGACGTTCCCTCCTGGGTGCTGGTGGCGGACGCGGACCGGAACATCCCCGCGCAGGTGCAGACCTACATGGCCGAGCGGGCGGGGGCGACCGTCATGAAGGTCTCCGCCTCCCACGCGGTCAGCGTCTCGCGCCCCGGTGACGTGGCCCGACTGATCAACGAGGCGGCGCAGGCGACCGCCTGAGCGCCGCAGGCCCGCGCGTGACGGACGCGGGGTGGGGGGGGGGGGGGGGGGGGGGGGGCCCCCCCCCCCCCCGGGGGGGGGGGGGGGGGGGGGGGGGGAGACCCCACCGCGTCGGGGCCGGTACGAGGGGGGTGGCGCGTGCGTTCATGACACGGGCTCCGTCAGGACCCGGTCCACGGGTACCTCCGG
>NZ_JBVHHL010000085.1:0-23742 GCF_055561075.1 Streptomyces sp. NPDC022910
AGGCCCTGCCTTCATGCCCCGGCGCGGCCACAATCACCTGAACAGCACACCCGTACGGAACCCCCAGCTCCACACTCGGTTTCGAGAAGCCCTCTTACTCAGGCCGCGAGTGCTCTTCGGGCCTGGCGACGCTCGCTCTCGTAGTCGTCGGTGCAGGCGAGGCAGCGGCGACGGGTCCGGCCACTGCCCTTACGGATCGAAATAAGGGTGTTCTCGGGGGTGAACTCGTGGCCGTTCTTGCAGTGAGTCTTGCGGGCGTTGATGGCCGTGGGTCCCTCGCCACGCAGGATGTTCTCCGCGTGGGTGACCGGCACCAGGCATGCGGGGTTGCAGCAGTGCCGGATCCTGCACCGGTGGTCCAGGACCAGCTCGTCGGGGATCTGGCCCCTTGAGATCAGGTAGACGACGCGGTGGACGGGCATCGTGTGGCCGCCCATGTGGACCTTGCCGTATCCGCCGGGCGTCTTCGCGCCCGTCCACAGGACGTGCTGGCCGTCCTCGGAGACCTCGGCCTTGTCGGCGATACGCCTCAGGTCGCCGACCGTGACCCTGTATTCCCTGCCGTCGGGGAGTTCGATCGTCGTGACGACCGGGGACTCGGCGGCCTCGGCGTTGGCCATGGAGGTCTCGATGGTGCTGTTCACTGCTTGGTACCTCTTCGGATACTCGCCAGGCGGCAGGCCTGGCGTGGCTGATCCGGGCAGAGGTGGTGGATCCCGGGAATGGTGCGTGGTGGTGGGGGCGGCGTCTCCGTACCGCCCCGTGGGTGGAACGTCAGGGGCTCTCCGGGGCCTTGGCGTATAGCGCGGCCAGATCGCCCTTCAGAGAGGCGAGTTCGCGGGCCAGGACGGCCCTCTCGTCACCGATCTCGCCGAACTGCTCCTGGTCCTCCACCGTGGCGATCGCAGGCGCCTGAGCGGCCGTGTGGCGCTTCAGGCTGGCGCGGATCGCCGTGAGCTTCGAGGCCATGTCCTGCTCCTTGTCAGGTGAGGTTTTTCAAGGTCAGGCGCCGCGGGGTGGGTAGGGACATCCGCCCGTCTCAAGCAGCCGTCGCCGCGTTATACGGGGCGCTGCGCGCCTCGCGGCGGGGCGACGGCAGGAAGATGACGGCACCGGGCCCCTAGCGCTCCTGGGCGGCCTCCTGGACCTCGTCTGCGGCCGTGTAGATCTCGCCCGTGGAGGTGTCGACCAACTCGCCATATGCCGGCCCCAGCTTCCGGACATGAGCGGGCGGCAGACTTTTTCAGAACAGTGGTGCGGCCCACTCGCCGCCGGGCCTGCGGATGTTGACGAGGTGCATCCATTTGCCGAGCGACTCGACGATCATCTCGACGGGCGTGGACTGGCGCCCCTCGCCACTGAGCAGGAAGCGGCCGCCGTTCGGCCAGTGGAAGATCTCGATGATGTCGCTTTCCTCACCGGCTTCGTCGACCAGGTCGATCTTCATGTACCTGCTGCCGTTGCTGGCCCACTTGCCCTGCACGCGTGTCACGGTTCCGGCGATGAAGGACTCGGTCATCTCCATGAGGATGATGTCCTCGGCGATCTCGTTGATCTCGTCGTCGCCCAGGCCATCAAGCGAGGGGAAGTCTTCGTTAGCCATGGTGCGTCTTCTCTCTGGTGGGGCTGGTGGTCAGGCGGTCAGCCGGGCGCTGTGCGCCTCGATGCGGGGTCGTGGGATCGGTATGACGGTGGCCGTCTGCTGGTCGCCCTGTGGGCCGTTGACCGCCTCTCTGGAGGGCTCCTCTCCGTCGGGGAGGATCTCCCCGGTGAGCGGGTCGAAGAGGCTGAGTCCGCGCCACTCCACGCCGTTGGCGCGGGCATGGACGATCCGCTGCTGTCGGCGCCGCTCACGGTCCTCCTGCAGCAGTCGCTCCTCGTGCTGCTTGCGGCCTTCAGTTCCGTACATCTCGGCGATCTGGTCGAGCCGGTCGGCCCAGTCGGCGGTGCGCACGTACCTGGCGCCCTTGGTTTTTTCAATCACCCCAAGGCTGACCAGCTTGGCCACGTGCCGGTAGACGGTGGGCTGCTTGGCCTGCAGTGCCTGCTCCAACTCCTTGACCGTCATGGGAACAGTCAGGTGGTCGACGTACCGGTAGGAGGAACCGAGCGCGCCCCAGCGGAAGGCGTCGTGCGATGGGTCCGTCCGACCAGCGCTCTGCTGGTCGGTCAAAATTCTCACTGGCTGACCGCTACCCACAGAGATGTTAGTGGGGCTGGTAGCGGTCAACTGCTGGGAATTTTCGCTGACCTGACGAGCCACCACCGGTGGGATGCGCAGCCGGTACCGGTTCGCCACCGGGCTCCCCTTGCTCCGCTTCACCGGAGCCAAAGAGATGAGCTGGTCTTCCTGGATCAGCTTGCGGATGGAGGAGACGGCCGTGCCCTTGGAGACCGAGGCGAGGATCGCCAGGTCGCCGCAGGAGACGGTGACCTCCTTGACGCCACACTCCACGGCCAGGTTCTGCAGGGCCACGATGGCCTTGCGCCGGGACGAGGGGAGCCTGCCCAGGTACTCGTGGGTCAGCTCGATGTGCTCCAGGACCGTGAAGCCGATGGACTCGACGTTCTGTGCACGGAAGCGCTCGATGTCCTCCAGGAGCCACCGGGTGGGGTCGGCCTTGCCCTTCAGCTTGGAGGCGATGGGCTTGGACATGACCAGCCGGATGATGTCCACGTCGGGCAGGCCGGTCTCGAGGGCCCACCGGTACACCCGGAACAGGGCCTCGCTGCGCTTGCCCTGAGGCGCCCTCAGAGCGGCCTCCACGTGGCTCGGGATACTCAGGCCGTCGACCGACTCGGACGCCTCTCCGGCCATCTCACAGAGCCACTCGGGAGCCATGGCAAGGTCATGGGGGAACGACTCGTACCGACGTCCCGACGGGTGCAGCGAGGGGGCACCGACGACGTACCCGCCCTCTCCACGGACGTCAAGCCCCATGTCCTTGAACGAGCGCGAACGCAGCTTGTCGTCCGTCCGGAAGAACAGGTGGCGGCCACCACCGTTACGGCCGGTGCGCTGCTCCCAGGTCTCTGGGAAGGCGCGACCCTCGCGGCGGAACCGGGTGAGTGTCTCCTCGCCCTGGGGACCGTCCACGTCCAGGACGATCAGGTGCGATCCGACGCCGGTGGCAAGGCCCAGGCCGTCGGCGCGGTCCCACTGGGGCCAGCTCAGGATGGTCTTGAGGTCGGCCGAGGCGCGGTGCTGCCACTGGTACAGCAGCGCGTGCTTCTGGAGGACGGGGAGCGCACGCCAGCCGTGAGTGCTGGCGTAGTCAACTGCCGCCGCCTTCACGTCGCAAGCGGTCGACTGCGCTATGGTTGAACGAAGCAAGGGTTCTGATCTCCTCTGCGGGGGAGTCGGAGCTTCGCGGAGCCGCCCGGGGCGAACGGGCGGCTTCTCGCGTTTCAGGGGCGTGGTGGTCGCCCTCGTTCTCCTTGCGTCAGGTGGGCCAGAGGTGCCCGAGCTGCTGACAACGGGCTCGTACTCAGTCAGGCACTGAGTCGCCCATCGGAGGTTGCGGGGTGCGGCTCGCCGCCGAGGACCTCCACCAGCGACGCGGTGATGACGACCACCCGCTTGTCGAAGGACAGCGTCCGCACGGGCGCCTCTCCTCGGGCGATGAGGTCGTAGAGCTTGCTCTTGCCGCACCCGAGCGCCCGGGCGGCCTGCTGTACCGAGACGGTGGCGGGCCAGGAGCGAACCTCCGCGAGCGTCGCCGGCTTCGCGACCTTCTTGGCGGTCACTCGCCGACCTCCAGCAGGAGAGCAGCAACCGGGCAGTCGAAGCCGTCGGCGATCTTCCTGATGGTCGCGGGGCGGGGCTGGCGCGCCCCGTTCTCGATACGGCTGAGCCCCGGACCGCTCAGCCCGACCCGCTTGGCGAAGCTGTTCAGCCCCATGCCGCGCTCTATGCGCATGCGTCGGACGAGTGAAGCGTCGATCTTCATGACCAAGACGCTACTGGCATCGATTGGCACTTACCAAGGAATCCGCGTTTCGGATTTCTCGACCCACGAGACCCTTCTGTCCAGGCGGAATGCGGCGCTTGCGCGGCAGCCACACCACTCATAGAGTGCCATCACTCGTTACCACTCGATACCACCGGAGCGCCTGGCGATGGCCGACCAATACACCCCGGAGGACTGGGCCCGCCTAGGCAAGCGGCTCCGCGCGGCACGAGAAGCGAGGAACCTGACCCGTGCGCAGCTAGCCGAGCGGTCTGGCGCGTCTGCCAAGAGCATCCAGCTAGCAGAGGAAGGCCGGGTCCCGCGAGGACGCTGGCCTCGTACCCTTCCCGCCATCGCAGGTGCTCTGGGCTGGACAGCCGAGAGCGTAGAGGCGGTCCTTCACGGTCAGGAGCCTTCGATCGTCGACAGTGCTCTAGAGGACGCGGGACCGACGTCCAGGACGGCAGCCAAGCAGCCGGAACCGGGCACAGCCGTCTTCCAGTTCCGCACCGTGGGCTGGCTCAAGGCGCACGGCCAACAGGCCCTGGCAGAGGTCTTGCCGGACGTGGAGAAGTTCGGACTCCTCTGCGCCTTGCTCGACGCGCCGCCGCACCTCGTAGATGCCTATGAGCGAGCGGTCCAGGAACTGCTCGACGGCGTGCGGGAGGTACAGGGCTGGCCACTGGAACAACCGAAATAGAGCCTGCTGAAGCAGGCCAGGCAGGGGGGTATATGCCGGAGATCAAGAAGGTCACGCTGCAGAGCGGCAAGGTCCGTTACCGGTTCGTCGTCGACGTCGGAGTCGACGCGCAGACGGGCAAGCGCAAGCAGCTCACCGTCACCAAGGACACCAGGAAGGAGGCGGAGGCCGAGCACGCCCGGATCAAGCACCAGCGTTCCCAGGGCACGTATGTCGCCCCCTCGAAGATGACCGTCGAGGAGCTGGTCGACGCCTGGCTGGTGGAGGCGACCAAGGACGTCGAGGCCGCCACCAAGCGCTCCTACGAAGACGCCATGCGCTACGTGCGCACCCGCCTGGGCAAGAAGCCCGTGCAGGAGCTGACCGAGGACGACGTCGACGCCCTGATCACCTGGATGCTCACCGAGGCCCGGCGCATCGGAGGCAAGCCTGGCACCGGCCTCAGCGTTCGTACCGCAGACCTGACGCTGGGCCGCCTGCGCGCCGTGCTCGAACTCGGCATCCGGCGCCAGGTCCTCACCAGGAACGTCGCCCGGTACGTGAAGGTCCCGCGCGCCGCCCGGAAGGAGGCTCGCAGGAAGAAGAAGGAGCGGAAGCCCTGGAACGAGGATGAGGTCAAGAGCTTCCTCACGGGCTGCTCCAACACTCGGCTGTACGCAGTGATGCTTCTGTCCCTGATCGGCCTTCGCCCCGCCGAGGTCGTTGGCCTGCGCTGGATGGATGTCGACCTGGAGCAGGGCACCGTCCGTGTCGAGATCACCCGCACCCTGGTTGCCGGCAAGGTCATCGAGAAGGACACGAAGTCGGTCGCGGGCGACCGCTGGCTTCCGCTGCCCCTGGTCGTCCTGCAGGCGCTGAAGGCCTTCCACACCCGCCAGCTTCGCGAGCGTTTGAAGGCGGGCGAGGCGTACGAGGCGTCCGGCCGCGTCGTCGTCGATGATCTCGGCAAGGACTGGAAGACGGACAAGCTGCGGCGCGAGGCGTACAAGCTCATGGCCTCCGCTGGGGTTCGCAAGACCCGGCTGTACGACGCTCGCCACGCCTGCCTGTCGTGGATGGCGAACAACGGGGTGCCGGACACGGTCGTCTCGGCGTGGGCCGGGCACAGCGACCTGTCCTTCACGAAGCGCAACTACGTCCACCCCGACCCGCAGTCGCTCATGGCGGGCTCCGAGAAGCTGATGGAGCTGCTCGGCTGAGCTGTAACTGATCAATCACGGATGGTGACGCGTGAGATTTCGTGAGACGCCAACGCAAAAGCCCCGACCTCCACTTGGGAGAATCAGGGCCTTGACCTGGTGTTTCTTTGTGCACTCGGCAGGATTCGAACCTGCAACCTTCTGATCCGTAGTCAGATGCTCTATCCGTTAAGCTACGAGTGCTTGTTCTGTTTTTCTTCGCCGTCCCCGGCCCTTCCGGCCCGCTCGCGGCGACAGGAAGAACATTACATGACTGCCACCGCCAATGTGAAATCCGTTTGCCATACCCCTTGCGACCTGCGGAAACGCACTGATAGGCGGTTGAGGGCAGTACACGGGGCGGCCCTCGGAACGCTGAAGCCCCGGCCGTACGGACCGGGGCTTCAGTGATCAAGCGCGGAGGCGGAGGGATTTGAACCCTCGATGGGCTTTAAGACCCAAACCGCATTAGCAGTGCGGCGCCATAGACCGGACTAGGCGACGCCTCCAGCACAACCTCCCACGCGCGAGCGCGAGTGGTGCGTGCAGATGATGACACAGCCGAGCGGGGTGTCACCAATCGCCCCCCACGGTACTAGGCAGAAAGGCCGCAGGGCAAAGCAAACCGCGGGCGTGATCCGGCGTCGGTACCTCGTGGGCCCTCCCGGACCGCTGCTCGTTGCAGCCCCGGACCGCTTCTCCTTCGGCGGTGACCCCGCGGCGCCGCCCGGCCAGAAGCGCCCCGTGCCCCACCAGACCCACCTGTCACTCGGCCGACGGGCGGACAGCCGGCGCGTGGGCGCAACCGTCCCACCGCGCCGCCGTTAGTCACGGCATGGTCCAGTTCACCTCGCGCGGCCTGATCCTCGGTGCCGTCGCCCTTCTCTCCGCGGTCGCGGCGCCCGCTACGGCGCATGCCCACGGTCGGCCTCCCGTACCCGGTGCCGACCGGCTCATCGTCACCGTGCGCCACTCCGGGCACGCCGACGGGACGTACGTACTGCGCTGTCATCCGGGGCGCGGCAACCATCCGGACCCCGTCCGCGCCTGCGGCGCGCTCGAGCGCCGGACCGTCTGGGGCCGGGACCCCTTCGCTCCCGTGCCGCCGCGCAGCCTGTGCACGATGCAGTACGGCGGCCCGGCTACCGCGCACGTCACCGGCGTCTGGGCCGGGCGGCCGGTGGACGCGCGGTACGACCGCAACGACGGCTGTCAGATCGCCCGCTGGAACGACCTCGTGCCCCTGCTGCCGGACGTTCGTTCGCAGAACCAGCCCGGCCGGGGCACAGCCGGCGCAGGGTGGCGTCACGGGTGATATCCGGGTTCCGCTCGGCTACCTGCGCGGTCACAGGTTCTGCGTCACTTCCGCGTGCGACCTCCCTCTCATCCGGCGCCGCATGCTGGGCCGCTGCCCGTAGAATCCCTCGCGTGACACGCTGCGGGCCGGTTGGCAAGATGGCCCCCACGGTCGGCAAGGTGCGGTAACAGGGAGGAAGCGTCTCGTGAGCAGCAGGCCATCCCGAGGCGCTGCTCGCCTCGCTGCCATACTGGACGCGCTGCCCGACGCGTTGGTGCTGGTCAACGCCAACGGGACCGTCGTCAACGCCAACACCATCGCCCTGGAGACCTTCGAGGCGCCCGGGACCGCCCTGGTGGGGCGCGGGCTGCTCGATCTGCTGCCCCAGTTCGACTCGCGGCTGATCCCCGGGTCCATGCGGCAACCCGACTCCATGGACCCGAGCGGGCGGACCAAGCCGACTCGGATGACCGCCCGCCGGACGGACGGCACCGAGTTCCCCGTCGAGGTCACGAGCGCCAACCTCGAGGACGGCCGACAGGCGTACGACGGTTACGGCTACACCGGCGACGAACTGCTGATGCTCGTCGTCCGCGACCTGTCCGGCACCGTCGACACGGAGGCCGAACTAGCCCGCTCCCAGCGGCAGACCGAGATGATCCTGCGGGCCGCGGCCGAGGGCGTGGTGGGCACGGACACCGACGGGCAGATCGTGCTCGTGAACCCGGCCGCCGCCCAGATCCTCGGATACCGGGCCAGTGACCTCGGCGGCAAGCAGCTGCACACTCTCGTACTGCACTCCCGCGAGGACGGCTCCCCCTTCCCGTACGCGGAGTCGCCGCTCGCCGACACCCTGCGCTCCGGGCGCAAGCACCGGGTGCGCGGGCAGGTGCTGTGGTCAAAGAGCGGGGACAAGGTGCCGGTCGACCTGACGACCGCGCCGGTGCGCGACGGCGACCAGCTCGTCGGCGCCGTGATGACGTTCACCGACCGGCGCCCGTTCGACACGCTCGTCGCGGAGAAGGACGAGGCCGATCGGCAGCACCAGCAGGAGCTGGAAGGACTCGCCAAGGAGCACGAGAACGAGCTGGAGCGGCTGCGCGAGGAGCACGCCGCCGAGCTCGCCGAGCTGCGTGAGCGGCACGTGGAGGAGGTCGCAGCCGGTGACGAGCGCTACGCCGCGCTCGGCGAGCGCGAGAAGGACCGCTACGAGGCGCTGACCGCCAGGCACGAGCAACTGCTCGCCGTGCTCGGCCAGTCGTTGCGCGGCCCCCTCGACCAACTGCGGGGTGAGCTGTCCAAGCTCGCCGCGGACGACGCCGGCCAGCTGTGGCCCGAGGCCAATCAGGTGCTCCACCACCTAGCGGCCGGCTACTCGCGCATCACCACGCTCGTCGACAACGTGCTCGGCTACCAGCAGCTGGACGCCGGCGAGGAGGACCTCGTCCGCAGGACCGTCATGCTCGACGCGGTCGTCGCGGCAGGTGTCGACGGCGCCGTGGAGCTGATCGGGCCCGGCCGTGTCCAGTTCGCCGTCCACGCCCCGCCCATCGAGGCCGAGGTCGACCCGCAGCGGCTCGCCCAGGCACTCGCGCACCTGATCGCGGACGTGGCGGGCGTCGACGCCACGGGCAACGCGCCCGTCACGGCGGGCGGTTACATGGACAACACCGTCGTCGTGGCGGCCGCCCAGCGCGGCGAGGTCGTCCGCATCGAGGTGCGCGGCCCGTACGCCGGGGGAGACCCGGTGCACCAGCCGATCGTCAGCGGCATCGTGCGTGCGCACGGCGGTGTGCTGCAGACGCACGAGGTGCCGGGCATGAGCGGCAACGCCTACGTGCTCGAGGTACCGATCGGCGGCGGCGCCGGGGTGGTCACGGCCCCTCCGGCCGCGACACCCGCGTTGGAGGCCGGGACCGCGCCGGCACCCATCGAGCAGGCCGCGCAGCAGGGCGGGCGGCGGCGGGCCCGCCGGTCGTCCGTGGACGCCTTCCTGCAGAGCGAGGTGGACGACTCTGCCTCTGCCTCCTCCGAAACGACCGCGGCGGCCCCCACCGGGCGGCGCAGGCGGCGCGCGGCGGAGAAGCCCGCCGCCGAGGAGTCGGGTCCGGCGCAGGCGACCGCGAACGAGGACGCCACGGAGTCTCCGGCGTCCGGCGGCACGGGACGGCGGCGCGCACGCCCGAGCCCGGCCGACGGCGTGGCCGAGGGCTCGGTGGTGACCGCCGCCGAGCACGCCGCGGGGGCCCCGGCCGCAGCCACCGGGCTGGGGGAGGCCGTACCGCCGCAGGGCGTACCCGCGCCCACGGGACGTCGCGCCCGCCGCGACATCGAGCCACAGGCGCTGCCGCCCGCGTTGCCCGCTGCCCCTGGCGCCCCGTCCCCCGACGACACAGCCGGCGGCTCCACGCCGACCGGGCGCCGTCGGCGTGCCCTGGCCGCCGCGAACGAACGTGCCGCCGCAGCGGATTCCGGTGCTCGGACCGTGTTCGCGCTGCCGCCGGCGGAGGCGGACCGCACGCCCGAGCAGAGCGCTTCCACTCCCGGCCAGGCCGACGAGGGCCGCCACGACGCGGTCCTGCACGACCAGGCCGGGGACCACACACCGCCGCAGCCGCACCCGGTGGCCACGCCCACGGGTCGCCGCCGGGCCCGTCCGGCCACCGCGCCCGGACAGTCGGCCGGGACGGACGGCGCAGCCGCTGCCGTGACCCCTCAGGGCGTGTCGGCGCAGGTGACTCATCCCCAGGGTGTGCCCGCGCAGATGACGCCTGCGACGCCTGCCCAGGGAGTGCCCGCTCAGCAAGGCCCACAGCCCGTACCCGCACAGGGTGTGCCCGCCTCCACGCAGGCCGTTCCCCCGCAGGCCCTTCCTGTTCAGGGCGTACCGGGCGGACAGGGAGCGCCGGGGCAGCGGGTGCCCGTGCAGACTGCCCCGGATCAGTCCGTCCCCGTACGGTCCGGCACCGGTGCGCAGCCCGTGCCGGTGGTACCCGGTCAGCCGGCGCCTGCCGCCGCGCCCGCTCGCCCCCTCCCGGGACAGCCCGCCGCCGCACCGCAGCCGGTGCCCGCGCAGGCGCCCCCCGCGGGCGGCGTCCCGGTGGCAGGCGCGCCCGCCCCCGGCGCCCCGGTGCCCCCGCAGGGCTGGCCCGCTTCCGGTGACACCTCCGGCGCCGCCGCCCCCGTACCCCAGTCCACGCCCTCGGCAGGCACCCCGCTCCCGCCGGAGCGCGCCGCGCAGCCGCGGACCGCTCAGCCGCTGCCCGCCGAGGCGGCCGCGCCCGTCGACTCCCACTCGACACAGGGGAGGGCGATCAGTGTGCGGACGCTCGGGCAGGGCGTGCCCTTCGCCCGTCAGGGGGCGCAGCCGCAGGCCCAGTCCCGCTCCCAGTCGCCGACGCCTCCCCCTCACCAGCCGAACGGTGCGGGCCGCCGCCGCAAGCTCGGCACGCGTCCCGAGCCCGCGGGCGAACGCCCGGAGGCGGAAGCGCGCCCGCATCCGCAGGGCGCGGCGGCTCCGCACCCCGCACAGCCTTCCCTGGCCGGTCAGCCCCGTACGGCCGGAGCCACCGAGGGCGCCGGGCGGTCGTACGCCATAGGGGCCCCGGACGTGAACGCCGACGAGGGCCCCGAGCCGCTCGACGGCCCCGGCGGTGCCGTCGAGATCGCCGACCAGCCCCTGTCGCAGCCGATGGACGACGAACTGCCCCCGGAGCCGCTCGACAACCCGCGGCGGCTGCTCGTGTGGCCCGCTCCGGATGTGACGACCCAGCAGGCGCTCAGCGACCGCGGCTACCGGCCCGTCATCGTCAACTCCCGTGAGGAGGTCGATGCGCAGATCGCCGCCTTCCCGGCCGCGCTCTTCGTCGACCCGCTCACCGGTCCGATCACGCGGACCGCGCTCCAGTCGCTGCGCCAGGCGGCGGTGGCCGCCGAGGTGCCCGTGCTGGTCACGGCGGGGCTCGGGCAGGCGACGCGTGAGGCGGCGTACGGCGCCGACCCGGCCGTACTCCTGAAGGCGCTCGCCCCGCGTGACTCCGAGCAGCACCCGCCGCGCGTCCTGCTCATCGAGGAGCACGCGGAGATCGCGCTGGCGCTCACCGCGACCCTGGAGCGGCGCGGCATGCAGGTCGCACGTGCCGCCTCGGACACGGACGCGGTCACGCTGGCCGCACAGATGCGGCCGAACCTCGTGGTGATGGACCTGATGCAGGTGCACCGCCGCCAGGCAGGGGTCGTCGACTGGCTGCGCGCAAACAACCTGCTCAACCGCACCCCGCTGGTCGTCTACACCGTCGCCGTCGACCAGGCCGATCTGCCCCGGCTGGTCTCGGGGGAGACGGTCCTGTTCCTGGCGGAGCGCTCGACGAGCGCGGAGGTGCAGGAGCGAATCGTGGACCTGCTGGCGCGGATCGGCACCAACTGACCCGGGACATAGCGCACGTTATGCACACGTAAGGGGGCCTGCTGTCCTGCGGACAGCTTCTCCCAGCGGCCGCGGTAGGGCACCCGAACGATGTCGCCGCCACCTTGGTATGCCTTATCGGCCCAGCAGCGGATGCCAGCGTCGGCCAGGGCGGCGAAGATGCCATGGGTGCGGGCCGCGCGGATGTCGTGGACCGCACCGGGCAGCGCGGGCGAGGCCCACAGCAGATTCCCGAACGGATCAGTGATCACCTGCACGTTCATCCCGTGCTTGTGGTGCTTGCCGGAGTAGTAGGGCCGGTCGGCGGCGATCCTGTCGATGGGCAGCAGCGTCCCGTCGAGGATCACGAACGCTTTGGATGCTGCCGTCCGGATGGCGGTGGCAAGATCCTGGGCCAAGGTCGCGAGGAGCGGTGTAAGCCCCTGGCACACAGGGGAGTCGACAGCGGCCACAGCACGGCTGTCCCTTGCGCGACGGGGGTCACTCGGTCACTCGGAGTGGACCATGACGGCAAACGACGTACGGGTGCGAAAGCCGTAGATCTTGCTCTTCACGGTGGGAGGTCCGCCTGGCGGCGGTAGTGGCTGGCTCGGGCCTGGTGGCGGCGTTGGGCTGGCGCGTAAGGTGCCCGAATGATCGGGGTACCAGAGGTCTTCACGCGGGGCAACTGTCGAGCGTGAAGGAGAGCCCGGAGCGGCGTGGCTTGCCGAACTGCCGAGGATTGTGGACGAGCTGCTGGGGCGCTGGGGGATTGTGCCGGACGGCGAGGTCATGCACGGTGGTGTCGGGGTCATCGTCCCGGTGCGACGGCGGGGCGAGGGGCCCGCTGTGCTGAAGGTGTCGTTTCCGCATCCCGGCAACGTTCATGAGCCGGACGCATTCGCGGCGTGGGGTGGGCGTGGAGCTGTGCTGCTGCGCGAGCGCGACGACGAGCGTTTCGCGAGGCTGCTCGAACGGGTCCAGACGTCGACTCTGGCGGAGGTCGCAGACGGCGATGAGGTTGTGACGGTCGCAGGGCGGATCAATCGCCGCCTGGCCGTTCCCGCGCCGCCTGGCCGTTCCCGCGCCGCCTGGCCTCCCTCGACTGCTGGAGCAGGCCGACGCCTGGGAGGAGCAGCTACGCAAGGATGCTGAGGAGCTGACGCACACGCTGTCGCGTTATGTGGTGGACGCCGCCGTGGCGACCGTCCGCGAGCTGGGCCGTATCCAGCCGGACATGCTCATTCATGGTGACCTTCACGCCCGGAACATCCTGCGCGCCGACCGTGAGCCATGGCTGGCCGTCGACCCCAAGGGGTACGTAGGAGACCCCGCGTACGACGGCGGCACGCTGCTCAAGTCGCGCGCGCTGGCGCTCCTCGAAGCGGACGACCTGCGCAAGGCCGTCCACCGCACTCTGGACGTCTTCGCCGAGGCCGCGGAACTCGATCGCGAACGCGTCCAGCGTTGGGCCCAGTTCCATGCCGTCCAGGCTACGTTCTGGGGCCGTCACCACGGATTCCGTATTGCCCGCAGCGGACCACGATTGGACTGGCTCACCGCATTCGCGGACCGCCTGGCGGAGTTGCTCACGGAACACTCGTAGATCGTGATCTTGCCGGTGCGGGCTGGTGCGGAAGGGGTGCGGCCCTCGTTGAACCGCAGAGCACGACGGTACGAGGGCCCTGCACGGCCATCCTTGCGCACTCGCGGCTATGCGCGTTGTCGCCTTAACCGGGAGAGGGGCGCAGCAGCGGCCCGCCTCCTGGGTGAGCCACTGGACGGGCTTGTCGGGGTGGGAGCAGCTGCAACGGCGAGAGCCCCGGCTGGGTGCCAGGGGCTCTATGCCGCTCAGCAAGGTCAGCTGAGCTTGGTCACGTCGAGTTCTCCCAACCTATGTGCTTCGCGAATCTTCTTCTTGTCAAACTTGCCGACGCTCGTCTTGGGCACCGCCTCGATGATCGTCCAGCGCTCCGGCAGCTGCCACTTGGCGATCTTGGCTTCCTCCGCGAGGAACAACCGGAGAGCGGTGAAGTCAGCGGTGGCGCCGGCCTTCAGCACGACGGTGGCGAGAGGGCGTTCGCCCCACCTGTCGTCCGGGACGGCGACGACGGCGGCCTCGGCGACGTCCGGGTGGGACATCAGAGCGTTCTCCAGGTCGACGGACGAGATCCACTCGCCGCCGGACTTGATGACGTCCTTGGCACGGTCGGTGAGGGTGAGGAAGCCGTCGTGGCTGATGGTGCCCACGTCACCGGTCTTGAGCCAGCCGTCCTGGCTGAACTTGTCCGCGGGACGCAGGGGTTCGGTGTCCGGACCGTTGTAGTAGGCGCCCGCGATCCACGGGCCGCGTACCTCCAGCTCTCCCGCGGACTCGCCGTCCCAGGGCAGTCGTTCGCCACCGGGGCCGGTGAGCCGGGCCTCGACGCCGGCCGGGAAGCGACCCTGGGTGAGCCGGTAAGCGAACTCCTCGTCCGTACCCACCGCGTGGGCCGGCGGCCGGGCGACCGTGCCGAGTGGGGAGGTCTCGGTCATGCCCCAGGCGTGGCAGACGCGCATGCCGAGCTTGTCGAAGGCCTCCATGAGCGAGGGCGGGCAGGCCGAGCCGCCTATGGTGACCTGTCCGAGGGAGGAGACGTCGCGGGGACGGGCGGTCAGCTCGGCGAGCAGGCCCTGCCAGATGGTGGGGACGGCGGCGGCGTGCGTCGGCCGCTCGTTCTCGATCATCTCGGCGAGCGGCGCCGGCTGCAGGAAGCGGTCCGGCATGAGGAGGTTGACGCCGGTCATGAAGGTGGCGTGCGGCAGACCCCAGGCGTTGACGTGGAACTGCGGGACCACGACGAGCGAGGTGTCCTGGTCGGTCAGGCCCATCGACTGGGTCATGTTGACCTGCATGGAGTGCAGGTAGACGGAACGGTGGGAGTAGACGACGCCCTTGGGGTCGCCGGTGGTGCCGGAGGTGTAACACATGGCGGCGGCCTGGCCTTCGTCCAGCTCCGGCCAGTCGTAGGAGGTCGGCTTGCCGGCGATCAGGTCCCCGTACTCGTGCACCCGGGCGGAGGCGTCGGCGAGCAGCGAACGGTCGCCCGGCCCGGACACGACGACGTGCTCGACCGTCTTCAGCTGTGGCAGGAGTGGCGCGATCAGCGGCAGCAGGGAGCCGTTGACGATGACGACCCGGTCGGCGGCGTGGTTGACGATCCAGGTCAACTGCTCGGCGGGCAGGCGCAGGTTGAGCGTGTGCAGAACGGCGCCCATGGAAGGGATCGCGAAGTAGGCCTCGACATGCTCGGCGTTGTTCCACATGAGGGTGGCCACCCGGTCGTCGTCCCGGACACCGAGGTCCTCGCGCAGCGCGTGCGCCAACTGGGCCGCACGGGCGCCGACCTCGGCGTAGGAGCGGCGCTGCGGCTCACCCTCGCCGGTCCAGGTGGTCACCTGAGACGATGCGTGGATCGTCGACCCGTGGGTCAGGATCCTCGAGATCAGCAGCGGTACGTCCTGCATCGTGCTCTGCACGGCGTCCTCCCGGGGCGACGTTGCCTACGCGGTAGTAGGGGGGTTGCGCTGATTCTGCGCACATACCGCGCGGTATGTCACTAGGCCCGGCGTGATCGATCAGGCACGTTCCGCTCGGCGGCCGATCGGGGCTCGCCTCCAGGGTCAGCGCACCGGCTCCAGCTCGGGGTCCTCGCGGAGCTTGCCGAGAGCCCTGGACACCGCCGACTTGACCGTACCGATGGAGACGCCGAGCACCTCGGCCGTCTGCGCCTCGCTCAGGTCCTCGTAGTAACGCAGGACCACCATCGCCCGCTGACGTGCGGGCAGCTTCATGATCGCCCGCCACATGGCGTCGTGCAGGGCCTGCTCCTCGGCCGGGTCCGCGCCGGGCATCCCCTCCGGCTCGGGCATCTCGTCGCAGACGAACTCGTCGACCTTGCGCTTGCGCCACTGCGAAGTCCGCGTGTTCAGCAGCGCCCTGCGTACGTACCCGTCGAGCGCACGGTGGTCCTCGATCCGCTCCCAGGCGACGTACGTCTTCGCCAGAGCGGTCTGCAGCAGGTCCTCCGCGTCGCTCGGGTTCGCGGTCAGCGACCGGGCGGTGCGCAGCAGCACCGGCTGACGGGCCTTCACGTACGACGAGAACGACGGGTACGAAAGGGTCTGCCTCGCTGATGTACCGGCGTTCGAAGCGCTGGTGCAGACGGGTGTGGTCATGGCTCCACGCTAGGTTCGCGTCCTGTTCCGGCGGATCGGCCGCAGGTCCCGAAGCAGCATCCCCCTCAGGTTGTAGGGCGGGGGCTGCCCCCACCTACTGAAGGTGGACGAGTCTGTACGCACCCCTGAGGGTTCAGCCCTGAGAGACTCCGACGGCCGCAGTTCACGACGTGTCCCCTTCAGCCGTCGGCTGTCAGGATCAGACCTGACGTGGGGACGCCGGTGCCCGCGGTGACCAGGGTGCGGGCGGCTCCGCGTATCTGGTTCACCGCCGTGCCGCGCAGTTGCCGTACGGCTTCCGCGATTCCGTTCATCCCGTGCAGATACGCCTCTCCCAGCTGCCCTCCATGGGTGTTCAGCGGCAGTACCTCCGCGGCCACGAAGGCCGCCGCCTCGCCCGGCTCGCAGAATCCGAACTCCTCCAGCTGCATCAGCACGAACGGCGTGAAGTGGTCGTAGAGGACGGCCACGTCGACGTCCGCGGGGCCCATCCCGGAGGTCCGCCACAGCTGGCGGGCCACCACACCCATCTCCGGCAGTCCGGTCAGGTCGTCCCGGTAGAAGCCGGTCATCTGCTCCTGTGCACGGCCCGCACCCTGGGCGGCGGCCGTGACCACGGTCGGCGTGTGCGGCAGGTCGCGCGCCCGCTCCACGGAGGTGACCACCAACGCCTGCCCGCCGTCCGTCTCCTGGCAGCAGTCGAGCAGCCGCAGCGGCTCCACGATCCAGCGCGAGGCCGCGTGGTCGGCGAGCGTGACGGGTCTGCCGTGGAAGTACGCCGCCGGATTCGTCGCCGCGTACTTGCGGTCCACGACGGCCACATGTCCCAACGCCTTTGGGGTCAGCCCGAATGTGTGCAGATACCGCTGAGCCGCCATCGCCACCCAGGACGCGGGGGTGAGCAGCCCGAAGGGCAGGGACCAACCCAGCGCCGTGCCCTCCGCCGACGGCTCCCGGTGCTGCACCCCGGAGCCGAAGCGACGGCCCGAGCGTTCGTTGAATGCGCGGTAGCAGACCACGACCTCGGCCACTCCCGTCGCCACCGCAAGTGCGGCCTGCTGGACCGTCGCACACGCCGCCCCGCCCCCGTAGTGGACCCGGGAGAAGAAGGACAGCTCGCCGATCCCGGCCGCCTGGGCGACGGTGATCTCGGGGTTGGTGTCCATCGTGAAGGTGACCATGCCGTCCACGTCCGACGGCGACAGTCCCGCGTCGTCCAGCGCGGCGCGCACCGCCTCCACCGCCAGTCGCAGCTCGCTGCGCCCCGAGGCCTTGGAGAACTCGGTCGCCCCGATCCCCACGACCGCCGCCCGCCCGCCGAGGGCATCCTTCGTCCGCACGCTCATCCGGCACCCTCGCTCGCTACGGTGACGGTCACCGTGCCCGTGACGTGCCGGCCGATGCCGTTCGCCCCGGTCACCCTCACCGTGGCCGTGTCCCTGTCCACCTCCTCGACCGTGCCGCTCAGCACCATCGTGTCGCCCGGATAGTTGGGCGCGCCGAGCCGAATGGCGACCTTGCGCAGGACCGCGTCCGGGCCGAAGTGATCCGTGATGTACCGCCCGACCAGGCCGTTGGTCGTCAGGATGTTCATGAAGATGTCGGGGGAGCCCTTCCGGCGGGCGAGCTCCGCGTCATGGTGCACGTCCTGGTAGTCGCGGGACGCGATCGCCCCGGCCACGATCAGCGTGCGCGTGATCTCGATCTCCAGCGGCGGCAACTGTGTCCCCACCCGCGGCGCACCGGCCTGCGGTCCACTCGTCCTCATTCCGCCCCCTCTCCGTCCACGATCAACTCCCCCAGTTCCTGGAGCACTTCGCTCCCGGATCCCAGCCAGGCGTCCAGCTGCCGTCCCCACAGGAAGTGGCGATGGACCGGGTGTTCCAGATCGGCGCCCGTGCCGCCGTGCAGATGCTGGCCCGTTTGCACGACCCGCGTGCCCGCCTCGGACGCCCACCAGGCGGCGGTCAGCGCGTGGGTGGCGTAGGGCAGGCCCGTGTCGCGGCGCCAGGCCGCCTCGTATACCGTCACGCGTATCGCCTCGGTGTCCATGTACGCGTCGGCGGCCTTGAGCTGGACTCCTTGCTCGGCGGCGAGCGGGCGTCCGAACTGCTCCCGGGTGTTGGTGTGCTCCACCGCACGCGCCCGCGAGCCCGCGCACACACCGGCCTGCAGTCCCGCGAAGGCGATACGGGCCGTGGCGAGCACATCGGCGTACGCGCACGGTGTCCCCAGGGGCTCCGCGGGGGTGCGATCCAGGGTCAGCCGGCCCGCCGACCACGGGGCGGTCAGTTCCACCGGCGCGCATCCGGCGTCGGCCGCTTCCACCAGCCACAGTCGCTGCCGGTCGTCCGCCACGAGCACATGCGTCGCGTCCGGAAGTACGCGCGGAGTTCGGCGCGCAGCCGCTGCTGGAGCTCGGTGGGGGCGAGGTGCACGTCGGGGCCTCCCGGACCTTGTACCGGCAGAGGGTTCGTACGACCAAGGATTTCTGACTGTCCATTTTCTGACTGTCCGTCAGATAAGGCTTGCTGTCAAGGTCGACGAGAGCCCGTGAATCGCGGCGCACGCGCGCGTGGACACTGAAAGCGTCCGCGCGGCGGCACCGAAGTACCGCCGCGCGGATGTGTGATGACCCTTGAAAGCACACACCATGGGGATTCAGGGCCGATGTCGGCACATCGGCCCGTCACTCACCACAGGCGGCTGAAGTTGACGACCACGTTCTCGTTCCTCTGGTCGATGGCTGTGAACGCCGAGCGGTTGACCTGGGCGGCGTTGCTCCGGTTCGAGGCGCCGAAGCCCACCGCCTGCTGCTGCGTGGTGGAGGAGTTGCCGTTGTTGTCGTGTCCGACCCCGCTGCCGAAGATGCTCGCGGCCGCCGCGTTCGATCCGTCGTCCGCGAACGCGCCGTTGTCCGCCGAGGCGACGCCCGTGAAGAGGGCGGCGGCCAGAGGCAGGGCTGCGACGGCGGCGAAGACGCGAGCGGTACGGATGCTTGCCATGTGTTTCCTCCAGAACCCCGTACGTTCCGGTCTGGTCGCCGGGACATACGCGAAGTAGGGCTAGTTCCGGGGCAGTTGGCCGACCGCCTCGGACGGTGTACGACGTCGCGACTTCAGGGTTGCCCACCGAATCACCGGCATATCACTCCAGAAGCGGTGATTCGTCCTCAAGCGTGAGGAAATATCGATAAACCCCTTTCGTCACATCTCCTCCACGCGAACGAACGCCGCCACCCCTTCTTTCTTTTTTCGAACACGTGTACGAACATGGAGGCATGGCCACCATCGACCGGCAGGCCACCACCCTGGCCCTGGCCCACGCCCTGTCCGCCGCGGAGCGCGGACTGGCGGTGATCCCGCTGTCCCGGACGAAGCTGCCGGCCCTGCGCTCCCCCCACCGTGACGACCCCGACCCGACGGCCCCCGCCTGCCACGGCGAATGCGGCCGTTTCGGACACGGGGTCTACGACGCCTCCACCGACCCCCGCCGCATCCGCGATCTGTTCGCCGCAGCGCCCTGGGCCACCGGCTACGGCATCGCCTGCGGCCTGCACCCCCACCACCTCATCGGCATCGACCTCGACACCAAGTCCGGCACCGACTCCTCGGCGGCACTGCGCGAACTCGCACTGCGCCACCTGTTCACCATCCCCGACACGGTGGTCGTACTGACCCCGAGCGGCGGCCGCCACCTGTGGCTGAGCGGGCCGCCGGACGTCGTCGTACCGAACTCCGCGAGCCGCCTCGCGCCCGGGATCGACGTCCGCGGCGCCGGCGGCTACCTGGTCGGCCCGGGATCGCGCACCGATCGCGGTGTGTACGGCACCGCACCGGGCACCGCGCATCTGGCGCCCGCACCCTGCCCGCCCGCCCTGCTGCGCCTGCTCACACCGCCGCCGCGCACCCGCCAGACCACGCCGTCGTCCACCGGCCGGCACGGCCAGGGTCTGGTCCAGTTCGTCCTCGCCGCACACGAGGGCCAGCGCAACACCCGCCTCTTCTGGGCCGCCTGCCGGGCGTACGAGAACGGCATCGGCCCCGAACTCACCCCCGCCCTGATCGACGCGGCGGTCCGCACGGGCCTCACCCGGCGCGAGGCCCGCTCGACGATCGCGTCGGCGGAACGGATGACAGGCCGGCCCTGAGAGCGCGGCCGCGCCCACGCGTCAGGGGTGCCGCCGAACCGGCGGCACCCCCAGGAGTGGCCGTCGCGAGGATCACGAAGGTGATTCCGCCTCGACTGTCACTTGCATGACATACGCTGCCTCGGCAGCGTCGACGCGCCGTGATCGGCACGAGGGGGGCGCTGCCTACTCGGTTCCGCCCGACAGCAGACGGGCTTGCGGGCTTGCTCAATGGGGGGTTCACATCACTGTGCACAGGCGCAGCATTTCGACCGCGACGACACTGGCGGTCCTCTTCAGCTCCGCGGCGCTCGCCGCGGGCACGGCGGCACCAGCGGTGGCCGACTCCGCGAAGGTCCTGCCGGTGACGTCGGTCGGTGACATCGTCGTGGACGGCGCCCACCAGCGGGTCTACGTATCCGATCCGACCGGCGGCAAGATCGTCGTCGCCGACTACGCGGGCGCCGTCAAGGCGACCCTCACCGGGTTGCCCGGTGTGACCGGCCTGGCGCTGTCCGCCGACTCCCGGCAGGTGTACGCGGCCGTCAAGGGCAGCGACCGGATCGTCTCGGTGGAGACGCAGACGTATACGCAGAGCGCGAGCTACGCGCTGGCGGGCGCGGACGCCCCGGCCGAGGTGGAGGTCTTGGACGGCCGTATCTGGTTCGGCTACGGATCGAACCTCGGATTTCTGGACCTCTCCGCCACCGAGCCCGTCGTGCACCTCGACCAGAAGGCGGGCGTCGACTTCTTCCCCGGCCCGATGCTTCTCGGTGCCGATCCGGCAGCGCCGGGCGTCCTGGTGGCCGGCAGCGGCGGCACTCTGGCCGTGTACGACGTCTCGGCCGACGGGGCCGTGCTGCGGGTGAAGGGCAGCATGGACACCTCCGTGAAGCAGCTCGACCTGACGCCCGACGGCAAGCAGGTCCTCACCTCGTGGGACGGCACCGGGAACGGTTACGGCTTTCCGGCCTACTCCTCCACCGATCTGAACGAGGTGGCGAGCTACCCGACCGACGCGTACCCGAACGCGGTGGCCGTCGCGCCCGACGGCAGCGTCGCGGGCGGCAGCTTCTCCTGGTACGACCCCGACGTCCACATCCACCGGCCCGGTGACCCGGTGCCTGTGCGGGAGTACGACTTCCCCAACACGGGCAACAGCAGTGGCGCCGACACTCTCGTGGACGGCGCGCTGGCCTGGACACCCGACGGCGGCCGGGTGTTCGCGATCTCCGTGAACACCTACGGCACATACACCCTGCGCGCGCTGACCGACCCCACCAAGGAGCTGCCCGCCCTCAAGGTGTCGGCCCCCGCGACGTCGGACAGGGCCAGGAAGCTCACCGTCACCGGCAAGCTGACCTCGAAGACGCCCCTTCCGGCGGGCACCCGCCTGACGGTCACCCGCGCGGACATCGAGTCGCCGAGCGGCAAGGCACTGGCCCCTGTCACCACGAAGGCCGACGGCAGCTTCTCCTTCACGGACACGCCGCCCGCCGGCGGCAAGGTCACCTACAAGGTGTCCTACGCAGGCGACGCCACGCACGCCTCCGCCTCCGGCTCCGACGCGGTGCAGGTCTCGCGCAAGGCGACCACCCTGAGCCTGACGAACAACGGCAAGCTGTACTCGTACGGCAAGGACGTCTCCTTCACCGCGCACCTCGGCACGACGTACAAGAACCGCACCGTCGAGATCTACGCCGACCCGTTCGGCTCCGACAAGCCGAAGAAGCTGCTGAAGAAGGCCAAGGTCAACTCCAGCGGCAATCTGTCGGCGACTGTCGACATGACCCGTGACACCACCGTCACCGCCGTCTTCGCCGGCGATGCCCGCTACGCCGCCAAGACCGTCAAGACCGTCAAGTCGACCGCGTACGCCAAGGCCAAGATCTCCACCACCGTCTCCAAGTACTACAAGACGGGCAAGATCGGCTCCACTACGTACTACTACTTCCACAAGAACACCGAGCCGGTGTTCACCACGACCATGAACTACTACTCGGGCCGCAAGCAACGGTTGCAGATCCAGGTCTACTACCGGGGCACCTGGTACGACTCCGGGTCCGAGTACTTCGCGCTGGGCACCAACGGCAAGTCCACCGTGAGACTGGCGGCACCGGGCGAGTCCGGCATCCGCGCCCGGATGCGCTCCTCGTACATCAACGGCTCCTCCGGGGACACCGTCAACTCCACGACGCACGGGGCCTGGAAGTACTTCGCCTTCACCAACTGATCCGTCCGGACGAGGGATCCGGTACGGCTCCCGAGCTCATACGGGGGCCGTACCGCGTAGGTGCGCTTCATCCGCGCCGAGCGAGTCTGGGATGCAGGGACAGGGATGAGGAGCTGACGGTCGTTCGGGCAAAGCGCACGTCCGTGCTCGGATGCTGTTGTCTGCGGACGTTGATGCCGACGTTGATGTCACGTCGTTACTCCGTCCGAGACCGGTTCTGGTGTTGAAGCACGAGCCGTCGCCTCGCTGGTTGGCCCGCCCCCTTGTGGATAGCGCACGCCTCCGGCGTGATACCGCAGCGGATGTCGAGCGGTCAGCCCGCTACGACACGAAGAGTTCAACCTCACTAATTGCGTTTGCCTGTTGCCCCGACCATATACGGTGACACTTGCTCGCATCACAGTAAGCAATCGCCGTCAGAAAGGAACAGTTATGCCCATTTCAAGGTGGTGTCTGGCGGCCGTTTCGGTGCTCGCACTGACAGATATCGGATGCCATGCCTCTACGTCCTCGAGCTCCCAGCCACAGGGCAATGAGGGAGCGGGGAGCTACGAAGTAATCCATCTGCACGGGGAGATGACACAGAACAAGAGGCTCAACAATGGAGATCATGCAACCGGAGTAGGCAACCAGGTTCTCATCACCGAGAAAATCTTCCGAAACGGGAAGACGGATGGCTTTTCCGCAACAAGGTGTACCCAGGTCGGAGGATCCTTGAATCCTACCCCGAAGAGCCCGACCACTCAGCTGTGTTCAGGCGTGTACAGCCTCGGCAATGGGCAGGTCACCTGGCAAAATACGCTCTCCGTTTCGCGCCAGGGGACTCCACCGCCGTGGAAAACGGCTATCACCGGGGGCACGGGCACGTATGCAAATGCTCGCGGCTATGTTCTTGTCAACGGGATGGAGCGAAACTACACACTCTATCTCGTTCGAACGTCCGCCTCGTGAAAGCGGTAGGCCGGCTCTGCCTGCACCCGTGAAGATCGCATGCATCTACTGAACTGCTCGCCGGTTCATAAGCCGGCACCTTGAGCCACCCATGCCACAGTGCGAGATGCGCAATTGTGGCGATTACGGATTTCGAATGACCGGCGAGAGCCAGCAGTGGCCGGCCGACATTCAACTCGCCTCTTCAGCGCTCAGGCAAATGACGCTACTTATAGAGTTCGCAATTAAATTCTCGGCGGTCTTCCAGCCGGAAGCCGCCTGATAACTGCATGCACAGTGAATAGCGGGCCCCGCCGTTCGCTGTGCAAGCCGCCCAGAGACCCGCGGCCCACCGTTCACCGCGGTGCCCTCACGGACCGTGCAAACGTGCGTGAAGCCCTGGGCGAGGCAGTACCGCTGAAGCCCTCCATTCGTCGTCCATGCATCCGGACGGACCCACGCGTCCTACGAGGCCAGAGGCCTCAAGCGCCGGGCTCGTGGGGCAACGCGGTTCCGATCCCGCCCGTTCTCGTGAGCATGCTGCGAGACCCCCGGCGCGGCCTACGGGACTGCCACGGACGGCCCTCTGTTCCGCGCTGCAAGTGTCCTGTCGGCGGCGGCTGAATCGTGACCCTCTTTGGGCGGTTGAGTTCTGACCCAGTCTTCAGTTGGTCTTGTCAGTTGTTGCCTTGGCTGGTCGGG
>NZ_JBVHHL010000086.1:0-23592 GCF_055561075.1 Streptomyces sp. NPDC022910
GGGCGAAGGCGTCCGCGAACTCGGCGGGGTTCTCGTGGAAGCGGCGGGAGATCGGCTCGTAGATCGGGTCGAAGCGCAGCGCCAGGTCCGTCGTGAGCATGTTCGGGGCGATCTTCTTCGAGGCGTCGTGGGCGTGCGGGACGGTGCCCTCTCCCGCGCCGTCCTTCGGCTTCCACTGCTTGGCGCCGGCGGGGCTCTCGGTCAGCTCCCACTCGTAGCCGAAGAGGTTGTCGAAGAAGCCGTTGCTCCACTGCGTGGGGGTCGTGGTCCAGGTGACCTCCAGACCGGAGGTGATGGCGTCCGCACCCTTTCCGGTGCCGTACGAGTTCCTCCAGCCGAGGCCCTGCTCCTCGATGGGGGCGGCCTCGGGGTCGGGGCCGACGTTGTCCGCCGGGCCCGCGCCGTGGGTCTTGCCGAAGGTGTGACCGCCCGCGATCAGGGCGACGGTCTCCTCGTCGTTCATCGCCATCCGGCGGAACGTCTCCCGGATGTCACGGGCCGCGGCCAGCGGGTCCGGGTTGCCGTTCGGGCCCTCGGGGTTGACGTAGATGAGGCCCATCTGGACGGCGCCGAGCGGGTTCTCCAGCTCGCGGTCGCCGGTGTAGCGCTGGTCGTCGAGCCAGGTGGTCTCGGGGCCCCAGTAGACATCCTCCTCGGCCTCCCAGACGTCCTCACGGCCGCCGGCGAAGCCGAAGGTCTCGAAGCCCATCGACTCCAGGGCGACGTTACCGGTGAGGATCATCAGGTCGGCCCACGAGATGCTCTGGCCGTACTTCTTCTTGACCGGCCACAGCAGACGGCGGGCCTTGTCGAGGTTGCCGTTGTCCGGCCAGCTGTTGAGAGGGGCGAAGCGCTGCTGGCCGGCCCCCGCGCCGCCGCGGCCGTCGCTGATCCGGTAGGTGCCCGCGCTGTGCCACGCCATCCGGATCATGAACGGGCCGTAGTGGCCGAAGTCGGCCGGCCACCAGTCCTGCGACTCCGTAAGCACCGCCGCGATGTCCTGCTTGACGGCCGCGAGGTCGAGGTTCTTGAACGCCTCGGCGTAGTCGAACTCCTCGCCGAGCGGGTTGGCCACGGCGGGGTTCTTGGCGAGGATCTTCAGGTTGAGCCGCTCCGGCCACCACTGGCGGTTCCCACCGCCCTGGGTCGGGTGCGCGGCGCGCCCGTGCGCGACCGGGCAGCCACCTGTGCCCTCCGTCTTGGCGTCAGTGACGATTGCATCAGGGTTCTCAGCCATGGAAATCCTTCCGGACTAGGTGGATCACAGTGCTCAGGAACTACGGCCGGTGGAACAGTCGGGGCACAGGCCCCAGTAGATGACCTCGGCCTCGTCGATCGCGAAGCCGTGGTCGTCGGACGCGGTCAGGCAGGGAGCCTCGCCGACCTCGCAGTCGACATCCGCGACGACACCGCACGACCGGCACACGACGTGATGGTGGTTGTCGCCGACGCGCCCCTCGAATCGGGCGGGGCTGCCGGCCGGTTCGATGCGCCGTATGAGCCCCGCCGCGGTCAGCGCGTGGAGGGCCTCGTACACGGCTTGAAGGGAGACATGGCCTACGCGCTCGCGCACCCCGGAGGCGATCGCCTCGACGCCGAGGTGGTCACCGTCCCGGACGGTCTCGAGCAGCGCGACGCGGGCGGCCGTCACCCGCAGGCCGGCACCGCGCAGCTCCTCAGCGGTGGTCGGAGGCTGGGATGCGGTCATGGCGCCGAACCTACTCCCATAAACACGAACGCTTCAAGAAAACAAATATCTCAAGTTTGGTGACCAATGCCCCGCGCCGAGGGAACCTGCGCTCGGACACCACGCAAAGACGACGGTCCGGACAGCGGACCGTCCGCCCGGTGCCGCGTCCCGGTGCCTCACCACTGCACTGCCTCGACTAAGGCAGGTCCGCGCGCAGTTCACCGAGCTGCCCCATTACCGGGCGAACAAGTGGGAACCGATCTGCCGTTCGCGGTGTAACACGTATGTGAGAACGCGGGAGGGGGACCGTATCGTCGATGAGGCCGCGGTGATCGCTCGTGTACGCGCCGGAGAGCCGGAGGCGTACGCGGAGCTGGTGCGCGCCCACACGCGCATCGCGTTACGGGCGGCCGCCGCGCTCGGGGCGGGGGCGGATGCAGAGGACGTGGTGCAGCAGGCGTTCGTGAAGGCGTACTGCGCACTGGGGCGATTCGACAACGGCGCACGGTTCAAACCGTGGCTGCTCGCCATCGTCGCCAATGAAACGAGAAACATGGTGCGGACGGCGGCCCGCCAACGCACGCTCGCCGACAGAGAGGCCGCCCTCGTGAAGGCGCAGCCGCTGATCCCGGACCCGAAGGACCCGGCGGTGGCGACGCTGGAGCGGGAGCGCCGGGCGGCCCTGCTCACTGCTCTGGAGAAGCTGAGCGAGGAGCATCGCCTGGTCGTGACTTACCGCTATCTCCTGGAGATGAACGAGGCCGAGACAGCCCAGGCCCTGGGCTGGCGCCGCGGCACGGTGAAATCCCGGCTCAACCGCGCCCTGCGGAAGCTGGGGCATCTCCTGCCGGACTTTCAGCCTCGGGAAGGGGGTGATGAGCGTGAGTGAGTCCTACGACCGTCAGGACGCCCGGACCGATGAGGCCGCCGGCGGCCTGGGCCGGCGCGCGGAGGCGGCGGCCCGGCTGTCCGGGGAGTTGCGGGAACTCGGGCGGTCGCTGGACCAACCGGCGGCCGGTGCGTCCGAGTCGATGGCCGAGCGGGTCCTGATGCAGATCCGCGTCGAGCGGCTGCCGACTCCTGTCTCCGAGCCGACCCGCGCCCCTGAGCGGTTGCGAGCAGCGCGGCGCTGGACGAGGACGCGGTGGCGTGCGCTGACCGCGGCGCTGTGCGGTCTGCTGACGGTGCTCGCGCTCACGCCCCCGGTACGGGCGGCGGTCATCGACTGGTTCGACTTCGGAGGGGTCGAGGTCAGGGTCGACCCGTCGGCAGCCCCCTCACCCGGCGCCCAAGTCCCCGACTGCGGCAGGTCGGTGACGCTCGCTCAGGCACAGCATCGGGCCGGCTTCGCACCGGTGGTGCCTGACGCGCTGGGCACCCCGGACACGGTGGCGGTGACCGGTGAGCCGCACGGCCGGTTCCTGGTGAGCCTGTGCTGGCGCGAGTACGGGAACACAGTCCGGCTGGACGAGTATCCGGCTCGACTGGACGTCGGCTTCGTCAAGAGGGTTCGCGAGCCGCCCGAGTGGATACAGCTGGACCGCGATTCTCCCGGCGCCGACCCGTCCGACTTCGCCCTGTGGTTCCGGGAGCCTCATCCGCTGACCTTCTGGCTGGTGGACGCGGACCGCGAGCGCTACACGCGCAAAGAGCGGACGGCGGGTCCGACGCTGCTGTGGACCCATGAGACACGGAGAGGTGCGGTGACGCTGCGGTTGGAGGGGGTGACGTCGAAGAGCCGGGCCATGGAGATCGCACGGTCCATCGCCCGGGAGCCTGGTACGTCCTCGAAATAGGGTGCGAGGCGGGAACCCCGGAGCCTCGGGCGGTGTACCAGAAGTGACACGCGGCTCGGGGACGGGCCGCACGACGATCGGGCGACCGGGGGTTCGGATGCTCAGATGGAGAGGCGGGGCCCGGAAGGCTGCCGCACTGACGGGGTCGTTGGCCATGACGCTCGCGCTGCTGGTGTGGGGCGCATCCACGGCGACGGCCGGCGGGCCGACGAGCGTGCTCGTGACCTCGCCCACGAGCGCGGAAGCCACCGCGTTCTACTTCTCTGACAAGGAATACGGACAACTGCAGCAACTGCTCGGTCCGTCGGACACCGGCAGCCGCGACAAGCCTCCCGAGGCCGACCTGGTCCACACCCGGCAGATCAACGTCACCTGGCTGGCACACGACATTTCGCCCTGGCGGCTCGACCGTGTCTTTCCGGGTAGCGGCACCGGCCCGATCTGGATCCACACGGCGGCGCACGTCCCCGAATCACCCAACGGCTACTGGCACCGCGCCGACAACGCCGGCCGACTGCGCACCTTGCTCACGAGGCTGGGAGTGATGGGCAGCAGGCCGAACACGGGATATTCCGGAATTCTTCCGGCGCCCTGGCAGTCGGACGTCGCCGCTGCTCCGGATGCGGACGCGAGTACCGCACCCCTGCCCGTGGCCGCGCCCGGGGCGGGCGGCGGCACCGACTGGTGGTGGACGATACCGGGCGCGGCGGCCGGGGCCGTACTGGCACTGGTGCTGCGTCCACTCGTCGCGGGGCTGCCCGACCGGGTGCGCCGCAAACAAGAGCCGGAACGCAGGCAGGAGTTGCAGGACGTTTGAGGCAGTCCGAGTCAGTCCACTGGTGGTGCAGGCAACGGCAGATGTCGGCATCGCCCCGACCGGCCGCACGCCTCAGCAGCTCACCCACCGGACCGTGCGGAACAGTGACGTGGTCATCACCACAAGCGGAGCCGACGCCTGCGCGACGCTGCCCGAGCAGCAGCACGAGGACCGGCCCGTGGACGATGTCCCCGGGCAGGGCCCGGAGGGCGTACGCGCCATCGAGACGATATCCGCACGCGGATCGAACGTCTGGCGCCGACCTGGTCACTCCTCCGGAAGTTGACGGCACGTCGGCCGGCAGCCCGGTCGGCCGTTGCCACCAAGCGCGCGACTCGAGCCCCGTGGGTTGATGGCCGTGTTATCCACCTCCGTGCCGCCTTACCCGGCAGTGACGAATCCGATATCGGCCTTCGACGCTATGCGGCCTGGGAAGCGGTGACGTCGCCGACGAACGCGCCGTACATCTCTGCGCTCGGCGTGCGATGTGTGGCGGTGCCGGCCCCGCGGGGCCGGCACCGTCGCTGCCGGGACGGGGCGGGCATGACGGCCCCGAAGACCGGGACCGCGTCGCGTGCGGGGACCGCGGACGGCAAGTGGGACCCAGTCTCGCCCAGTCCCGCTCGTGCTTCCACGGTCCACCGGCGCGGCAGGATCCGGCTCGCTCCGGCAACCCGCGGGGGAAGTACCGCCGTTCGACCGGCGCAGTCGGCTCCGCACACCAACCCCCGTGTCTGCCCGCTCTTGCCCAAGACCTTCACGCGCCCATTGTTCGTCCACTGGTCCCCCCTTGCGTTCCGGTCCATTCACCCGTGGCCCCGGAGCGTCATCCGCGGGGCTTCCCGGAGAAACCTCTCCGACGTTCCGGCCGTGTCCAGTAATCGTCTGGGCCGACGGTCAGTTGGCCCGGAAGACCTAAGGAACGACACATGACAATGCGCGGTAAGAGATCCGCGGCAGCCAGAGTGCGCGGTATCACGGTGACCACCGCCCTCGCGCTGGCCATGGCCGGCACGGTCGTCGGTGTGGCCGGCGCGTCCGGGGTTTCCGGGGCGCAGGCGGCCGGAACCACCACGAGCCGACCAGACAGCGACTGGCTGCCGAAGACGCCGCAGAACTGGCCCGTGGTCGTGGACTACGACCGGACACCGGCCGAGACGCTGACCCGGGGCCTGCAGCACTACAGCGAGACCTACGACACCGTCGGCGGCCGTCAGCACACCCAGGTGCTCGAGGCCGACCTCGGCGACCCGAACGTGAAGGTCGGCGTCGTCGAGGCCGGTGACACCCTCACCAACCCGGCCGACGAGACCGTCTCCTCGATGGCGGCCCGCACGGGCGCGGTGGCCGGCGTCAACGGCGACTACTTCGAGATCCACGCCAGCGGCCGTCCCCTCGGCGGCGTCCTTCGCGACGGACACCTCATCAAGAGCCCCAAGCCCGGATTCGCCTCCCAACTGGGCATCAAGCCCGACGGCCGAATGGTCATGGGCCCCGAGACGTTCTCCGGGACGATCACCGACGGCTCCGCCACCCGTGACCTCACCTCGGTCAACACCGTCAACGACCTCACGGCCGGCGGCATCACCGAGGTCACCCCCGACCTCGGTGACACCACCGGCCTGACCCCCGCCACGCTGGTCCTCGGCCACGCCGTCAAGGGCGGTCTGAAGGTCGACAGCGTGCAGACCGGCGTCACCGCCGTGCCGCGTCTGGCCCACGACCAGATCGGCCTGCTCGGCGCGGGCGAGGGTGGTCAGTGGCTGTCGGACACTCTCCGCCGGGATGACAACGTTGCCATCGACGCCCGGCTCTCTCCCGACAACGATCTGACGCAGCTGGTCAGCGGCGTCACCACGCTGGTGCAGGACGGACAGGTCTACCACGACCCCACCGGCACCCCGCCCAGCGGCGCCAACCCGGAGACGGCCGTCGGCATCACTCGCGACGGACGCCACGCCGTCGTCGTCACCATCGACGGCCACGGCGGCACGAACACGGCCTTCGGCGTGACCCCCGAGCAGGTCGCGGGCTACATGGTGGCCCACGGCGCCTACACGGCGATGCTGTTCGACGGCGGCGGCTCCACCACCATGGCTGCCCGCGCCCCGGGCGCCGCGCGAGCGGAGGTCGTCAACACTCCCTCCGACCTGCCCGGCAACACCGAACGTCCGGTCGCCAACGGCATCTTCTTCTACTCCACCGCACAGCAGGCGGGTGCGGGCGCCAAGGTCATGGTGAACGACGGCAAGGCGGTCACCACGGTCACCGGCGGCGGTTCCGTGCCCGTGCCCGTGTACGCGGTGGACCGGCTCGGCAACCCGGCCGCCGGCAAGGTCCAGGTCCGCGTCGAACCCTCTTCCCTGGCCACCTACCAGGACGGCAGGCTCACACCGCGGCGCAGCGGCGAGGGGCGCATCATCGCCACCGACGGCCACGCCGCCACCTCCGAAAAGCTGCAGGTGGTGAGCAAGCTCGCCACGCTGACCGTCTCCCCCGACGCGCCCGACCTGGGCAACGGTGCCACCCAGCAGCTCGCCCTGGCGGGCACAGCCAACGGCGACGCGGTGCAGATCCCGGCGGAGGCGGCCCGCTGGACGGTGTCGCCGGCCTCGCTGGGCACGGTCGACGCCAACGGTCTGTTCACCGCGGACGCCACCGAGGGCGGTCTGGCCACCGTGACCGCGCAGGTCGGCGGCGCGACCGCGACCGCGTCGGTGGCCGTGGGCAGCGTCAGCAAGACCATCGACCCGATGACGAGCACCGCCGTCTGGCGGATCAGCAACAACACCACAGGCAAGCCCGCCGCCTTGACCGCGGACCCCGGTGTCGTACCGCCCGGCTCCAATGAGTCCGGCTCACTGCGCCTGGACTACACCATGCCGGCCGCGTCCGGAGTCAAACAGCTGGTGCTGACCCCCAGGACCACCCTGAAGACCACCACCGACGACGACAACCAGGTGCCTACCGGCATCGGTGTGTGGATCAAGGGTGACGGAGGCGGCCTGGAACTCGCCGAGTCCTACATCGGCGTGGACGGCACCAAGACCACGCTCTACCCCACGTACGTCACCTGGAACGGATGGCGGCTCGCGATCGCGCAGCTTCCGGCCGGTCTGCAGTTCCCGCTGACCATCTCGTTCATCGACTTCCTGGCGATCAACCCCAGCACCACGGTCACCGGCTCGATCAACGTGGCCGGGCTCCAGGCGCTGTACTCGCCGCGGCCGGTGACCGTGCCCGAGTACCAGGCCATTGCGCACAACCCCTCCTGGCTGCGCTTCGAAGAGGACTCCGCAGACTTCGCCAAGAAGGGCACCACCCTGCTCACGGGCGACGATGCACACCTGCTCGCCGGCGACCCCGGATCGGTCAGCAGCCACGTGATGGACTCCATCGCCCAGCGGTTGCCCACCCTCGCTCCGCAGGCCCGGCCGGACGCCGCCCAGTTCCTCGGTGACATGGCTGACGACGGCAAGCTGCCGGATCTGCAGTTCGCCAAGTCGAAGATGGACGCCCTCGGCGTCCCCGCTCGGGACATCGTCGGCAACCATGAGATCACCCAGGGTGCAGACGCCGAGAACGGGAACTTCAGCGACACCCTCGGCGACACCCACTACGCGTACACTCTGGGCGGTGCACGACTGATCGTCACCGACAACGCGCACGGCAGCCTCCAGTCCTCCGATCCCTTCCAGGACCCGCAGGGCGCCCAATACCCCTGGCTCGTCGAGCAGTTGACGCAGGCGAACGCGAAGGACGTGCTGGTCGTCACCCACATGCCGGCCTACGATCCGCATCCGGCGGCGAACAGCCAGTTCACGGACCGTTGGGAGGCGCGGATGTACCTGCGCCTGGTACAGCGCTACCAGCAGTCGCACCCGCACCAGCGCGTGATCATGATGTACGGGCACGCGCGCGGGTTCTCCGAGCAGATCCTCAACCCCGAGGGCCAGAGCGTGACCACCGCCGAAGGCGGCATCCCGCAGCTGACCTTCGCCGACCTCGGCATGCCCGCGTACGCCCCGGCCGACCAGGGCGGCGTCTACCACTTCGGGCTCATCCGCATCGGCTCGGACGGCGACCTGCAGTTCAGCGTCGAGCCCGCGCTCGCGTCGATCGACGTCAGGGACCCCGGACAGACGCTTCAGCGCGGTGACAAGGTCACCCTGACGGCGACAGGCAAGCAGGTCGGCGGTGACAACATCGCCGACCTGACCATCCCGGTCGCGGACCCGGTGTCGCACGTCTGGTCGTCGAGCGACACCAAGGTGGCCACGGTGGACCGTGCCACGGGCCGCCTGACCGCCCGGGGCCCCGGCACCACCACGGTCACGGTGACCAGTGGCGGTGTCACCGGCAGCATCGAACTGACGGTGCACTGATCACACGCCTCGGGCACCCTCGAGGGCACCTCCTCCCGCTTGTCGCGTGGCGAGGTGCCCTCGGGGGTTCAGCGCCTCAGTCGCTCGGCCACCCGCTGCTGGACCAGTGGGCTGGAAGGGGGCCGGCGCACCTCCGTGAGAGCCGCCGGGCGCCTGTCTGGCCGGCACCGACGGTCTTGGCGGACCTCGCACAGGACGCTGTCCTCTCGGCATCCTCGGCCGCCGAGGCACCCGCCGCGTTGCCGCACCCCTTGGCCTCCACCCGGCCGCCGTGACCGGAGCCGTCCTGGCGGGCTCGACGCTCACCACAGCCGAAGCCGCCCACGCACTCCTCCTGCTGGAGACCGTCGGCGCCGGCCGACGTCACTTCCTTCACCGGCACAAGCAGGCCGGTACGGCAGCGCGGAACGTCACGGACGCGGGCAGAGGGATCGGTGAGCGACGGCCCACCTCAAGGCATGTTCACTTCGCCGGCCTCGGCCGCCGTACGGCGTGAATCGAGGGTGTGCCAGTGGGTACGGGGTGTGCAGGCGGCCGTCGGAACGACGTCGCCCGAACGGAGGGTGCGTTATGTCGCCCGAGGTGCGGACCCATAGATGGTCACTGGCCTCCCTCTCCCTCGCGGACCAGCTGATCGAGGCGGTGTCGCACATCCAGGTCCGCGATCTGAGCACGTTGCGTCGGCACTTCCCCGCACTGGGCCCGGAGGAGATTGCCGACCGGCTGGTCGTCGGCGCGGTGCGGGGCACCGAGGCCGTGGGGGCGAGCGTGGGCACTGCCGCGGCGCTGCCCACTCCTCCGGCGATGCCCGCCGAACTCGCCGCGAGCATCCTTGGAACGGCGTCGGTCGAATTCAAGCTCATCGCCGAACTGCACGAGGTGTACGGCCTGCGCGCCCCCGGAACCACTCGGCAGCGCGCCGCACTGTATCTCGCGGAGTGGACCGAGGGGCGCGGCCTGAACGTCGCGAAACCCGCCTCCGCAGTCAGTCTCATGCTCAGCGTGCGGGTGAGGAGGGAACTGCGCCGCCGGCTCATCGGGCTCACCGTCCGCAGGATCCCGATGCTGACGCCCTTCATGGTCGGCGCGGCCATCGGCGCCTCACTGAACCGGCACGACACCGCCAGGCTCGCCCGGCGCATCCGTGCCGACCTCAGCGCGCGTCAGGTGCCGTGGGAGGCGCTGCCGGGACAGGGGCCGGGACCCGGGGTTGCCGACTCCGGAGCCACGGCCCCGCCGGAGGGCCGATGCGGCCGCCCGCGGTGACGGGCGCCGCACGGCAACAGGGGCGCTACGCTCCGCCCTTCCGAGACTTCTTGGACAGCGGCGCCGACTTCTTGGACGGCGGCGCCCGGGAGCCCATGTCCGGAGCCGAGGTGGCACCGCCGCGGTCCTAGGTGATGAGCCGCGCGGGACGGGTCGCCATGTGAAGCAGGTGCTCCAGGGGGCCACGCCGGAACAGACGAGTCCACGCGGTCGCCAGGAGCGCGGCGGCTGCGATGAAGCCGAGCAGAACCGGCAGCGCGGACATGGTGTCGTCCTCGATCACGGCCAGGCGCCAGACATCGCTGAAGAACCAGAGGGCGACGATGTGAAGGACGTAGACGGTCAGCGCCGTCATGCCGACCGCTGCGACGGGTGTGGCCAGGCGCGTGAGGCGCGGCAGCCGGTCGGCGACGGTCAGACACGTGGTCACCACCAGGATGGCGACGCCGGTGTTGCCGAGTATGGAGAAGGTCGTCTGGCTGTGCGGTGCGGCCACCAGCAGCCAGGCGAGCGGGGTGTGGCCCTCGGGTTCGCCGACGGTGTCGGACCACCACGCGGACGACGCCGAACCGCCGTCCGTCGCGGCCGCGACGGCAGAAAGAGCGTGTGGCACCAGGCGCAGGGCCAGCCACGAGCCGCCGTAGCCGAGCACGGCGAGCGCCCCGCCGGTCAGGGCCAGCCGGGATCGGATGCCGGGCCGATTGAGGTCGAGTCGGGCCACCGCCATGCCCGCGATCAGGAAGGGCATCCAGGTGACAACCGGATAAGACCCGGTGAACAGCAGCTCGACGAACCCGTCCGTGCCACTGATCCGGGCCAGCGGGTCCCGGGCGACGACGGCGTCGGCCCAGTTCCCTTCCTCGATCGACGCCCGTATCACGTACAGAACCTGCGGCAGGATCAGCGCAGCAGCAGCAGCGATGAGCGCCAGCGTTCCTGCTCGCAATCGGTACAGCGGGAGGACGGCCAGGAAGAGCAGCCCGTAGAAGCTGAGGATCACGTCGACCGACGTGTCCAGGGCCGTCAGCGCGTAGCCGAGCGCCAGCAGGACGACGGCGCGGATCATGATCCTGACCACCGCCTGGCGGCCGGCGCGCCCGGTCCGGGGATGCGGACGGCCGGTGATGATGATCAGCGAGAAGCCGGCGAGCAGCGCGAAGAGGGCGGAGGAGCGGCCCCGCGCCATCTCCAGCAGGAACCCCACCGGTCCGCCCACCGTCACGTCGGGGCCGACATGGGCGGAGTACATGCCGAAGACCGCGAGCCCACGTGCCAGGTCTATACCGATCAGCCGCCCCGTCGACGGCGTGCTGGGAGAGGCGGAGGCGCGAACCGTCTCGCGCTCGTGTGTCGACTGTGCGGGCACGGCCGACAATACGTTCTGCGTCATGCCTTCAGGTTTCACCGACCACCCACCACAGCCACCCCTGCGGCTTTCCGAGGGCACCCCGCCGACCGGCCGAAACCACCCCGGCCAACCGGCTGGGACCGCGCCGCCAACCGGCGGGAAACGCATCCGGTCCGCCGACGGACGGCTCCCGGAGTGATACGCATCGAAGCGGACACGCAACGAGCGGAGCGCACGTGATCCGGGTACTGGTGGTGGACGACGAAGCACTGATCCGCATGGGCTTCACGCACATCCTCAACACGGCGGACGACATCGAGGTCGTTGCGGCGGTCCCCGGCGGCCAGGCCGTCCGGACGGTGCGGGAGCTCCACCCTGATGTCGTCCTGCTGGACATCCGGATGCCGGACGTGGACGGGCTCACCGTTCTGGCCGAGGTGTGCCGCATGACGGACCCACCCGTGGTGGCCATGCTCACCACGTTCGACACCGACGAATACGTGGCGACCGCCCTGCGATCGGGCGCCGCCGGATTCCTGCTCAAGGACACCGACCCCGAGCAGCTGCCCTACCTGGTGCGAACGCTGGCCGAGGGCGGGACGGTGCTGTCGTCCAAGGTCACCCGGACGGTGGTGGAGGGCTACCTCGAACAGGGCGTGCGCGAGCCGTCCGCCGTCCGCCTCGTCGCCCGGCTGACCGAGCGCGAGCGAGCCGTCCTCGTGCTCGTGGCCGAAGGACTCGCCAACACCGAAATCGGCGAACGGCTGCACCTGAGCACCGGTACCGTCAAAGGCCATGTCAGCGCCGTATTGAGCAAACTGGAGGTCAGCAGCCGCGTCCAGGCGGTCCTTGTCGCCGAACGCGCGGGCCTGCTCACGCCGCCGCAGGACGGGGACGCCCGTTGAACCCCCGACACCCGCCGGCTCCGCTGGTGGACGCCGCCCTCGTGGGGGCCGCGCTGGGGGACGCGTGGGTCAACGTCGACGTCGGGGACCAGGCTGCCATGGCCTGCGCGCTGCTCGCCGCCTGTGCCCTCGCGCTGCGCCGCCGCCTTCCCTTGACGACCTTCGTGCTCACGCTCCCCACCGCGCTGGTCACGGACGCGGTGTTCGCCACCATGGCCGCGCTGTACACACTCTCCTCGCTCAGCCGAAACCGCGTTCTGCTGGCCGGCTGCGCCCTGGCCTTCGCGGCCGGCGACTTCCTGCCCTGGCCGTGGTCGTCCCTGAAGGCCTCCGAACTCACCCGGACCCCCAACCTGGTCCACCTCATCTACACCCTGGCCACCGCGGCCGCCCCCGTCTTCCTGGGCCAGCTCGTGCAGGCGCGACGCGAACTGTCCCTGCGGCTCGCCGAGATCTCCGAGGCCCGCGAGCACGAACGACTGCTGACCGACCAGAGCGTCCTGGCGGAGGAACGCGCACAGCTCGCCCGGGAGATGCACGACGTGGTCTCCCACCAGGTCAGCCTCATCGCCGTACAGGCCGGCGTACTCCAAGTGGGCAGCCGGGACGCCGAGACCAGACAGGCCGCGGCCACGATCCGGCGGCTCAGCGTGCAGACCCTGGACGAACTGCGCCACATGGTCAGCGTGCTGCGCGCCTCCGGCAGCCGCCCCACGGAACTCACCCCCCAGCCCTCCCTCGCCGACCTGCAGCAACTGGTCGGCGGCAGCGGCATCGAAGCAGTGCTGGAGACAGACCTGCCTGAAGACCTTCCGCCCACCGTCCAACGCGCCGTCTACCGCACCGTCCAGGAAGCTCTGACGAACGTCCGCAAACACGCCCCCGGCGCCACGGCGACCGTCCGCATCCAGCACAGAGACGGCGTCCTCCACGTCATCGTCACGAACACCGCCCCCACCCGACCCGCGCTCCCCCTGCCCAGCGCCCACCACGGCCTCGCCGGCCTGCGCCAACGCGCCGAGCTCCTCGGGGGCACCGTCGCCGCCGGGTCCACAGCCGACGGCGGGTACAGGCTCCACCTGGAACTGCCGGTCGACCAGAATCGATGACCACGCCTGTCGGCAGAACCTGGTCAGGGACCGTCACGCCTGGGCCGAACCGGAGTCGAGCCACTGGGCGTCGTCGATCACGGGGATCAGTGGTTGGCGGGCGGCCGTCTGTGACAGCAGGCCCAGCACAGCCAGTCCCAGCACGAAGCGGTCGGGCGCCGCCCCCGTCCGCAGTCCGAATGCCGCGGCCAGGGCATCCTGCTGCGGTACAGGCAACTCCTTCAACGACGTGGCGAGCATCGGGGCGCACACTTGGTGCAACACCCCGAAGGGCAGCTCCGCCTCCGCTTCTACCCCTGCAGCCCGCACCACCTGGAATCCGCCCGCAGCCGAGACCATGTGATCGAGCAGTGCGGACTTGCCGATACCCGGCTCACCTCGAACCACGAGCGCGCCACCCCGGCCGCACCGAACTGCGTCCTGCCAGCGGTCGAACAACGCACGTTCGGCGCGCCGGCCCAGAAAAATTGCGGGACGCCCCGGCAGCAGCATGATGTCAATCTACCCATGGCGACCCAGCCCTCACATCCGCTGCAATCTCGTCCTATATCCGTCCAAAGCACCTGCCGTGGCGGCCCCTCCGCCGCTCGGCACCACGGCGGCCCCCCGGCCGACGAAACAAGGTGCTGCAACTGCTGTCCCTCGCGGCAGGACGTCGACAGCCAGCCTGCACAAGATCTGGACCAGCCCCGGGACAAGGCACTGCAAGAACACCCCTCGCCACGCCTTCTGCGCAGGTCGATGGGCGTGGTGAGGAACTCGGCTCCCTTGGCGCGGGCTGCCACGTAGCAGCCGTGGATGTCCGCGACCCGTGCGTTCAGGAAGCCGGAGACGGTGTGGCTGATGGCGATATCTGAATCTGGCTCTGGCCGCAGTTCCGTGAAAGCGCAGGTCAGCGCCGGGAATATAACATCTTCGACTGGGCGTCCCACCTCGTGGCGATCAATGCGATCGCGGACGTATGGACAGCCGTCGGCGATCTCACGGTGATCCCGATGGCTCGGCCGGTTCAAGCCTGGAACTCGGTGAGATCGATGGCGTGCACACGCAGCGGGTAGCCGTATACCGGGTGTGCCGTCTCGCGTTCCGGCACCATGCCGAGCTTGCGGATGACGTTCTCGGAGGCCTCGTTACCCACCCGGTTGATGCTGATGACGCGGTCGAGGCCACGGTCCTGGAGCGCGAACTCCAGGGTGGCCTGGGCGGCTTCGGACGCATATCCCTGACCCCAGAACTGTGAGCCGAGCCGCCAGCTGATCGCCACGGCAGGCAGCACCTCCGGCAGAAACTCGGGCACGGACAGACCCGTGAAGCCGGCCAGTTCACCCGAGGCCAGCAACTCGACGGCAAAGAGGCCGAAGCCCTCCTCGTCCCACTCTTCCTCCCACCTCTCGATGGACTCCAGCGTGTGGTCCAGGTCGCGCACCGAGCCGTCGTCGATCCAGTGCATGACCCGCGGGTCCGCGTTGATGTCCGCCATCGGCGCGAGGTCGTCGTCATGCCAGCGGCGGAGAAGGAGGCGGGGGGTACGGATCTCGGTCATGTGCCCATCCTGCCGAAGGCAAGGGCGTTGTGCGTCCGTAACGGGGGTCGCCGAGCTGGGTGGTCACCGCACACATCCCCGCGTTGCGGGCCCTGCCCGGCCGATCGCCTATTTCGCCCGCCTGGGCGCGGAGCGGAGCAAGCGGTCAGCACGCCAAACGTGACGTCGGTCAGAGGCCCGAGGCCGACGTGCCAGCACTGCGTCCTTGTACCCCGCCCGGCTCCGCAAACCGCGTCCCCACCGTGTGGTGCCGGGGCGGTCAACCCGCCCCGCCACCACACCATCCGGCCGGCTCGTTCCAGGCGCCGGACCGTCCGGGTCATCGAGGCCGAGTCGGTATCGAAAGTGGCCGCGAGGTCGGACTGCCGCCGCGGACCCGTATCCCACAAGTGCATCATCAGCAGTTCGTGACCGGGGTGCAGTCCCAGGCCATGGAACAACTGGCGGGCTCGCATCACGTGCAGCCGCGTCACTCGGATGAGGGCGTTACTGATGGGGCCGCTGGCCGCAGCGGTGGGCGACGCTACGCGCCCTCTGGCCTCCCACGCCGACGTCATGCTCGCATGATAGCTGTTCCAGACAGGGACAAGGCACCCCATGGCGCCACGCCGCGACAACCTCGAGGCCTCGCGCCCCTGCCCCTTTCATCGCCGGCTCCCGGAGGCGTCCCACGAGATTCGCCGGGATCGCTGTCTGCGACAGGCAGGAGAAAAATTTCCGCTCCGATGGGAATGGATGGCGACCTCATGGGATTACCTGTCTCGAACAGCTAAACCGCTGAAGCAGGGAAGCGATCGAGATGAGTGTTCTGCTGACACGAGCAGCCGGTTTCGTGGGCGGCCCCGTACCGCGGGTGCTGCTGGAGCACGGGCACATGGTTGTAGCCGTCGTACGCAACGCCGAGTCGGCTGCGAAAGGCGACGGAGCTGGGACCGAGCCGATCATCGGCGACATCCGGAACCCTTCGCGCGCTCGACGGTTTCGCCGCGTTGCAGCACCGGCCCAGACCGTGAAGGTCCTCGCCGGCTCGTGCATCGACCCGATCGCCGACCCGACCCGGCCCGACAAGGAGCCGGTCGCCAACACCTGTGTCCAGGCCCTCTAGCCGGATGCCGGTCACCATCCCAACCGGAGTACATGATGAAAGCCATTCAGATGACCGAACAAGGCGGCCCGGAGGTCCTGCACCTCGTGGACCTGCCCGATCCGCAACCGGGTCCGGGACAGGTCCTGATCCGCGTCGAGGCCGCCTCGGTGAACTTCTCCGATGTCATGCGCCGGCGCGGCGACGACTACCCCGTTCCCACACCGTCGCCGTTCGTCCCCGGCGCGGAGGTGGCCGGCACCGTCGTGGCCCTGGGAGAGAATGTCGACGGTCCCGCCGTGGGCACGCCCGTGTTCGCGATGGTCGGCGCGGACGCGTCCGGAGGGTATGCGGAACTCGCCGCCGCCTTCGCTCCCAATGTGATCCCCATCCCCCCGGGGCTTGAGCCCGACGCGGCAGCGGGCATCGTGGTGGCGGGGCTCGCCGCGACCGTGATGCTCACCGAGACCGTCGGCATCAAGGAGGGCCAGAGCGTGTTCATTCCGGCCGCGGCCGGCGGTGTGGGCGGATACGCGGTGCAGATCGCCAAACTCCTGGGCGCCGGCAACGTCATCGCGGGAGCGAGCACGGAGGCGAAGCGGCAGATCGCCCTCGACTTCGGCGCCGACCACGCCATCGACTACAGCGATCCCAACTGGGTGAAGACGGTCAGGGACCTCACCGGCGGCACGGGCGTCGACGCGGCGCTCGAGATGTCCGGCGGTGACCGGCTGAGCGAGTCCCTCGGGCTCCTCGCGCCCTTCGGCAGCCTGGTCGTATTCGGGTCGGTCAGCGGCACCCCCGGCCGGCTGGACGAGACCGCCATCCTGCCGTGGCTCTACGACCCGGCCCCCAACCAGTCGGTGGTGGGCTTCAACCTCGGCCCGTGGTTCGAGCTGCGGCTGCCGGCCGCGATCGCGGCCCTGCAGCAGCTCATCGGGTGGGTCGGCTCGGGACAGGTCCGCGTACCGGCCACACACGCCTTCCCCCTGGCCGAGGCCGCCGAGGCGCACCGTCTCCTGGAAAGCGGGGCCACCACAGGCAAGCTGGTCCTCAAACCCTGAGCCAGTACGCATCACGATCCGCTGCCGCCCATCTGCTGGCGGACACCACGCCAGTGATCGCTGCAGACGGACCGGCACGGTGCGCTGCCAGCCACGCGACCTCACACGACGCCGGCCAGCCGTGCCCTCCTTCGGGCAGCCGAAGGAGGGCACTCAAAAACCGACCATGAGGAAAGCTCCTGGGCACCGCCCCGGTATCCGACCGTGTCCAGGCACAGCACCACGCTGACGGTCGGCGATACAGCAGGCGCGTCGCACCCCTGGCGCACAGCAGCCACGGCACATCACGCACCACCGGTCCGGCGGCCCTTCCGGCGCCGCCGGACCGAAAGCACCGAAGAAGGAGACAGAATCATGCGAGGACTGCAAGGCAAGGTGGCCATCGTCGCGGGCGCCGCGGCAGGGAACATCGGCGGCGCTACAGCGATCCGTCTGGCGGAAGAAGGCATGAAGGTCGTGGCGGCGGACTTCAACGAGGTCAACGCCAAGGCGGTCGCCGACACGATCACCGCCGCCGGGGGAACCGCGGTGGCCAAGGCGTTCGACATCACGGACGAGTCGTCGTACAAGGAGCTGATCGGCTTCACCGTGGAGCGCTTCGGCGGCCTGCACGGTCTGTACAACGTGGCCGCCGACCTCTCCGCGCGAACCCTCGGCAGGGACGGCGACATCACCTCGGTGCCGCTCGACATCAATCCGAACGGCAACGTGTGCGGTGTCTGCGCGGACTGCGTCGCCGGCCGGCCCAACTTCTGCCACCAGGCGACCATGGAGACCGCGCTCGGGCTGCAGAAGGACGGAGCCCTCGCACGGAGGATGGCCGCCTTCCCCGGAACGTCGCGGGCCGTGCCCGAGGCGATGGGTCGGGTCGAGGTGGCCTGGGTCGAACCCACGGCCACGGCGCTACGGGCCGTGGAACTGGCCGGTGATCTCACCGGCCGCACCGTGGCGGTGTACGGTGGCGGACCGATCGGACAGCTTGCCTGCCGCATCGCCGCCCACCGGAAGGCCGCCCGCATCGTCCTGGTCGAGCCGGCACCGGAGCGCCGCCGCTTCGGCCCGGCTTCGCATGCCGATATCACCCTGACTCCTGACCAAGTCCTTGCCGAACTCGGCGAGATGGCGGTGGACGTGGTGATCGAGTGCTCGGGAAGCGCGGCGGCACGACAGCAGGCCATCCGGCTGCTGGTCCATGATGGCGTACTGGTCGACGTGGGGGCGGGGCCCGGCGGCGGCTTCGATCCCGACACGGTTCTCCTCAAGGAGATCACCATCCGCGGATCCTTCGTCTATGGATCCGAGTTCGACGATGCGATCGACCTGCTGACCCGCGGTGACATTCGGGTGGACGACCTCACGACGGCCATCATGCCGCTCGAGGAGGCGCTGGAGGCATTCGAGACGCTTCGCTCCGCGGAGGTCATGAAGGTGCTCATCGCTCCCAACGGGTGACTACCGTCATCGAGTTCGGCCACATCCCTGCCGCCCCGTCGAATGCCGCGGGGCGGCCCGCGCTCCTGGGCGACTGCGCGGTCGTCAACTTGATCAACGGTGTTGGGTCGGCTCGGAGCTGGCACGGAGCCTCTGGCTCTGATCGCGAGCGGTGCATCAACAGGCACCTCTCTGTGTCGAGCGGCTCGGGCCGCCTCCGTGCTTCGGCAGTCGCGTGTGAGCTGGCGGTAGATGACAGCAGTGACCCGCGGCGAGTGTGTCGATGAGACGGGAGGCGGTCGGGTCTGAGGTGACCCCCGGAGTGTGGACACAGGGGTCCATGCTGCGAGTTGGAGTTTAGCTGTCCTGCGGTGCTGCTGTTCGAACTCCATCGGGGAGAGGTAGCCGAGCGCGCTGTGACGACGGCGGACGTTGTAGTAGGTGAGCCACTGGAAGAAGCCTCGCCTGTCGCATCGTCAAGAACACCTCCCGTGCATCGTTTCTCGCTTCAGGCCCTGCCAGAAACTCTCGGCCAGGGCGTTGTCATAACTCGAGCCGACCCTGCCCATGCTCCTGCGGATGTCGTACCGGTCGCAGACCTGGGCGAACGCACACGCCCGCTACGCAACGCTGCCGCAACCGACCGCTACATCCTCAGCGGAAACGGCGAAGAGGTCTGGGAACCCAGATGGACCTTCCACGGCTTCCGATACGTCCAAGTCGACAACTGGCCCGGTCCGTTCACCCCGGACGACGTGACGGCCGCCGTAATGCACACCGCCATGACCAGGACGGGCGACTTCACCACCTCCCACGCCCTTCTGCAGCGCTTCCACGAAAACGTCGTATGGGGAATGCGCGGTAACTTCCTCTCCATCCCCACCGACTGCCCGCAACGAGACGAACGCCTCGGATGGACAGGAGACATCCAAGTCTTCGCCCCGACCGCAGCCTTCCTTTACGACTGCGACGCCTTCCTCCGCTCCTGGCTGGAGGACGTCATGCTCGAGCAGAAAGCCGCAGATGGCGTCGTGCCCATGGTCGTGCCTGCCGTCATCCCTCAAGTCCCCGGCCTCTTCAAACCGATCGCCGCCTGGGGAGATGCCATCACGGTCGTACCGGCCGTCCTGTGGGAGCGCTTCGCCGACCACGACATGCTCAAACGGTCATTCGACACGATGGCCGCATGGGGCGACGTCATCCAGGCCCGCGCAGGCGCTTCGCTCCTGTGGGAAGAAGGCCTGCAGTTCGGCGACTGGCTCGACCCGGACGCGCCACCGGAGCGAACACCTGCGCGACCTGGCCGCCCTCGCTGCCCGCACCGCGCCGGCACCTCCGCCGCCGCCCAGCCGGACCGTCCGGCCGGGCGTGAAGCTGCTGCTGGAGAGTCTGCGACCGAACCCCGCCCAAGTGGTCAGCCGCAGCATGGACCTACTCGCGGCCGATCCCGGCGGACAGAGACTCCTCTCAGGGATCGAGAAGTGGCCGGCCAGACAGCGCAACATCGCGCGCTGCCTCTTCCTCCACTCCGCCGCCCGCGACCTCTTCCGTGACTGGGCCTGTGGGAGCGCTACGACATCAAGGGCCACGCCCACGGCCGGAAGACGTTCCACCACCCCGAGCTCGGCGGCGTCACTCTCGGTTACCAGAGCATGGAGCTGGAGGGCACCCCCGGCCACCGTCTCATCTCGTACTACGCCCAGCCGGGCACCGCCGAGTACGACGTCCTCGTTCTGCTCGACATGCTCGGCTCCCAACCGATGCCGCCCGTGCCGTCCTCGGATCAGGACGAGGCCACGTCGTCCTCGCCCTGACCTTCGGGTCAGGACTGGGGATGCTGTTCCTGCTCGGCCTTCGTGTCCGATCGCCCGGCGGATTGCGGCGCTGTCAGGTCGAGCAGGAGCATCGCGTCGTGATCGGGGGTGCCGGGTTCGGCGGTGTAAACGCCGAGACGTTGGCCCGGGGTGTCTTCGAGGTGCATGCTCTGGCCGCTGAGGGTGAGTGTGCCGACCTGGGGGTGATGGAAGGTCTTCTGCGTCTTCTTGCGCCCGGTGACGTCGTAGCGCTCCCACAGTTTGGCGAAGTCGGGGCTCTTGAGCAGAAGCTCACCCACGAGGCTGGTGAGGTCGGGTGCGTCCGGATCGGTGCCCGCCTGGGCGCGTAGCCGAGCCACGCAGCCGCGGACCTGGTACTCCCAGTCGGGGAACAGGGTGGGCGCGGTGGGGTGGAGGAAGAGGTAGCGGGCGATGTTGCGCTGCGTGGCGGGCCAGTCGGCGAGGCCCGCGTACAGGGCGAGGCCGCCGGGGTTCCAGGCGAGCAGGTCCATGCTGCGGCTGATGATGTAGGCGGGGCTCGGCCGTAGCGTCTCCAGGACCAGCTTCAGGTGAGGGCGCACGGTCCGGACTGGGGAGCAATGCTCATGACCTGTGGATCGGCCTCGGGTAGGGCTCAAAGGGCGTACCTTCCCGAGTGATCGACTTCTGGTCATCGAGTAGGCCGACGTTGCACCGTCGGTCGGGAAGGCACGCCCGTGCTGAGCGTAGTAAATGCCGAGGGAACGACCGAGACCGGCTCCCTGATCGACGACATCGTCCGCGAGGGCGCGAGGCGGATGCTCGCCGCCGCCCTGGAAGCCGAAGTTAACGCGTATATAGCTGAGTTGGTAGACCAGCGCGACGAGCACGGGCGCCGCCTGGTGGTCCGCAACGGCTATCACCAGCCGAGGAAGGTCACGACCGCGGCCGGGGCGGTCGAGGTGAAGGCACCACGGGTGAACGACAAGCGCGTCGACGAGGCCTCGGGCGAGCGCAAGCGGTTCTCCTCCGCGATCCTGCCGCCTTGGTGCCGCAAGTCCCCGAAGATCAGCGAGGTGCTGCCCCTGCTCTATCTCCACGGCCTGTCGTCTGGCGACTTCGTGCCCGCACTCGAGCAGTTCCTGGGGTCGACGGCCGGGCTATCGCCGGCGACGGTCACCCGCCTCACTCAGCAGTGGCAGGCCGACCACCAGGCGTTCGGCGAGCGCGATCTGTCCGCCAGCGACTACGTCTACGTCTGGGCCGACGGCATCCACCTGCGCATACGCCTGAGGGAGGCGAAGTCGTGCGTGCTGGTGCTGATGGGCGTCCGCGCGGACGGCACGAAAGAGCTGATCGCCATGAACGATGGCTACCGCGAGTCCGCCGACTCCTGGGCCGACCTGCTGCGCGACTGCCAGCGGCGCGGGATGCGAGCTCCCGTGCTCGCGGTCGGCGACGGCGCACTCGGCTTCTGGAAGGCCCTGGCCGAAGTCTTCCCCGAGACCCGGCATCAGAGGTGCTGGGTTCACAAGATCGCCAACGTTGCGAACGCCCTGCCGAAGTCCGCGCAGCCCGGCGCGAAGAAGGCCCTGCAGGAGATCTACAACGCCGAGGACCGCGACCACGCGCTCAAGGCCGTCGCCGCGTTCGCCAAGAGCTACGGCGCGAAGTTCCCCAAGGCTGTCAAGAAGATCACCGACGACGTCGACGAACTGCTGGCGTTCTACGACTTTCCCGCCGAGCACTGGATCCACTTGCGCACAACGAACCCGATTGAGTCGACCTTCGCCACCGTTCGCTTGCGGACCAAGGTCACCCGAGGGGCCGGCAGCGCGGCCGCCGCCTTGGCCATGGTCTTCAAGCTCGTCGAGTCCGCCCAGGCCCGCTGGCGGGCCGTGAACTCACCTCACCTCGTCGCCGTCGTCCGCGCCGGAGCCCGCTTCGAACGCGGACAGCTCATCGAGCGCACGCAGCCCCTCTCGGCATGACAACCTTGCTGTCCCTGTCGTCGTGCCCTACCTGGGCCGAGATCAGGTTGCTGGGTGTCACAAAGGCGACAACATCATGAGGACCTCATCGCGATCGTCGTCGGAGGCCAGCCGCAGAGCGCCGGGCCACCTGCCGATCTCCTTCCAGCCGAGTCGGCCATAGAACTCTTCGAGACCGACACCACCGCGGGCGGCAAGGTGCAGCTGCTCCAGGCCCATCTCGTCGCGGGCGACCTCACGGACCCGGCTCATCAATGCCGCGCCGATCCCCTGGCCCCGGACGCCGAGACGGGTTTGCACGTGGTGAATCGTGCCCCAGTGCGCGACGACCGGATGGGGATCGCAGCGGATGTTCAGCCAGCCCGCGACGGTGCCGTCGGCCAGGGCGATCAGAAGGCGGCTGGTCGTTGGGGCAAGCTTCTCGATGATGCGGTCAAGGACAGCGGTGACCTCTGCGGCATCCACCGGCGGAAAGGGGAACCCGGCCGCCCCACCCGCATTGCTCACCTCGGTCCAGCAGTCCACGAGGGTCTGCTTCAGCTCCTCAGTGATCTCGTGCGGGTCAACGATCTGCGTGAAGCTAAGGACGTTGCTGCTGGTCATGGGGACGAGTGTCACAAACGAGCCGCGCTCGTCGACACTCGGGGGCACCCACCCGAACTTCGCTGGCGCAGACAATGATCCACAGGATTTGACAATTACTCCCGACTGGGCGGAGGGGAGGGCTCGGGGGCGTAGCGGGCGGCCAGGGCGGCGAGCTCACGCAGGTGCTGGTGTTCGGCGTCGTCAAGGTGCAGGGCACGGGCGAGGGCATCAAGGACGGAGGGGCTGGGACGGGTCTCCTTGCCTCGCTCCAGGCGGACGTAGTAGTCGATACTGATGCCTGCCAGCGTGGCCAGTTCCTCACGGCGCAGACCGGGGGTACGGCGCAGGCCGGTTCCTACGGTGAGGCCGACTTCGTCGGGGCTGGTCTGGGTGCGGCGCGCGCGCAGGAACCTGCCCAGCTCCATGTCGCCGCTCCTGCCGGTGCTGTGCTCGGACGCCATATCGCCAGTGTCACACTGCCTGACCTGCGTGGCAGGCATGTGGGGGGTCCTGTCATACCCCCGAACAGCGCTCCCCGGCACAGCCCGGCCTGCCACCAGGCCCAAAAGGGCGCCAGGCTCGATTCCTGTCAGCATCCCGTCGTCCCAGCGCAGGAGATCGTCCCGTGTCCGTGTCCGCCTCGCCCACACCGCTAGGCGCAAGAACGGCTGGGTGCGCCACGAGGCGCCATGTGACCGAGTGGAGGTGCGAGACCGTGCGCCACGAGGCGCTGCTGATCCGTGTGCGGGTGTGAGACCCGCACCGTTGTCCTATCGCAGTGGGAT
>NZ_JBVHHL010000087.1:0-23492 GCF_055561075.1 Streptomyces sp. NPDC022910
TCCTGCGCCTCGACGCGGAGGGCACACCGCTGCTGGCCGTCTCCCACTTCTCCCCGGTCGTGCGCCACGACTACCGCCTGGGCGTCCCCGACGACATCCCGGCCTGGCACGAGATCCTGAACACCGACCTGGCGAAGTACGGCGGCGGCGACGTCCACAACCCCGACCCGATCCCGTCCGAACCCGGTCCAGGGCACGGCATCCGCCTCACCCTTCCTCCTCTCGCCACCATCTGGCTGTGCCCCGCTTCCGGGCGGGGCGCCGAGCGACCTGTGGAGCGGCCATTCGAACGTTGAATTCGCCATTCCCCGGAGAATTCCGGGTCCGGAATTTCCGCGATTACCGATGGTTGTCACATGCAGGAATCGAGTGAACTCTCTGAGTCACTTGCCGTGGAATTGTTTGGCGAAGTGGAATGCGGGAATGCCGGTTACGAGTGCTTCGGACAGGAGGCACGTCCGTGGGAGCTGGCTCACCAGACCCCGGGTGTGTGTCCCGTGTGCTGTGAGTGCGACCTCCCATGTTGACTGTCCAGTCAGCCCCTCGAGGGAGTTGAAAAGCACCATGCGCATTACGGTCAAAGCGAAGCAACACCCGCACGACGACGCCCCTGACACCGCTGAGGCCTTCGGTCGGCTACGCGGTCTGCCCGACGGCCCCGAGCGGAAGACGCTGCGCGACGAGATCGTCCAGTCATGGCTCCCCATGTCCGAGCGCATCGCCCGCCGCTACCGCGGCCGGGGTGAATCCATCGAGGACCTGTGCCAGGTCGCGGCACTGGGTCTGGTCAAGGCGGTCGACCGCTATGACCCCGCCCGCGGGTACGCCTTCGAAAGCTATGCGATCCCCACGATCACCGGCGAGATCAAGCGGCACTTCCGCGACCACATGTGGGTCCTGCACGTCCCCCGCCGTGTCCAGGACCTGCGCAACCGGGTGCGTGTGGCCGCCAAGGAGATCTCGCAGGAGACCCCGGGACACGGCCCGACCGTCGCCGAGATCGCAGAGCACGCACACCTCAGTGAGGAGGACGTCCGCGTGGGCCTGGAAGCCATGGACAGCTTCACCGCCCTGTCCCTCGACGCGGAGGTCTCGGGCAGTGACGACGGGTACGCACTGGGCGACGCGCTGGGCGAATCGGATTCCGGTTTCGACCTGATCGTCGACCGCGAGGCAGTCAAGCCGTGTCTGCAGTCCCTGCCCGAGCGTGAGCGCACCATCCTCTACCTGCGCTACTTCCGCGGTATGACCCAGAGCCGCATAGCGAATCAACTCGGTATCTCGCAGATGCATGTCTCGCGTCTGCTCAGTGGCTGCTGTGCGCGCGTGCGCGAAGAGGCGCTCGCCGATATCGCGTGATGTCCCAGCTCGCCCCGCCGCCCCGCCGCCCCGCCGCCCCGCCGTCGGGGTCGGCCAGCATCCGGCCGCCCGGCCGCTCATCGACCGGACGGCCGTTTGCGGTGGGCTCACTGCCGAACCCTCCCGGGAACGGTTTGGCCAGTGCGCCGACACCTTCCGGACTATCCGCGAGGCGGTATTCGAAACACGCCGCACGACGAGTACCTCACGGGCAACGGAGCGAAACCGGAGGGCGATTGGCCGGAGGGCCCTCCGCTCGCTGGCGAGGAGCCTCAATGAGGCGGAGGGTCCTCCGGAAGCTGGGTGGGGCCGTAGCGGTCCAGCGTTTCCTCCAGAAGAACGCGGACGTGGTCGGGTAGATCCCCGTTGCGTCCCCAGATGATTATCATCTCCGCGACATTGCGCAGCTTGATGTTCGCGTGCTGGGAGACTTCCCGGAGGACCTCCCACCCCTGGTCGGGCGAGACATGCCCAAGGGCGACGAGCATGCCGATCGCCTGGTCCACGACCGCATGCGAGTTCACGGCCTCCTTGAGCTGCCCGACCTCCTCCTCGAGCTGGAAGATCCGCTCCGATTCGTGGCCGGTGGCGTCCGGCTCCTCATGTCCCGGACGGGCTTTCGAGGTCATCGTCCCCTCCGGGGTGGCGTGGCTTTCGGCATTATCGGACTTCCCCCCATCGTCACCATACGACCATGTGTGTGCGAGCTGGGGGAGGGTACTGCGGGACGCGGGCGAGTACATCGGCGGCGCCGGAGGTGAAGCAGGCATGAGCCGTCCCGACGACGACCGGGCGAGCGCGTACGACGCCAGCCCGTTCCTGCCGCACCACGGCGGGCTCGACGCGTACCGGCGCGCCGCCGCGGGCTGCCGGGGCTGCCCCCTGTACGAGAACGCCACCCAGACCGTGTTCGGCCGAGGCGACGCCTCCGCCCGGGTCGTGCTGGTGGGGGAGCAGCCCGGCGACCAGGAGGACCGCAAGGGTGAACCCTTCGTCGGCCCGGCCGGCCGCCTGCTGGACAAGGCCCTGGAGGAGGCCGGAATCGACCGGGGCACGGCCTACGTCACCAACGCTGTCAAACACTTCAAGTTCACCGTCGCCGAGCGCGGCAAACGGCGCATCCACAAGGCGCCCAGCCTGCGCGAGATGTCCGCCTGCCGGCCCTGGTTGCGCGCCGAACTGGACCTGGTCCGCCCCGAGGTCGTGGTGGCCCTGGGCGCGACCGCGGGCAAGGCGCTGCTGGGTGGCTCCTTCCGGGTAACCAAGGACCGGGGTAATCTGCTGCCGATGCCCGGCACCGACGAGGAGCAGTACGTGGTCGCCACCGTGCACCCCTCGGCGATCCTGCGCGCCGATGACCGGGAGTCCGCCTACGCCGGGCTGGTCTCGGACCTGAAGGTGGTGGCGCGGGCACTGAACGGGCACGCGCACTGAGCGGGCACGCGCAGCTGTCCCCGGACGGGTCAGCAGAACGAGCGCGCGGGCTCACCCGGCCGGTGCAATGGACGCGTGACCGCGCCTCCGGACGACTGCCTCGCCCGCAACGAATGGATCTGCGGTGCGTATCTGAGCAGCCGCCGTCACATCATTCTCGACGCGGTGCTCCAGCATCTGCAGCTGACCGCCGTCTCCGTGCTCATCGGCCTGGTCCTCGCCGTCCCCCTGGCCGTGCTGGCGCGCCGCTGGGGCTGGGCCGCGGGTCCCGTCCTCGCCGTCACCACCATCCTCTACACGATCCCCTCCCTGGCGATGTTCTCGCTGCTCCTTCCCCTGTACGGGCTGTCTGCCGCGCTGGTCGTCGCCGGTCTCGTCCTCTACTCGCTCACCCTGCTGGTCCGTAACACCCTCGCCGGACTGCGCGCCGTCCCCGAGGAGACCCGGCAGGCCGCCCGCGGCATGGGATACGGCCCGATCCGGCTGCTGCTCACCGTCGAACTGCCGCTCGCCCTGCCTGCCGCCATGGCCGGGCTCCGCATCGCCACCGTCTCCGCGGTCTCCCTGGTCACGGTCGGGGCGATCGTCGGCTTCGGCGGGCTCGGGAACCTGATCTACGCGGGCATGAACACATACTTCAAGGCACAGGTGCTGACCGCGTCCGTGCTGTGCGTGGTGATCGCGGTGGCGGCCGATCTGCTGCTGCTCGGCGTGCAGTGGCTGATCACACCCTGGACCAGGGCGAGACGTGGATGAAGACCCTCGGCGACACCTGGCACTGGCTCACCGAACCGGCCCACTGGACGGGCGACGACGGCATCTGGCACCGGCTGGCGCAGCACCTCGTCCTGACCGTCGTCTGTCTGGTCATCAGCTGCGTGATCGCGCTGCCGGTCGCGCTCGTCCTGGGCCACCTGGGCAAGGGCGGCGCTCTCGCCGTCAACATCTCCAACGTCGGCCGTGCGGTCCCCACCTTCGCCGTGCTGGTGCTCCTCCTGCTCACCCCGATCGGCGCATGGGGCGAGGGCCCGACAGTCGTCGCCCTCGTCCTGTTCGCCGTCCCGCCGCTGCTCACCAACGCGTACGTCGGCATGCGCGAGGTCGACCGCAATGTGGTGCGAGCGGCGCGGGGTATGGGGATGACCGGTCGGCAGATGTTGCTTCACGTGGAACTGCCCCTGTCGCTCCCCATGGTCCTCAACGGGGTGCGGATCGCCGCCGTACAACTGGTCGCGACCGCCACGATCGCCGCGCTGGCGGGCGGCGGCGGCCTCGGCCGGATCATCACCGCGGGCTTCAACCTGGCCAGTACTCCGCAGGTCGTCGCCGGGGCCGTCCTGGTGGCCGGGTTCGCACTGATCGTCGAAGGGATCTTCGAGGCCGTAGAGCGGCTGGCACCGCGCTGGACGAGAGGCTCGCCGTGAGACGCTGCGCGGCGGTCGCGAGCGTGCTCCTGGCCGCCGGCTGTGCGACGGGCCCCTCCCTGGAGACCCGTGGCCAGGTCACCGCCACGCCGGGTGACAGCAGGCACCTGACCGTCGGCTCGGCCGGCTTCACCGAGAGCGACCTGCTCGCCCAGATGTACGCGCTGCTGCTGACCCAGGCCGGCTACAGGACCTCGGTACTCACCGTCGCCAACCGCGAACTGTACGAACCCGCCCTGGAGTCGGGGCAGATCGACGTCGTCCCCGAGTATGCGGCCACCTTCGCGGACTGGCTCAACGCCAAGACCAACGGTGCCGGGGCCGCGCCCGTCGGTTCACCGGACCTCGCCGCCACCATGGCAGCCCTGCGGAAACTTGCCGTTCCTCGGGGACTCACGGTGCTCGATCCCGGCCGGGCGGTCGACCAGAACGCCTTCGCGGTGACGCGGGCGTACGCCCGCCGACACCACCTGAAGACACTGAGCGACCTCGGCCGATCAGGCCTCGAGGTCAGGCTCGCGGCGGGTGACGAATGCGTCCGACGGCCGTACTGCGTACCGGGTTTGAAGAAGACGTACGGCATCGACATCACCGGCGTCGACCCCAAGGGCGTCGGCACCACCGAGGCGAAGCGGGCCGTCCAGAGTGGCCGGGACCAGATGATGCTGACCACGACGACGGACGCGACCCTCGACGAGTTCGGGCTCGTCCTGCTCGCCGACGACAGGCACCTGCAGAACGCGGACTACGTCGTCCCGGTCGTCAACCGCTCCCGCGCGGGCGGCGAACGTGCCACCAAGGCCCTCGGCGTCCTCAACGCGGTGCTCACCACGCAGGACTTGGCGTCCATGAACCAGCGGGTGGACAACTGGAGACGGCTGCCCGAGGACGTGGCGCGCACGTATCTCAAGGACAAGGGCCTGCTGAAGTGAGCGGTGCGTGACGTCGGCGGGGCCCATGGACGATGCCGACGCGGTCACCGGGGCGGTGCTGACCGCGTCGCGACTTCTGTGGCAGCCCGTGCCATCAGCCGACCGTCGGGCTGGGCGCAGGGGAGGCGGTGTTCACGTTCAGGTCGGGGCGGGGGGTGAGGACGACCATCGGTGAGCCGGGCTGCGGCGGGGGCGGGGTGAGCTGGTCCTTGGGCAGCTTCGGCGGGGTGGTCTCCTGGAAGAGGACCTGGTCGAAATTGACCGTGCCGGTCTTCTCCAGCACGGTGATGTGGTCGAGAACGGTGTCGTTGGCCAGATCGGCGAGCTGGCGCACGAGGGTGTTCTTCGTGGTGGCGCGGATCTTGGCGACGGTCGGGAAGATCTGGCCGTGGGTGACACGCATGATGTTGGCGGCGGTGTTGTCGAACTCCTTGCCCGACGCGGCCGCCGAGGTCGCCACGAACTGCTGCTGTTGCGGGGAGGCCTGGTTGGGCAGGGTGATGCCCAGTTCCGGGGCGATCTTGCGGCACAGCGCGTCGAGTCCGGCGTGCCCGACGATCAGATGCTTGCCGGCCTCCCTCATCTCCGGCGTCGAGCCCTTCTTCAGCGCGATTTCACCCAGCGGGTACTCCCACAGCCCTGCGGCACGCACCTTGACCACGAAGTCGCGGTCGGCCTCGGTGAGCGGGCCGTAGCGGGTGTTGGCGATGACGCGGTCCGGCGAGCTGGACGTCGTCTGGATGCCGAGCATGGTGGGGTAGGCGAGGGCAGTGAGGGTCAGGCCCAGAGCACCGGCCACGAAGACGGTTCCGGCCATGTTGCGGGAAAAGGGCATGCTGTCTCCAGGAGCGAGCGGCGTGTACGCCATGAGGTACGGACGGGCCGCGCGGATTCATCATTGCTCTGGGTAAAAAATGCACTCTGCTCCGCGTGTCGTGCGTCACACGGGAGCGCCGGGGCGACGACCGCCCACGGCCCCGTGCCCCTGGCACCGACCGCCTCCCGGGAGGGCTACGCGCCCGCGACCGAGTCGAACGGCACCTGCCCCCGCGGGATGCCCCGCGCGTCCGCGTCCACCGAGCGGCGCAGCGCCTCGTGGAGCTTGGCCGGGGTCAGGACCCCCAGGAAGTGTGCTCCGTCCAGCACCGCCACCCACCCCGCGTCGTGCTGGAGCAGTACTCCGAAGGCCTGCTTCAGCGAAGCGCCCACCGGAACCCAGGAGTTCATCCTGCGGGCATGGTCGCGGACCAGGCCGCCCTCGCGGAGTTCGCCGACCCCGGCCCAGCCGTGCAGATCGCCGTCGGTGTCGAGGACGACCGCCCACCGCGCGCCCTGCTCGTGCAGCCGCGCCGCCGCCCGTTCTGCGGGCTCGTCGAGCCGTGCGACCGGCGGCTGCTCCAGATCGTTCGGCTCGATCTCCGTCACCGACAGCCGCTTCAGCCCCCGGTCCGCGCCCACGAACTCGGCGACGTACGGTGTCGCGGGCGTGCCGAGCACCGCCCCGGGCGTGTCGAACTGCTCGATGCGCCCCTGCCCGTACACCGCGATGCGGTCGCCGAGCCGCACCGCCTCCTCGATGTCGTGCGTCACCAGCAGCACCGTCTTGCGCACGGCCGCCTGCATCCGCAGGAACTCGTCCTGCAACTGCACCCGCACCACCGGGTCGACCGCCCCGAACGGCTCGTCCATCAGCAGGACCGGCGGATCGGCGGCCAGCGCCCGGGCCACCCCCACGCGTTGCCGCTGGCCGCCCGACAACTGGTCCGGATAGCGCGGTCCGTACGTCTTCGGATCCAGGCCCACCAGGCCGAGCAACTCGGCGGCCCGTGCCCGTGCCTTCGCCTTCTTCCAGCCGAGCAGGGACGGCACGGTCGCCGTGTTGTCCAGAACGGTCCGGTGCGGGAACAGGCCCACCTGCTGGATCACATAACCGATGCGGCGGCGCAGGCGCACGGGGTCGACGGTCGCGATGTCCTCGCCGCCGACGAAGATCCGCCCCGAGGTCGGCTCGATGAGCCGGTTGACCATCATCATCGTGGTCGTCTTACCGCAGCCGGACGGTCCCACGAGCGTGACGAGCTCGCCCTTCGCGACCGCGAAGGACAGGTCCTCCACGGCCGTCGTGCCGTCCGGGTACCGCTTGGTGACCTCCTCGAACCGGATCATTCCCTCACGCTATCGGCGCCCGTCACTCCTCGCTCACCAGCACCACCTCCAGGGTGCGCGGACCGTGCACCCCCTCCACCCGGTCCAGCTCGATGTCGCTCGTCGCGGACGGCCCGGAGATCCAGGTCAGCGGGCGTGTCGGGTCGAGGCGCTCCAGTGCCTGGGGTACGGACGACACCACCTGCCCGGGGACGCGCACGACACAGATGTGGTGGTCGGGGACGAGCGTGATACGACGGCGGCCCTGGTCCGGTGAGCCGTCCAGCACGATGGTGCCGGTCTCGGCGATGGCGACCGCGCAGCCGGTGACGACGCTCTCCACCCTGTCCAGGTCGTGGGGCGTGCTCACCGCACGGTCGTGGACACGCGTCGGGTCGGCGGCCGACATCCAGTCCGGCGGGAGGCCCGCGGGCACGAGCACGGACTGAGACCCGCGCTCGGCGAGCAGTCGCATGATCACATACGACAGCTCCTCCGCAGTCGTGCGGTGTACGATCGCCCGGTAGTCCGCCAGGTTCTCCGCCAGCAGATCCACCGTCTGCTCGACGGTCAGCTCGCCGTGCTGCCGTAGATAGTCCCGGGAAACAGCCTGCTCGTACGGCGTGTCGTCCTTGGGTACGTCTTTCAGCGCGCGCCGCACCCGGCCCAGGATCCGATCCCTGCTGCTCACCTGTTCTTCTTCCCTCCGTGCGTGCGCTGCCACCAGTCGCGGAACGGTTCCGCGGGCACCGCCGGCAGGTCCCGGCTCGCGCTCCACGCCTTGCCGGGACCCGGCAGCGTCCGCGGATGGAAGCGCCGTGACCGCGACGCGATCCGCTGGCCGGTGCGCAGCGCGCCGGGGTGGCTGAAGGCCCAGCGCGCAGCCCGCATCGCCGCCCGCTCGGCGGCATGCCCCTTCGCCGGCTTCAGGATCACCTTGTTGCCGGCCCGCGTCACGCTCCCGCCTTCCACGACCCGCTCCCGCAGATGCACCAGCACCTCGGGGATGTCGATGGCGACCGGGCACACGTCGTAGCACGCGCCGCACAGCGAGGACGCGTACGGCAGCGAGGCGTCGATCTCGCTCTGCATGCCCCTGAGTTGAGGGCTGAGGATGGCACCGATGGGGCCCGGGTAGACCGAGCCGTAGGCGTGGCCGCCCGCCCGCTCGTACACCGGGCAGACGTTCAGACACGCCGAGCAGCGGATGCACCGCAGCGCCTGACGTCCGACCTGGTCGGCGAGCGTGTCGCTGCGGCCGTTGTCCAGCAGGACCAGGTGGAAGGTCCGCGGGCCGTCTGCCGTCTCGGCGTCCGTGGTACCCGTCCACATGCTGGTGTACGGGTTCATCCGCTCCGCGGTCGAGGAGCGGGGGAGCGTCTGCAGGAACACCTCCAGGTCCCGCCAGGTCGGCACGATCTTCTCGATGCCGACGACCGAGATCAGCGTCTCGGGCAGGGTCAGGCACATGCGCCCGTTGCCCTCCGACTCGACCACCACCAGCGTCCCCGTCTCGGCGACCATGAAGTTGGCACCGGAGATGCCCACCTTGGCGCGCAGGAACTTCTCACGAAGGTGCAGCCGGGCCGCCTCGGCCAGTTCGGCGGGTGTGTCGCTCAGCCCGTCGGGCGCCGGGCGCCCCCATTCGCCCATCTCGGAGCGGAAGATGTCGCGGATCTCGCCGCGGTTGCGGTGGATCGCGGGGACCAGGATGTGGGAGGGCCGGTCCTTGCCCAACTGCACGATCAGCTCGGCGAGATCGGTCTCGTACGCCCGGATGCCCTCCGCCTCCAGCGCTTCGTTCAGGCCGATCTCCTGCGTGGCCATGGACTTGACCTTGACGACCTCCGACTCGCCGGTCGCCTTGACCAGTTCGGCGACGATCCTGTTGGCCTCGTCCGCGTCCGCCGCCCAGTGGACGGTGCCGCCCGCGGCGGTGACCGCCTCCTCCAACTGCGTGAGATAACGGTCGAGATGACGGAGTGTGTGGTCCTTGATCCGCCGCCCTGCCTCCCGCAGTGCCGCCCAGTCGGACACCTCCGCCACCGCCTTGGCGCGCTTGGCCCGGATGGTGTGGGTGGCGTGCCGCAGATTCCGGCGCAGGGTCTCGTTGCCGACCGCCTCGTGCGCGGCCTCCGGGAACGCCGGCATCCCGACGAACGTCCCGCTCATGCGTTGTGTCCCTTCACCGCGTTGTCGACGCTCATAGCACCGGCTCCTCCTCCGTGCTCGCCAGGATCTCCGCGATGTGCACCGGCCGCATCCCGACGCTCAGCCGCGTCATCGTGCCGCCGATGTGCATCAGACAGGAGTTGTCGGCGGCGCACAGCACCTCGGCGCCCGTCGACTCGGCGTTGCGCACCTTGTCGGCGCCCATGGCGGCCGAGACATCGGAGTTCTTCAAGGCGAAGGTGCCGCCGAAGCCGCAGCACTCCTCGGCGCCCGGCAGCTCGGCCAACTCCAGTCCTCTGACGGCCTGGAGGAGCCGTGTCGGACGGTCGCCGAGCCCCAGCCCCCGCAGGCCGTGGCAGGTCGGGTGGTACGTCACCCGGTGCGGGTAGTACGCGCCCACGTCCATCACGCCCAGCACGTCCACCAGGAACTCCGTGAGCTCGTACGTCTTCGGGACCACGGGCGCCAGGGTGGTCGCGAGCGTGTCCCCGCGCCCCTCGGCCCGCGCCCGCTCGCCCATCCGCGGATACAGCTCCCGCACCATCGCCCCGCACGACCCTGACGGGGTCACGATGGCCTCGTACTCCCGGAATACATCGGAGAACTTCACAGCAAGCGGCTCGGCCTCATGCCGGTATCCCGTGTTGTAGTGGGCCTGCCCGCAACAGGTCTGCGCCGTCGGGAAGTCGACCTCGACGCCCAGCCTGGTCAGGAGCTTCACCACGGCGCGCCCGGTGTCCGGATAGAGCGTGTCGTTGACACAGGTCAGGAACAGGGCGACACGCATCGCGGCTCCTTGTGATCGGTCATCGGATGAGTGCAGGGTAATCGCCGAACGCGGCCTCGGGGAGACCCCGGCTCTGGAGTGCGTTGCGGGTGCCGCCTCCGACGATGTGCACCACGTCGACCGGATGGCCGGCGAGCCGTTGGGCGTCGGTGACGGCCCGGCGGTGGGCGAGCGCCAGGGAGTCGAGGATGCACCGCGTGATCTCGGCAGGGGACTGCGGCACCGGTTGCCCCGAAGCGCGGCACGCCTCGGCGATGCGGGCCGGCATCCGGCCGGGGGCCAGGAACGCCGCGTCACCCGCGTCCACCACGGACTGCAGCGCCGGTACGCCTGCGGCTGCGGACAACAGTGCCGACAGGTCGGGGCCGCCCCATTCCCGGAGGCACTCCTGGAGCAGCCACAGCCCCATGATGGTGCGCAGATAGCGGACCGTGCCGTCCAGCCCCAGCTCGTTGGTGAAGTTGGCGGCGCGGCTCGCCTCGGTCAGTACAGGAGCCGTCAGCTCCAGGCCGGCCAGGGACCAGGCGCCGGTGCAGATGTCCGCGAACCGCTCACCGATGGCCGGTACTGCGGCCACGCCGACGCGGTGTCGTGGGAGCCGACGGCCGTCACCGTAACCGGCCCGGTCAGCCCGGTCTCCTCCAGCACTTCCGGTCGCAGCACGCCCGCCGGGTCGCCGGGCCGGCGCAGCGGTGCGAACAGGTTCAGGCCGATCCCCAGCCGGCCCGCGATGTCGTACGACTAGTCGCGCGTGCGGGGGTCGATGAGCTGGGTGGTCGACGCGTTGGTGAGCTCGGTGCCCTGCTCGCCCGTGAGCCAGTACGTGATCAGGTCGGGAATCAGCAACAGGCGCTCGCCTGCTCGAACAGCGCCGAGGAACGGGCCGCCGTCAGCTGGTACAGGGTCGCCACCGAATTCACCGGTACACGGCTGGTCTGCGACGCCTTGTGCGCGGCGGGCGAGCCGCGGGCTCGCCTACCGCACGCTCCTGCCTCGATGCCGGCTCGGACCGGCTGCACCGCACGGTCGCCGGACGTGCACGAGAGTCCGTACGGGAAAAGGGCCCGGCGTGACGGCGCACCGCCGTCACACCGAGCCCTTCAAAACCCCCCGTCTCACCAGGGGAGGGGTCCCTCGACGTCGAAGTAGCCCCCCGTCGGGCCGTCCGGGCCCACCTGGGCCATGCGGACGATGATCTCCGCGCCCTCCTCGACGGTCCGGATGCCGGTGTGATGGTTCAGATCCGTGGCCGTGTAACCGGGCTCCACCGCGTTGATCCGCATGTTCGGGAACGCCTTCGCGTACTGCACCGTGATCATGTTGACCGCGGTCTTCGACGCCGGATAGGCGACCCCCGGGTAGGCGTACGTCGGGGTGCCCTCGGCGGTGACCCGGGTCAGCGATGCCAGACCGCTGCTGACATTGACCACGACCGGGGCGGCAGAGCGCTGGAGCAGGGGCAGGAACGCGTGGGTGACGCGTACCAGGCCGAAGACGTTCGTCTCGAACAGCGACCGCATCATGTCGGGGGTCAGGTCCGCGGCGCCGACCACGCCTCCCTCCGGCGTCCGCGCCTCGATACCGGCATTGTTGACCAGCACGTCCAGTCCGCCGTCGGCCTCGATCGTCTTCGCCGCGGCAGCCACGGACGCGTCGTCGGTGACGTCGATGAGGACCAGTCGCGCGCCCAGGCGTTCGGCGGCCCGGCGTCCGCGTTCGGCGTCCCGGCTGCCGAGGTAGACGGTGTGGCCCGCATCGACGAGTCGACGGGCGGTCTCGAATCCGAGTCCCTTGTTGGCTCCGGTGATCAGTGTTGTCGTCATGCCCCAAGGATTCGACCGAGCGGTGTCGTCAGCCAGAGGACCCGTCTTCCTGGGACCGCTGGTACCAGGAAGCCTGGCGGTCGGCGGTGCCACACTGGTGGGCATGGCGACGGCGGAGTTCGGCAAGGCGGTGCGGCGCTGGCGTGACCGGGTCCCACCCCAGGCCGCCGGGCTGCCCGCCGGCGGGCAGCGCAGGGCGCCCGGACTGCGCCGTGAGGAACTGGCCCAGCTGGCCGGGATCTCCGTCGACTACGTCACCCGCCTCGAACAGGGTCGCGCCTCCAATCCGTCGGCGCAGGTCGTCGAGGCGCTGGCCAGGGCCCTGCGGCTGTCGGGGACCGAACGCGCACACCTGTTCAGGCTGGCCGGGCTGGCGCCGCCCGGCCCGGACACGGTGCCCACACACATCACGCCGAGCGTCCAGCGACTGCTGGACAGGCTGACGGGGACACCCGTCGCGGTGTCCGACGCGTCCTGGACGCTGCTCGTGGCCAACCCGCCGTACGCGGCGCTCATGGGCGATCCGTCCCGATGGCGCGGCAACGAACGCAACGCCGTGTGGCGCCACCTGGTGGGCCAGGGCAACACCCGCGTCCGGCACACACCCGAGTCCCGGCGCGCGTTCGAGGCCGCACTGGTCGCCGACCTGCGGGCGGCCGCCGACCGCTACCCGGCCGACCAGCAGCTGCGGCGCCTGGTCGCGGAACTGCGGGCGAACAGCGGCCGGTTCGCCGAGCTGTGGGACTCCGGCGCCGTCGGCCGCCACGAGGCCGCGCGCAAGACCATCGATCATCCGCAGGTGGGCACCCTGACACTGGACTGCGACGTGCTCACCGTGGCGGGCGCCGACCTGCACATCATGATCTACACGGCCGATCCCGGCACCGAGGACGCGGAACGCCTCGCCCTGCTCACGGTGCTGGGCACCCAGGCACTCGTCGGATAGCCGCGGCCCCGTGGGGGCGCCGCGGCGGATCCGCACGCGCCGCGGCACAGGGACACCGAGGGGCGAGTGCCGGGACCGGGGCCCGTCCTGGTCGTGCCCGCACGCCGGGCTGACGGACGGCCCCGGCACCACCGCCTGGACCTCGTCGGTCTTCGGGTCGGTCCAGACCTCACTGGACGGGCTGGCGCTCACCTCGCAGTTCACCTACCCGCAGTTCCTCTCGACGCCCGAGGACAGGCTGCAGCTGAGCCACCGAGGAGAAGTCCAGTGGAACGACCCCGTCGGCGCTCCACGTCGTCGACTTCGCACTGCCCGCGTGAGCGGGTCTGTCCCGTGGGGCGGTGACGGTAATGTGAAGCCTTGCCCGCCGCCCCCGTCTTCCTGGAGGTCCTCGCCTGATGGCCCAGTCGGTGGGTATCAAGGACGTCGCCCGCGCAGCCGGAGTCTCCGTGGGTACGGTCTCGAACGTCATCAACCGCCCCGAGTCGGTCGCGTCCGAGACCCGTGCCCGCGTGCAGTCCGCCATCGACCGTCTCGGCTACGTCCGCAGCGAGTCCGCGCGGCAGTTGCGTGCCGGGCGCAGCCGGATCATGGGGCTGCTCGTCCTCGACATGGGCAACCCGTTCTTCGTGGACGTGGCCCGCGGCGCCGAGCGGGCCGCCCGCGAGGCGGGGCTCGGCGTGATGGTCTGCAACAGCGCCCAGAGCCCCGCCGAGGAAGCCGAGTACCTGGCGCTCTTCGCCGAACAGCGGGTGCGCGGCGTGCTGCTCACCCCCGCCGACGCGACCGGCCGCAACATCGAGATCTTCCGCCGCCACGGCATCCCGTTCGTGCTGGTCGACCGGGTCGCCGAGGGCACCACCGAGTGCTCGGTATCGGTCGACGACGTGACGGGCGGCGCCCTGGCCGTACGGCATCTGGTCGACGCCGGGCACCGCTCCATCGCGTACGTCAGCGGCCCGCCCGGACTGAACCAGGTCAGGGACCGCCGCACCGGCGCCCTGAACGCGCTGGCCGAGGCCGCGCTCGGACCGGAGGCACTGCGCGAACTGCCGACCGAGCGCCTCGACGTGGCCGCCGGCCGGGACGCCGGCGCCCGGCTCCTCGGGCTCGCCGACCGCCCGACCGCAGTGTTCTGCGCCAACGACCTGCTCGCACTCGGCGTCCTTCAGGCCATGTACGCGGCCGGGGTGAGCGTCCCCGACGACCTCGCCATCGTGGGCTACGACGACATCGAGTTCGCCGCGGCGGCCGCCGTTCCGCTCACCTCCGTACGGCAGCCCGCCGTCACCATGGGCGCGCTCGCCGCGGAGCTCCTGCTGGAGGAGACCGAGGCGGAGTCAGGGGAACGGGGACATGAGCACCGGCGGGTCGTGCTCCGGCCGGAGTTGGTGGTGCGCCGCTCCAGCCTGGCGGCGCGCTGAGTCCTCCGCTCCCGCCGGTCCGCCGAAGAGGCCATGAAACCGGCTGAGCGGCCGGTCAGTATGGGTTTCTTGATCCCCGGGCGCCGGAACCTCCGGACCATGTGCTGAACTGGGACGCGGCCTGGAAATCCGTCCGTCTCGGGGAGCACTTTTGAGCCTCAGCTACTGCCAGCCCGGCATCGTCCTCACCGACCGCCGCTTCACCGTGCCCCTCGACCACGACGACCCCGGCGGGGAGACGATCGAGCTGTATGCGCGGGAGGTCGTCGCGAGCGCCAAGGCGGACGCCGACCTGCCCTGGCTCGTCTACCTCCAGGGTGGACCCGGCTTCGGGGCGAATCGTTTCATCGGCAAGCAGGCATGGCTGGGCCGGGCGCTCGAGGAGTACCGCGTCCTCCTCCTCGACCAGCGCGGCACCGGCTTCTCCACGCCCGCCAACCGGCAGACGCTCCCGCTGCGCGGCGGCCACCGTGAGCAGGCCGACTACCTCACGCACTTCCGCGCGGACTCCATCGTCCGCGACTGCGAGGCCATCCGCCCGCAGGTCACCGGCGGTGCCCCGTGGACGGTCCTCGGACAGAGCTTCGGCGGCTTCTGCACCGTGAACTACCTCTCGACGGCGCCCGAGGGCCTGCGCGCGGCCATGGTCACCGGTGGCCTGCCCTCCCTCGACGCGCACGCGGACGACGTCTACAGGGCCGCGTACCCGCGCATCGAACGCAAGGTCACCGCCCACTACGACCGCTACCCCCAGGACGTGGAACGCGTCCGCCGCATCGCCGAGTACCTGCTCCAGCACGAGCCCGTCCTGAACGGCGGCTACAAGCTCACCGTGGAGGCCTTCCAGTCCCTCGGCATCCTCCTCGGCGGCAGCGAGGGCAGCCACCGCCTCCACTTCCTCCTGGAGAACGCCTTTGTCCGCACTCCGCAGGGCTTCGCGCTCTCCGACGCCTTCCAGGAGGAGGTGCACAGCGTGCTCTCGTACGCGGGCCACCCGCTGTACGCGTTGGTCCACGAGGCGATCTACGGCCAGGACGACCGCCCCACCGCCTGGTCGGCGGAGCGGGTACGCGGGGAATTCCCGCAGTTCGACGCGGCCAAGGCGCTGACCGGCGATGGACCGGTCCTGTTCACGGGCGAGTCCGTGCACCCCTGGACGTTCGACACGGACCCGGCACTGCGTCCGCTGCGTGAGACCGCGCACCTGCTCGCCGAGCGCAGGGACTGGACGCCGCTGTACGATCCCGCCCGCCTCGCCGCCAACGAGGTACCGGTGGCCGCGGCGATCTACCACGACGACATGTACGTCGACACCGCGCACGCCCTGGAGACGGCCCGCACGATCCGCGGTCTGCGCACCTGGGTCACGGACGAGTTCGAGCACGACGGCGTCCGCGCGGGCGGACCCCGCGTCCTGGACCGCCTGCTCGCGCTGACGCGGGACGAGGCCTGACCGGAGGCGGCTGAGCAGCGTGGCCAGGGGTGGTGTCAGCACCACCCCTGGCCACCGGCAGTTCGGCACACTCACCGCACCGGCCGACGGGTGGACGGACGGCGTTAGTCTGCGGCCATGACCGAGCCACGCAACGACCAGCTCAAGCCCATGCCCGACCACTGGCGCCGCGCCCTCGCCGTCGTCGCTCATCCCGACGACCTCGAATACGGCTGCTCGGCGGCGATCGCCGGGTGGACCGACGGCGGCCGGGAGATCGCGTACGTCCTCGCGACCCGTGGCGAGGCGGGGATCGACTCATTGGAGCCCGCCGTCTGCGGTCCGCTGCGCGAACGGGAGCAGCGGGCGAGTGCCGCGGCGGTCGGCGTGTCCACGGTGGAGTTCCTCGACCACCGCGACGGTGTCGTCGAGTACGGGGTCGCGCTGCGCCGGGACATCGCGGCGGCGATCCGCCGGCACCGCCCCGAACTGGTCCTCACCCTCAACCACCGCGACACCTGGTTCGGGGAGACCTGGAACACCCCGGACCACATGGCCGTGGGACGGGCCACCCTCGACGCGGCGGCGGACGCCGGCAACCGGTGGATCTTCCCGGAACTGGCGGCGCGGGGCCTGGAGCCGTGGAACGGCGTCCGCTGGGTCGCCGTCGCCGGTTCCTCGACGCACACCCATGCCGTGGAGGCGGCACCGGGACTGGAGCGCGCGGTCCGGTCACTGCTGGAACACCGCACGTACGTCGAGGCGTTGACCGATGAGGACCCGGAGACGTACGCACGGTCCTTCCTGACCTCCGCTGCCGAGGCCGTGGGCGAGCGGTTCGGTGGCGAACCGGCCGTGGCCTTCGAGCTTTTCGGCCGCTAGCCGGACACGGCCTCAACGGGGCGCCGGAGCCGTGCTTCGATCGCTTCCGGAGCTCCACACAGACGGCTTTTCGAAACGGGGATCGATGGACGACAAGGAACTGCTGGCCGAACGCTTCCAGGCGCAACGCGGGCATCTCAGAGCCGTGGCCTACCGGATGCTGGGCTCGCTGAGTGAGGCCGACGACGCCGTCCAGGAGACCTGGCTGAGGCTGAGCCGCTCCGACGTGAGCGAGGTGACGAACCTGGCGGGCTGGCTCACCACGGTCGTCGGCCGGATCTGCCTCGACATGCTGCGCTCCCGCACCGCGCGCCGTGAGGAGCCCATGGCGGACACCTTCGTCCCGGACCCCGTCGTCACGCCCCTGGAGCGCGTCGATCCCGAACAGGAGGTGCTGCTCGCCGACTCGGTCGGGCTCGCCCTCCTCGTCGTGCTGGAGAGGCTGGAGCCCGCCGAGCGGCTGGCCTTCGTCCTGCACGACATGTTCGCCGTGCCCTTCGACGACATCGCTCCCGTCGTGGGGCGCACGTCTGCCGCGACCCGGCAGCTCGCCAGCCGCGCCCGCCGCCGGGTACAGAGCGCGGAGCCCGCATCCGATCCGGACCTGGGGCGTCAGCGCGAGGCGGTGGAGGCGTTCCTCGCGGCCTCGCGCGCCGGAGACTTCGACGCCCTGGTCGCAGTCCTCGACCCGGACGTGGTGTTGAGGGCCGACTCCGGCCCCCTGGTCAGCGGCGTGGCCGCGTCCAAGGTGGTGCGGGGTGCGACGACCGTGGCCAAGGGGGCGCTCATGTTCCGGCAGTACTCCGCGTACGCCCGGCTCGCCCTGGTCAACGGGGCGATCGGGCTGGTCACGGCGCCCGAGGGCCGACCCATGTCGGTCATGGGCGTCACCGTCGTCAACGGCAGGATCACGGGCATCTACATCCTGTCGGACCCCGAGCGGCTGGAGCGGCTGGACTTCACGACGCCGACGGCCTGACCACCGCGGTCACTCCCCGGTTCGCGCCACCACGCGCAGTGGACCCACGGCGCGCCCGTCCGGCAGAAGTTCACCGGTGTCGTCGAAGACGATGGTGCCGTTGCACAGCAGGTTCCTTCTCTGCACTTCACCCGGATGGGTGGGCCCGAGGGCGGAGGGCGCTGAGAAAAGCGGTCGCAGCGAGTGATCTGGTTCTGCAGACTCTGGGCTGTGGATCGCTTGATGGAGATCGCGGATCGGTTGACCGACGTCGGCGGAGTGGTCGGCGTGTGTCTGGGCGGCAGCCGAGCGAGGGGAACACATCGTCCCGCCTCCGACTTTGATTTGGGCCTGTACTACCGGCCGCCGCTGGACACTGCTGCCTTGCGTCTCCTCGCGTCCGAGCTGACTGGCGAGTCGGTCGAAGTGACGGAACCGGGCGGCTGGGGGCCATGGGTGGACGGTGGGGCATGGCTGACCGTTGACGGCTGCCGTGTCGACTGGATCTACCGCGGTCTGGACCGCGTTCACCGGATCTGGGAAGAGTGCCAGGCGGGGCGCTTCGAGGTGGGCGTTCAGGCCGGTCACCCGCTTGGGGTGTACTCCCATGCCTATGTCGGCGAGGTGGCCGTTGGGCGCGTTCTCGCTGATCCTGGTGGCGAACTGCGGGCCCTGCAGCAGGAGACTCGCCGTTATCCGGAGCCGTTGCGTGACGCGCTGATCGCCAACGCGCAGTGGGAGGCTCCCTTCACCCTGGCCAACGCCCGCAAGGGAGCGGCTCGTGGAGATGCCTTTTATGTCGCCGGCTGCCTCTTCCGCGCGGTGGGGCTTCTTGTGCAGGGCCTGCATGCTCACGCGCGTTGCTGGGTGTTGAACGAAAAGGGAGCTGTGCAGGCTGCGGGGCAACTCCCGGCTGCTCCTGCGGACTTCGCGGCGCGGGCTCACGGGTTGTTCGCGATGCCCGGCACGACCCCAAACGTTCTGTCCACCGTGCTCGATGCCGCTGACGGGCTGGCTGCCGAGGTATGCAGGCAGCTCACGTCCTGTCCAGCAGTTCCGGGGGGTTGTACGCCGCGACACGCAGCACGTAGTCGATGCGCTTGCCGAGGAAGTACGCGGTGCGGGTGACCTCGGCGCCGACTCCGAAGCCGCCTCCGTCCGCCTCCCGGGTGAGCCGCGCCAATGCGGATGCCCTGGGTCCACTTGGGATCGTTGCGCCGGTCCATGGCGTACGCGGCCACCTGCTCCGGCGGCAGCCGGAGCACGCGTTCCGCCGTCTCGTCGATCGTCATGCCGGTTCCTCGCGACTCCCCGCCGGTGCTTGCCTTCCGCTCCTTGGAGCGGTCAGTCGTTCCACTCAGGGTTCCTCCCGCTGGTCGCGAGCGCACGGTGGAAGGCGGGGGCGTCGACGGACGTGCGCACGGGCGTGCCGTAGCCTCCGGTGGCCCTGGCCTGTTCGGCGATCTGCTCGACGACGCCGAGGGTGACCTGTGCGGTCTCCTCGCTGAGCGTGAACGGCCGGCCGGTGGCGCGAGCGAGGTCCCAGCCGTGCAGAGCGAGTTCCTGCAGGGTGATCGTGGCCGCGAAGGCGGACGGCATCTCTCCCGGGCCGAACTCGCTGAGCCCCTCGTACGCCGCCGGGTCGGCCCACGCCGCCGCGGCAAGGGCGGCGGACTCGGCGACGGCGGCGGGTGACATGGCCAGAGGGGTGCCGTCGCCCGGCTGCGGTTCCTTACGGGCGGCCCGCGCGGACGAGGACAGGGTCGCGCCCAGGTGGTCGAGGAGTTCGGCGACGGTGAACTTCTCGCACGGGGTGCGGGCATCGAGCTGTTCGGTGCCGATGCCGGCGGCCGTGGCGACGACGGCGTCGGCACATTCCTTGATGGCGGGGTAGAGCGTGCTGTGCTGGGTCTGCATGGGGTTCTCCCTCGGGTGCGCCGGTGGGGCCGGCGGGCTCGGTACGGGGTGGGGGCAGGTATCGCTGCCGGGTGAGCGGTGAAGCCGGGGTCAGCCGGTGAAGAAGGGCGCGGGCCGGCCTGTCTCGGCGTAGGTCTTGAGTTGGACGAACTTCGTCGCCCAGCCGTACGTGAAGTCGCGGTAGGCGTCGTCGACGGCGGGGAAGCCGCTGTGGGTGAAGCGCAGGGTGACGCCATCCTCGGCGCGGGCGAGCACCTCGTAGGTCTGGACGGTGCCGGTCCAGGGGCCGTTCTCGCCGGTCAGGACGAGCCGCTTGCCGGGCTCCGCCTCCGTGACGCGCAGCCGCCACGGCTCCGGCACGCCCGGGAAGCCCAGTTCGTGCACACCATCCACGCCCTCGTCCGCGGTGGCGGTCGTGGTGAACCAGCCGTGGATGCCTTCGGCCGTGGAGATCGCCGTGTACACGGTCTCCGGGTCGGCCTCGATGTGCAGTTGCATCGCGATGTCAGCCATGACGTGTGCTCCTTCTCCAGTTCCTACTGTCGCTTTAGCAGACACTAAAATGACATGCCTCTCGATCGCAAGCTGTAGCGGTGACTAAAATGACGTCCATGGATGCGGTACGGGCGGTCGCGGAGCCCAGACGGCGCGAGATCCTGCGCCTGGTCTGGGACGCGGAGCTGTCCGCGGGCGAGATCGCCGAGCGGTTCGACGTCACCTTCGGGGCGGTCTCCCAGCACCTCAAGGTGCTCCGGGACGCGGGTCTGGTTACGCTGCGCCAGGAAGGCAAGAAGCGCTTCTACCGTGCCGACCGTGAAGCCATGGGCCCGTTGGCCGACTATCTGCAGTCGATGTGGGCCGTCAAGCTGGACACCCTCGCCCAGCTGGCGGAGGCGGCCGAGCGCGAGGAGCGGGAGGCGCCCGAGAACTCCGAAGGGGCCAGCCCTTGAGCGCGAACGTGGTCACCGTGGAACGGCTCATCGCCGCCCGGCCGGAGACGGTGTTCTCCTTCTTCACCGACCGGGACAAGTGGCTGTCCTGGATGGGCGAGGACGGCGAGTTCAGCTTCGAGCCCGGTGGCGCCTATCGGACGACGGTCACCGGCGGGAACGTCGCGGAGGGCCGCTTCGTCGAGGTCGACCCGCCCAGCCGGCTGGTCTTCACCTGGGGCTGGGCGGAGGGTGGGATGCCCGTGCCGCCCGGTTCGACCACCGTCGAGATCACCCTTGAACCCGTCGCCACGGGTACCTTGTTGCGCCTGGTCCACCGGGACCTGCCCTCCCCGGAGGCGTGCGCCGCGCACGAGGAGGGCTGGGTGCACTACGTGGACCGCCTCGCCGCAGTGGCGGCGGGCGGCGACCCGGGACCCGACGACTGGATGTGAGGCGGCGGGGTCGTACGGTCGGGGCCCCTGCCGGTTCGGGGGACCGGCCCTGCCCCCGAAAGGGGTTTCTGCGGCAACGGCCGAGGTCGTTAGGGTGGTCGTCATGCACCCTCCCCACGCCGACACCGCCGAGTTGCGCGCCGACTGTGGCCGCTGCTTCGCCCTGTGCTGTGTCGCGCTGCCCTTCGCCCGCTCGGCCGACTTCGCGATCGACAAGGACGCCGGCACCCCCTGCCGGAACCTCCGGGACGACTTCCGGTGCGGCGTCCACGCCGAGCTGCGGCAGCGCGGCTTCCCCGGTTGCACGGTCTACGACTGCTTCGGCGCCGGACAGAAGGTCTCCCAGATCACCTTCGGTGGACAGGACTGGAGTTCGGGCGGCCCGGAGCGCGCCCGGCTCATGTTCGACGTGTTCCCCGTGGTGCGCCAACTCCACGAGCTGCTGTGGTACTTGACCGAGGCGCTCACCCTGCCCGCCGCCCGGCCGGTCCACGGCGACCTCCGTCGCATGCTGGCAAAGACCGAGCAGCTCACCTTGCAAACCCCCGAAGAGCTGGCGGAGTTGGATGTGGCCGCACACCGGCGGGAGGTCAATGTGCTGCTGCTGCGCGCCAGTGAGCTGGTGCGGTCGGGAGCGGGGCGCCGCACCAAGGACCGGCGGGGCGCCGACCTCATCGGCGCGCGGCTCACAGGCGCCGACTTGCGGGGTGCCAGTCTGCGCGGCGCCTACCTCATAGCCGCCGACCTCACGGGCGCGGATCTGCGGGGCGCGGATCTGATCGGCGCCGACCTGCGGGACGCGGACCTCAGCGACGCCGATCTGACCGGCGCCTTCTTCCTGACCCAGCCCCAGATCAACGCGGCCCGCGGCAGCGTGGGAACCAGGCTCCCCGAGTCACTCACGCGCCCCGGTCACTGGACAGCGCACCTCTGACGCGCCTCGGCGACGGCTGCCGGGCTGCGCTGGGCGGCGGCCCGGCGGTCGAGATGCAGCCGCAGTCCCTCCGGCATCAGGGTCAGCCGCTCCGCCACCCGCAGCCGGTAGCCGGGGTCCGGCCGCAGCTCGTAGCGGCGCAGCAGCAGGCCCAGTACCAGCGTCGCCTCGTGCAGCGCGAACTGCCGTCCGATGCAGGCCCGTGCACCCGTCCCGAACGGCTTGAAGGTGTGCGCGGACCGGGCCCGCACCGCCTTGGCGTCGAACCGGTCGGGGTCGAACCGCTCGGCGTCCGGGCCCCACACCTCCGGATCCCGGTGAAGCATCGTCGTCAGGACCAGCGCCCAGGCGCCCTGGCGCATCGGATGCGCGCCGTCCAGGCCGGTGTCGTGCCGCGCCTCACGCGCGAAGGCCGGAGCGGTGGGCCACAGCCGCAGCGACTCGTCGAGAACCCGGCGGACGTACCGGAGTTTGGCGACCTGCTCGTAACCGGGCCGTGCGACGTCGCCCCACACCCGGTCCACCTCCTCGCGGGCCCGTGAGGCGACGTCCGGGTGGCGGGAGAGGTAGTGCAGCGCGAAGGAGAGGGCGCCGGAGGTCGTCTCGTGGCCGGCGACCAGGAACGTGATGACCTGGCGCCGGATGTTCTCGGGCGCCAGCCGCTCCCCGGTCGCCGGATGCGCGGTGTCCAGCATCCGGTCGAGCAGGTCGCCCTCGCCGCCGGCGGCGCGGCGGGCTCGTACGACCTCGTCCACCGTGCGGTTGAGATAGGCCATGTCCGCCTCGTTGCGCCGGGCGGCCCTGCGCAGCAGCAGGGGTGTCAGCGGCGCCGGGACGACGTTGCGGCGCTGGGCGAACGTCAGTGTGCCGACCATCGCGGTGACGAAGGGGTGCGGCCGGGACCGCTCGAAGGAACCGAAGTCGTGACCGAAGCCCGTGCGTGCGATCGTCTCCAGCGTCAGCTTGGTCATGTCGCCGGGCACGTCCACGGCGCGGCCCACGGCCTGTTCCGCGTCCCAGCGGGCCATCAGCCGTTGCGCCACGTCGAGCATCATCGGGTGGTAGCCCGCCATGGCCTCGCGGCTGAAACCGGGCGCCAGGACGTCGTGCGCCAGCTGCCAGTTCGGCTCGTGGTTGTACGCCGTGAACAGCCCGTCCCCGGCCACCGGCCGCAGATTGGCGACCCCGAGGCCCACGTGTTTGGCGAATCGCGACTCGTCGGCGAGATCGGCTGCCGGCCGCCCGCCCCACACGAACACGATCTCGCGGCTGAAGAACTTACGCCGGAAGATCGGGCCGAGCAGGCGCCCGTACCGCATCGAGTCCTGCACCGGCCTGCGGACGTCGGCGCCGAGCACATCGCCGACGAACGGGATCCGGTGCGGCGGGTGCGGAATGCACGCCTCGAAGACCACGATCCGCTACGGCGACCAGTCCGCCCAGGTCAAGGGCATCCGGGCATTCGACCCCGAGCGGCAGGGCCGCTGGTCGTTCAGCTCGCAGCAAGCCACCCTGCGTCGCCTCGACAAGGCGTTCCAG
>NZ_JBVHHL010000088.1:0-23373 GCF_055561075.1 Streptomyces sp. NPDC022910
AGCACACCGACACCCCGAGCGTCCGCAACAAGTTCAATCACCAGGACACACCCCGCTGACCCACCCCCGTACGGCTACAAGCTCCGATTACCCGGTGCCCGTCCATGCCGTGTCACGCTGGTCCGGATTCCGGTATCCGCCGGAAGAGTTCACGGCACACCGGAGTAGAGGGGGAAATCGTGGGACGCACACCGGAGAGGATCCCGGTACTCGCTTTGTGGAGCGCGCCGCGCTGCCGGTCCACCGCGTTCGCGCGGATGATGACCGAGCGCGACGACCATGTCGTCGTGCACGAACCGCTCTCCCGGGTGGTCGACTTCGGCGAGGTGGAGGTCGGTGACCGGATCGCGCACGACGAGCAGGGCGTGCTCACGGCGCTGCGCGCGATCGCCGCGTCCAAGCCGGTGTTCTTCAAGGACACGACGGACTTCCACTACCCGGCGCTCCTCGCCGACGAGGAGTTCCTCGCGGCCGCGACCCACACGTTCATCATTCGCGATCCGGCCGAGGCCATCGCCTCGCACCACAAGCTGAACCCGGACCTCGGCCGCGACGAGATCGGCTTCGCGTGGCTGTACGAGATCTTCACCGCGGTGCAGGCCGCCACCGGAACCACGCCGGTCGTGATCGACTCCGACGATCTGCTTGACCGCCCGGCCGAGACCGTCCGCGTGTACTGCGAGGCGGTCGGCATCCCCTTCGTCCCGGAGGCGCTGAACTGGCAGCCGGGCATGCGCTCGGAGTGGCAGTCGACCAGCAAGTGGCACCAATCGACCAGCCGGACCGCCGGCTTCGAGCGCGGCTCGGGCGCGACGGCCGAGTCCGTCGCGGCGGACCCGAAACTGAGGGCCTACCGCGACTATCACATGCCGTACTACGAAAAGCTGCGTGCTGCCGCGCTGCGGCCGTGAGCGTCCCGCCAGGAATGATCGGAATGATCACCCGGCACGTGCACAGAGCGGCGATTCAGGCATGCAAGGTAATCGGGGCGTGGGCAGAAAGAATGACCGACGGTCCAGCCCTCGGTACCCCTGGACTGTTGAGACTTGAGATGGTTCTTAGTGAGGCGGGTAACTTGACGGAGAAATTGGTACCCTCCACCAGAAGTGCACTGCATCCAAAAAAGGTGTTCCGTGACGCGTGCGACGTGATGGAAGCTTCGGCGCTCCCCGCCAGAAGCGGACTGTGCGACACGGTCGATATTTCCGGCCATCGCAACAACACGGCCGTTTCCGCAGCGACGGAGACCAAGGTAGGCGAATTCAATGTGTGGAGAAACTCTTTCGCCGCCGAATACCTGCCTACGGGCGGAAGTCTCGTCCACGTGGACGGCGTCCCCTTCCAGTTCCCCCCTGTCTGCGAAGGACCGGACAACGTCCGCTGCGCCGGGCAGTTCATCCGCGTCCCGGAGGGCCATTACGACTGGATCCACGTGCTGGCCGCGTCCGAGCGTCGCAGCGAGGACACCGTCCAGCTGAACTTCGCCGACGGCTCGGTCGACGCGGAAGCGCTCCGGGTCTCCGACTTCTGGGCGGCGCCCGCGTGGTTCGGCGAGATCAAGGCCTTCGAGAGCCTCGTCATGCACTATCCGCACCACGTGCAGCGCGGCATTCCCGCGGTCATGTGGGCCCAGCGGGTCCCGGTCACCCGGCGCGCCGGCCTCACCGGCATCCTGCTGCCCCGCAACGTCGCGGTGCATGTCTTCGCCCTCACCCTGCAGCGGACGGAGTCCTGACATGACCGTCGAGGCGACAGCACGCACATACATGATCACCGGTCCTGAGCCCGAGCTCTGGTATCGCGACCTCATCAGCTGCCTGCAGGCCACGTGCGGTTCGCTGCTGGCTCGCGAGGGCGCCGACCCGCTGGCCGTACTCGGCGCGGGGTGGCAGTTCCTGCACCTGCCGGGCGACGTCAGGCCCGAGGAGTTCTACTACCCGTGCGCCGAAGGGGAGTTGGGCCGCGCCCTTGCCCCGCACCACGACCTGAGTGCCCGCTGGTGGCAGCCCGCCGACGAGGGCGACGTGTGGCGCGAGGTGCGCGAGCAGCTGGCCGACGACCGGCTCGTCATCGCCGCCGTGGACAATTTCCACCTGCCCTTCAGGCCCGCGTACGGGGATGTGCACGCCGCGCACCTCGTGGTGATCTACGGCCTGGACGAGACACGTGGTGTCGTCTACGTCTCGGACGCGATGCCGCCCGCCTTCCGTGGCGCCGTGCCCATCGAGGAGTTCCTGCGCAGCTGGGGCTCCGTCAATCCGACCGACGTGCAGGATGCCTTCTTCAGCGACTCGAAGATCGGCCGGCGCTGCCTCGATGTCAGCCTCGGCATGCAACCAGCGCCCCTGACACCGGAGTTGCTGGGCGGCTGCCTGCGCACCGACATCGAGGGCTTCACCACGGAGACCTCCGCCCGTACCGGGCTCGCCGGCTACGACGCGTTCGTCGAGGAACTGATGGAGCGGTGCCGGGCAGGGGACGCGGGCGCGCTGCGCGAGCTGTACCCGTTCGGCTGGGCCATGCAGGCGCAGGCCTCGCTGCACGGCGAACTGCTGCGCCGCTGCGGCCGCGACTGGGACGACGCGGTGCTCGCCGGGGCGGGCCGCGCGGTCGAGACCGTCGCCCACGCGTGGACCGGACTGCGGTTCACCGGCGCGCACGGCCACGGCGACCCGCGTGCGGCCGCGCCCGACATCGCGCACCATGCCACGCTGCTGCGCGCCGCCTACGCGCGCGCGGTCGACGCTGTCGTCGCGGCGGCGGCGCGGCTGTGAACGTACCTGGACCGACCTCCGTGACTGAGCGGACTGGAGAGTGATGAGCAAGCTGGCAGCGTTCGGCGGTACGGCGGCCGTGCCGAGGGACCGGCGCCATGTGCAGTGGCCGCTGATCGAGGACGAGGACCGCAAGGCCGTCCTCGACGCACTCGACGGCCCGCGCCTGGTGTCCGACACCGACGGCGTGAACGCGGTGTCCCAACTTGAGGAGTACTGGGCCCGCCGCTTCGGCCACGAGGCATGCGTCGCGGTGTCCAACGGCACCGCGGCCCTGGCCCTCGCCCTTGCCGCGCTGGGCATCGGTCCCGGCGACGAGGTGATCGTGCCCGCGTTCAGCTTCATCGCCACCGGGCTCGCCCCCGTGCACCAGATGGCGGTGCCGGTCTTCGCCGACATAGACCCGGTCACCTTCAACATCGACCCGGACGATGTCGAGCGCCGGATCACCCCCCGGACCAAGGCGATCATCCCCGTGCATCTGCACGGCGCGCCCGCCGACATGGACCGGCTCACCGCGATCGCCCGCAGGTACGACCTCGCGATCGTCGAGGACGCCGCCCAGGCTCCCGGCGCGACTCACCGCGGACGCCCGGTCGGCGCGATCGGTGACGCGGGCGCCTTCAGCCTCCAGGTCAGCAAGAACATCCCGACCTGCGGCGAGGGCGGCCTGCTGGTCACCCAGGACGCCGGACTGGCCGCCAGGATGCGCCGCGGACGGCAGTTCGGCGAGGACATCGAGGCCGGCCGGGACCGCGACTACATCTCGTACGGCTTGGGCTGGAACTACAAGATGAACGCCCTCCAGGCCGCGTTCACCATCGCGCAGCTCGACCGGTTCGACGCCTACGAGCGGGCCCGGCAGGAGAACGTCACCGGCTTCCTCGCGCGCCTGGCCGAGCTGCCGGGCCTGACGGTGCCGACCGCACTGCCGGACACCACCCACGCCTGGCACATCCTGCGCTTCCGCTTCGACCCTGCCGCGTTCGGGCTCGACGGTGTGCGGCCCGAGGCGCTGCGCCCGGCGCTGCGGCGGCTGCTGCGCGCCGAGGGGGTGCCGATGTCGCAGTACCAGCTGATGCCGCTGCCCGACCAGAAGGTCTTCTCGGACCGCGTCGGCTTCGGCTCCGGCTACCCGTGGTCCGTGACCGGCGCGCCCGGCACGACCGCAGGTGAGGACTACCCGGTGACCCGAGCGGTCATCGCCGACTCGCTCACGGTCCAGAAGCGCCATCTGCACCCGGGCGCCGGCGAACTGCTCGGTCTGTACGCCGACGCCTTCGAGAAGGTATGGGCGAACAGGGACATGGTGGCCACGCTCGCGAAGGCGGCCTCATGACCGTCCTCCAGGTCCAGGAGCGGGACACCCTGGATGCGGTCGCCGCACGCATCCGGTCCCACGTCGTCGACATGTGCGCGGGGCCCGAAGGCGGCCACCTCGGCGGCGCGTTCTCCAGCGCCGACATCCTCGCCGCCCTGTACTTCTCGGTGCTGAACGTGGACCCGCGGCGGCCGGACGACCCGGATCGCGACCGCTTCCTGCTCAGCAAAGGCCACGCCGCCGTCGGTCTCTACGCGACGTTGGCCGAGAAGGGCTTCTTCCCGGTCGAGGAACTCGCCGGATACGGGCGCCCCGGCAGCAGGCTGATGGGCCATCCGGTCCGCGCGGTGCCCGGTGTGGAGATGCCGACCGGTTCGCTCGGTCACGGACTCGCGCTGGGCTGCGGGTTCGCGCTGGCCGCCCGGTACGCCGGCCGTGACGCGCGCACCTTCGTACTGCTCGGCGACGGCGAGCTCCAGGAGGGCTCGGTATGGGAGGCGGCCATCGCGGCCGCGTCGCTGCGCCTCGACCGGCTGGTCGCGGTGGTGGACCGCAACGGCCTTCAGCTGACCGGTGCCACCGAGGGCATCGCGCCGATGGAACCGCTGGCCGACCGCTGGCGGAGTTTCGGCTGGGCGGTCCGCGACGTGGACGGCCATGACCCGGACGGACTTGCGGACCATCTCGACGCCGCGCCGTGGGAACCGGGCAAACCGAGCGTGCTGATCGCTCGCACGGTCAAGGGCCAGGGCCTTCCGTTCCTCGCCGGCCGCAGTGCCAGTCACTACGTGAGCATGTCGCCGCGCAATCACGCTCGGGCGGTCCGCGCACTGCAAGCCATGGAGGCCACCGGATGAGCCGCGCGACCCGAGAGGCGTACCGGGACCGTCTGCTTCCTCTGCTGCACCGACATCCCGAACTGATGTGCCTGGACTCCGACACCGGTCTGTTCAACGCCGAATACGCCGCGGCGGCCGGCGACCAGTACCTCAACCTCGGCATCGCCGAGCACAACCTGATGGGCATGGCTGCCGGGATGGCCGCGAGCGGGCGGATCCCGTTCGTCAACACGATGGCCGCCTTCGCCACCTCCCGGGCGCTGGAAGCGATCAAGATCGACATCGCCTACAACGGATTGCCCGTCCGCATCATGGCCACGCATGGCGGTCTCGCCGCCGGCCACCTCGGACCGACGCACCAGGCCCTGGAAGACCTCGCCGTGATGCGGGTACTGCCCGGAATGACCGTGGTGGTGCCTGCCGACGCCGCCGCCACCGAGGCGTTCGTCGAGCAGAGCCTGAACGTGGCCGGACCGCTCTACGTCCGGCTCGGCCGCAAAGCGACCCCGGCACTGCCGGCGACGGCTTCGCCACCCGTCATCGGGCAGGCACAGACACTTCGGCAGGGCGGCGACGTGGTGCTCGCCGCCTGCGGCCCCTACCCGGTGCTCGCCTGCCTCGCGGCGGCGGAGGTCCTCGCCGGACAAGGCATCGGGGCCACCGTGCTGAACATGCACACCCTGTGGCCGTTCGATACGGAGACGCTGGTGGCCGCGGCCCGACCCGCCTCGCTCGTGGTGACGCTGGAAGAGCACTGGCGCAGCGGCGGCCTCGGCGGCGCGGTGGCCGAGACACTGGCGGAGGAGGCGCCCACACGGGTGCTGAGGCTCGGCATGCCCGACAAGTTCGTCGACGAGGTGGGCAACCAGGAACACCTCGTCGCACATTACGACCTCACCGCGGAGCGGGTCGTGAGGGCGGTCCGTACGGCCCTCGACACGACGGCCCGCTCCGGGAGGACCGATCGGAAGGAATACGTCTCATGACCATGACCATGACCACGACCGCGACCACCGGGCAGGCCTGCCCGGAGTGCGAGGAGCAGGTACAGATCAGCGATTCGGTACGGCTCAACGAGATCCTGGAGTGCGTGGGCTGCCGCCGCGAACTGGAGATAGTGGCGCTGAACCCCATGGTGCTCGCTCTCGCGCCGGAGGTCGAAGAGGACTGGGGCGAATAGCCAGTTCCGGATCGACGCCGAAACCGGGATCCTCACTCGGCTTCCACACGGTCGACGACTCAGCAGGACCCGGTCCTCCAGCGGCAGGCCTTCAGAGCCAGCCCATGAGGACCGGGTCCGCCTCCCCGGAGCCGGCACGTCCGTGCGTCTGACCAACTGCCCTACGGCTGCGCCCTGTTACGCGCAGTGCTCCATTTCATCCGACGAGATGCACCCATATCAGGCACCGCATACGGGATCATGAGACACCAACGGGAGAGAACAGCTGTCGACATTTCTGGAAGCATGCCCCTCACGGGTACAACAACAGCACTCCGCGTGGGCACCGAAGCGTGCGATATGAGCGAGGTGCACATATGGGCGCTGCAGATTCCGGCCGGCGTCTCGGAGTCTTCGCTCAACCTGTCGGTTCTGGACGAGCGGGAACGCCGTCGCATGGCGGATTTCATCCACGGCTGTGACCGTACGCTCTACGGGTTTGCCCACGTGGCGCTTCGTGCGGCCCTGTCCGGTCTGACCGGCGTGGCACCCGATGCGCTTCGCTTCACCCGCGCCCCCTGCCCATGCTGTCGGGAGCCGCACGGGCGGCCCGTACTGACGTCTGCCTCCATGGAGTTCTCCCTCTCCCACAGCCAAGATCTGGTCCTGATCGGAGTCGCACCCGTTCCGATTGGCATCGACGCAGAGCCCGTGCCGGAGCCCGAGGTCGCGGAGCAGCTCGCGCCACTGCTGCATCCGTCGGAATGCGCGGAAGTCGAGGCTGCGGCTCCCGAAGACCGGTCGGCAGCCTTCGCCCGCCTGTGGGCCCGCAAGGAGGCCTACCTCAAGGGCCTGGGCACCGGCCTCGGCCGCGGCCTCGCGGCGGACGACGTACGCGGCGACCTTCCGGGGTGGCGCCTCACCGACCTCCTCCTGGCAACCGGTTACGCCGCTGCCGTCGCGGTGAATTCCCTGAATTCCCGCACGACCCTTCACCGTGCCCTTCCGAAGTACTCGGACATGGCAGCTCTGGACAGCTGATCGGGCGGCATCGCCGCTGGGCAGTGAGGTGCCGTGAGTTCGGACACGCGAACGGCCACTGCGGGACACAATTCGCACACCAGACCGACGGTGAACGGCGGTCGCCCCCGGCCCCGGCAGCCGGCCGACTGTTTATGCTCACGCCCATGGCACTCGAATGGGAACAGATCACCGTCGACTCCTCCGACCCCATCGCCCTCGGGCAGTGGTGGGCCGCGGCTCTCGGCTGGGTCGTGGTCGACAAAACCGAGGAGATCATGGAGATCCGGCCTGAGCCGGACCGGATGCCGGGGCTGCTCTTCGTCCCCGTCCCTGAGGGCAAGGCGGCGAAGAACCGGCTCCACCCCGACTTCCGCCCCGACGACCACGAGGCCGAGGTCGCCCGGCTGATCTCCCTCGGTGCCCGGCGCGCCGACCCCGTGCAGGAAGGGCAGCACTGGGTGACCCTCTTCGACCCGGAGGGCAACGAATTCTGTGTCCTGTCCGAGCCGAAGAGCTGAGCGGGACCGGTCACCCGTTCGGGCGAAGGTGCCGGACGGTTTCGCCCACCCGCAGCTGCCCCGTCTGCTACTCGCCGACCCCGGCCGAGCGCTTGCCGGCCGGGGTGAGCCCGGCCGCGTACAACGCCTCCCCCAGTCGCCGCTCCGGCGTGGCGAACAGCAGGGACGAGGGGCCGAGCGCTTCGGAGGAAGGACACGTCCACGCGCAGCCCGGGGCGCGTGGACCGTACCCGCCGCACCAGGGCGCGGCGGTCGCGGCCGCCAAGGGCCATTCCCAGGCGGCACCCAGGCCACCGACGGCAGGGACTGCAGTCCGGACAGGACCGGGCCGATCGCCGCACGGATGAACGTCACCCGGGCGACCAGGAGTCCGATCGGCGTGCCGATGGCGAGCGCGAGCAGGAAGCCGAGCAGACCGGGCGAGACGCTGGTCCACACGATGTCGTTCGATGTTCTTGCCCGCGGTGAGCCACGGGAACAGCACGTGCTCCTGGAACATCAGCGCGGGCCGGCCGCCCGGCGTCTCGATGGTCCCCGCGGTCGGCCGGTCGAGGCCCGCCACCAGGTTGAGCAGCGTCGACTTGCCGCACCCGGAGGCCCCCAGGAGCTGACGAACTCACCCGGCGCGACATCGAGCGTGATGTCGTCCAGTACGAGCTGGGGCCCGGCGGGCCCGGCGAAGGACTTCGAGACGTGCCCGATCCGGGCGGCGTACTCGGACTCCTCGGCCGTGCGGCCCGCGGCCTGGGCAACAGCGGTGATCATGGTCCTCACCTCCTGGCAAGCCTGTTCCCGGGGATCACCGGGAACCCGGCCTGTGATGCGGTTGTTTGACACCGAGACCGGCGTCGGCGACCTGGGGCCTGCCCAGGGCCTTGAGGACCTTGTTGAGCGGGGCGAGGTCGTAGATGCCGTTCAGGTCGAGCTTCTTGAACAGGTTGGCCTTTACCGCGTGGTCGGCCCGCGTCCGGAGGCTGGCGGCCAGCGGGTCGTCGGTCGTCTCGATCGACTTCCAGGCCGGGTCGATGACGTTCGCGGGTAGCTCCTTGCCCGAGAGCGCCTTCAGCGCGGCGTTCGCGGAGGTCTTCGCCCTGTCCGGGTTGGCCTTGATCCACTCGTTGGTCTTCACCGAGCCGCGCAGGACCGCCTCGACGACGTCCGGGTGGTCCTTGAGGAACCTCTGCGACACGACGATGTGGGTGACCACGAACTTCTTGTCCGGCCACAGGTCGGACTCGTCGAGGAGGACCTTCGCGCCGTCGGAGACCAGCCTGGACGCGGTCGGCTCCGGCACCCAGGCGCCGTCGACGGAGCCGGACGCGTAGGCGTCCGGGGTGATCTTGTTGTCGGTGCGGACGACGTCGACGTCGCCCTTGCCGCTCTGGGCGTGGACCTTCCAGCCCTTCTCGTCGATCCAGTCGAGGAAGGCCACGTCCTGGGTGTTGCCCAGCTGCGGGGTCGCGATGTTCTTGCCCTTGAGGTCGTCCACGGACTTGATCCGGTCCGGGTTGACGACCAGCTCGACGCCGCCGGAGGCCGAACCGCCGATGATGCGCAGGCTCTTGCCGCCCGACCTGGTGAAGCCGTTGATGGCGGGCGAGGGGCCGATCCAGCCGATGTCGATGGAGCCCGCGTTGAGCGCCTCGATCTCGGAGGGCCCGGCGTTGAAGGTGGCGGTCCGCACCGTGGTGCCGCCGAGCTCCTTCTGGAACAGGCCCTCCTGGACGCCGACCAGCGGGGTGGCGTGCGTCAGGTTCGGGAAGTAGCCGATCCGCACGGTGTCGGCGGAGAGCTTCTGGGCGCCGGCGGCGACCGGCGCGGCCTTGTCCGCCGTGTCGTCCTCTTGGCTTCCGAGCCGTAGCCGCAGCCGGCGAGCGCGCCGGACAGCAGGGGCAGGGCGGCGGCAGCGGCGACACTGCGGCGCAGGGTGGTGCGGGGCTTGCGGCCGGCAGGCACGGGAGGATGTCCTCTCGGAGGCCCGGTGCTCGCGTCCGTCGGAGACTGGGCTCCGAGACGCGGCCGGGACGTCGGCAGGTCTTCGGCGGTGCGGATGGACCCGGTGGCGCGTCCGGCGCATCCGGTCGGTCCGGTGGTGCGGGTGGGGCCGGCGGGCGCGCGAGCGGTGCGCGTACGTCATCGCGCGCATCGCGCCGCTCCGCCCTGTCCGCTGCCGAGGGAGCCGCTGCCGATGGGGCCGCCCTCCTTCGCGAAGGCCGCCTACACGCCGACGGCCCTCAGAAGTCCCACCCCTCCTCGTCCACCGCGACCGCGGCCTCGGCGGCGGCGAAGGAGTCGCCCGCCATGCAGGCCGCGAGCGTGGTGCCGTCCGCCGGGTCGATCAGGAGGAAGGAACCGGTGCGGCGCGAGTCGGCGTAGGGGTCGAGCGCGAGCGGCTCGGCGGTGCGCACCTTGACCCGGCCGATGTCGTTGGCGACCAGCTGCCCGGGGTCCGGGTGCTGGGAGAGGTCGTCCAGGGTGAGCCGGGACGGGATCTCCTGGACGATCGCCTTGACGGTGCGGGTGGTGTGCTTGAGGAGCACCCGCTGACCAACCGTCAGGGGCCGGTCGGCGACGTGGCAGACGGTCGCCTCGACGTCCTGCGTGGTGGCGGGCGCGTCGCCGGTCGGCACGATCAGATCGCCGCGCGAGACGTCGATGTCGTCCTCCAGGAGGAGGGTGACCGACTGCGGCGTCCAGGCCATGTCCACGGACTCGCCGAGCAGGTCGATCCCGGAGATCTTGGACGTACGGCCCGAGGGCAGTACGGTCACCGGCTCGCCGACCCGGAGGGTGCCGGCCGCGATCTGACCGGCGTAGCCCCGGTAGTCGGAGTGCTCGGCGGTCTGCGGGCGGATCACGTACTGCACGGGAAGGCGCGCGTGGCAGGAGGTCACGTCGTGGCTGACCGGGACCGTCTCCAGGTGCTCCAGAACGGTCGGGCCGCCGTACCAGTCCATGCTGGCGGACGGCTCCACCACGTTGTCGCCGGCCAGTGCCGAGATCGGGATCGCGGTGATCTCGGGAACGCCCAACTCGTGTGCGTACGCCGTGAATTCCTCGACGATCGAGGCGAAGACCGTCTCCCGGTAGGCCACCAGGTCCATCTTGTTGACGGCGAGCACCACGTGCGGGACGCGGAGCAGGGCGGCGACCGCCGCGTGCCTGCGGGTCTGCTCGATGACGCCGTTGCGGGCGTCGACCAGGACCACGGCGAGGTCAGCGGTGGAGGCGCCGGTCACCATGTTGCGGGTGTACTGCACGTGTCCGGGGGCGTCGGCCAGGATGAACCGGCGCCGGGCGGTGGCGAAGTAGCGGTAGGCCACGTCGATGGTGATGCCCTGCTCGCGCTCGGCCCGCAGGCCGTCGGTGAGCAGCGCCAGGTCGGGCCCGTCCTGGCCCCGCCTCCGCGAAGCCTCCTCGATGGCCGACGCCTGGTCGGCAAGAACGGACTTGGTGTCGTACAGCAGCCGTCCGACCAAGGTGGACTTGCCGTCGTCGACCGAGCCGCAGGTGGCCAGCCGCAGCAGGCCGCCCGGAAGCCGGTCGGACGCTTCGCTCTGAACTACCTTGTCCGTGACGCCCGTTGTCATGTCTAGAAGTACCCTTCTCGCTTGCGGTCCTCCATGGCGGCCTCGGACAGCCGGTCGTCGGCCCTGCTCGCACCGCGCTCGGTGACCCGGCTCGCCGCGATCTCCGCGATCACGGCGCCCACCGTCGAGGCCGACGAGTCGACCGCGCCGGTGCAGGACATGTCGCCGACCGTCCGGTACCGGACCTGGCGCTCGCACTGGGACTCCCCGTCCCGGGGGCCGCCCCACGCGCCGGACGCCAGCCACATGCCGTCGCGCTGGAACACCTGGCGCCGGTGCGCGAAGTAGATCTCCGGCAGTTCGATGTCTTCCCGCTCGATGTACTGCCAGACGTCCAGCTCGGTCCAGTTGGACAGGGGGAAGACCCGGACGTGCTCGCCCGGCTGGTGGTGGCCGTTGTACAGCTGCCACAGCTCGGGCCGCTGCCGGCGCGGATCCCAGCCGCCGAACTCGTCCCGCATGCTGAACACCCGCTCCTTGGCGCGCGCCTTCTCCTCGTCCCGCCTGCCGCCGCCGAACACCGCACCGAAGCGGCCGGCACGGACCGCGTCGAGCAGGGGCACGGTCTGCAGCGGATTGCGGGTGCCGTCGGGGCGCTCGCGGAGCCTTCCGTCGTCGATGTACGACTGCACGGACGCCACGTCGAGGTGGAGGCCGTGCCGCTCGACGACGCGGTCGCGGTAGGCGATCACCTCGGGGAAGTTGTGGCCGGTGTCCACGTGCAGCAGCGAGAACGGCAGCGGCGCGGGGGCGAACGCCTTGAGCGCCACGTGCAGCATGACGATTGAGTCCTTGCCGCCGGAGAACAGCAGCGTCGACCGGTCGAACTCCCCCGCCACCTCACGGAAGATATGTGCCGCCTCGGCTTCCAGCGCTTCGAGGTGGGTCATCGGGGGCGGCACCGGGGAGTGCCGCGGGCCGGTGAGCACGGCCGGGGTCACCACGGTCATGACAGACCTCGCTCGGTGAGCACCGCGTGCACCTGCTGGACCGACTCCTCGACAGTCCGGTCCTGCGTGTGGATACGGAGGTCGGGGGCGACCGGTGCCTCGTAGGGGTCGTCCGCGCCGGTGAGGCCGCTGATCTCGCCCGCGGCCTGCTTGGCGTAGAGGCTCTTCACGTCCCGGTCCGCGCAGATCTCCACCGGAGTCGCCACGTGCACCTCAAGATAGGGGACGCCCTGTGCGGCGTGCTGGTCACGCACGGCCTCCCGTGACATCGCGTACGGAGCGATGACCGGCACCAGCACGGTGACACCGTGCGCGGCGAGCAGCCCGGACACGTAGCCGATCCGGCGCACGTTGGTGTCCCGGTCCTCCTTCGAGAAGCCCAGGTCCGCCGAGAGCGCCGCACGGATCTCGTCACCGTCGAGCACCTGCACCCGGTGCCCCTCGGCCCGCAGCCGCTCGGCGAGGCCCATCGCGATCGTGGTCTTGCCCGCGCTCGGCAGCCCGGTCAGCCAGACCGTGCCGCCCTGCCACACGGCTGGTTTGCCCTTCGGTTCGGTCATGCGCGGATCTCCGTTTCGCGTGAGCTGTGGACCGGCTCCTCGGCAGGGGCGATACGCACGGTGGTGCCGGCTCCTGCGAGTGCCTGGCTGACGGGGGCGAGGGTGCGTCCGTCCGCGATGCGTACGGTGCCGACTCCGCCGGTGAGTGCTTCACGTGCGGCGATGAGCTTGAGCGCCATGCCGCCGGTGGCGGAGGGGTCGGGCGGGCCGGTCGGGGATATGCGATGGGTGCTCTGCACGCTGGTGGGGTCGTCGAGGTCGGCGAGTACGCCGGGTGCCCCGGTGAGCAGCAGCAGTTGGTCGGCGCCGAGTGCGACGGCGAGCGCCGCTGCGGCGCGGTCGGCGTCGACGTTGGCCGGGTGGTCGTGCTCGTCGATGGCGGGCGGCGAGACGACCGGGACGTAGCCGAGGCGCAGCAGCGCTTCGGGCAGTTCGGTGCGGACCGTGGTGATCCGGCCGCTGTGGTTGTCGCGGATCAGCACGGTACGGCCGTCGACGACGGAGCGGATGACGGACTTGCGGCGGGCGCGGAGCATGCCGCCGTCCATGCCGGTGAGTCCGACCGCGGGCACGTCGTGGCGGGCGAGTTCCGCGACCAGTTTGGGTTTGACCGCGCCGGTCAGCGCGAGGACGACCACTTCGAGCGTGGCCGGGTCGGTGTAGCGCGTGGAGACGTTGTCCGGGGCGACGAGGGTCCGCTGCGGGACGCCGAGCTCCCCGGCGAGCCGCCTGATCTCTCCGGAGCCTCCGTGGACCAGGACGATGGAGTGCCCCTCGTGGACGAGGCGGGCGATGTCGGCACAGATGCCCGCGGCGTCGACGGCCGGATTGCCGCCGCATTTGACGACGGTGAGTGGTGTGGTGGTCACAGTCTCTCCGGTGGGCGAGGGCTAGAGGGGGTGGAGGCCTGGGAAGGTGAGGCCGAAGGTTTCGGGCCAGCCCATGCGGATGTTGAGACACTGGACGGCGTTGCCCGCACCGCCCTTGACCAGGTTGTCGAGGGCGCCGATGGTGGTCAGGCGTCCGGTGTCCTCGTCGAGGGCGTAACCGACGTCGCAGTAGTTGGATCCCAGAAGGATCTTCGGGTCGGGGTAGCGGAAGATGCCGCGCTGGTGGGCGACGACGCGGACGAAGGGTTCCTCGGCGTACTGCTCGCGAAAGGCCCGCCGGAGGTCGGATTTGCCGACGCCGGGGCGCAAGGTGGTGTGAGCGATCGTCTGGACCCCGCGGACGGCTTCGACGCCGGTGGCCGTCATCGCCGCGCATATTCCCAGGTGTTGGGAGATCTCGGCCTCGTGGCGGTGGCTGGTGGGGGCGAACACGCGCATCGCGCCGCTGCGTTCGGCGTGCAGGTTCGCCGGTCCGGCGGTGGAACCGGAGCCGCTTGAGCCGGTGCGGGCGTCGAGCTGGACGCCCGCCTCCGTGTCGATCAGTTCGTGCGCGACGAGCGGGTGGAGGGCGAGGACGCCGGCCGTGGCCATGCAGCCGGGCACGCTGATCAGGTCCGCGCCGCGCAGCCGCTCGCGGTGCAGTTCGGGCAGGCCGGGCACGAAGGCGTCCAGCAGATGCGGGGCCTGGTGCTCACTGCCGTAGTAGCGCTCGAAAACCTTCGTGTCGTTGAGGCGGAAGTCACCGGTCAGGTCGATGACCAGTTTGGCCCGCTGGGTCCAGTACTCGATCTGGGTCATCACGGCCCGGTGCGGCAGGGCCAGGAAGACCGCATCGCACTCGGCGACCTCGTCGGCGGAGCAGAACAGCAGATCGGTGGAGGCCCGCAGATTCGGGTGCACCCCGTCGACCCGCTTGCCGGGGAAACGCGAGGAGACCGCGCCCACCACCTCGACCTCGGGGTGACCGATCAGCAGCCGCAACAATTCCCCGCCGATATAGCCGGCCGCACCGGCCACCACCACCCGCATCACGCCTCCACCCCGATCACCACAGGACCTCCGTAGCGAAAGTGCTCGACCAACCGGACGGCACATCCAAGCCACCACATTGAAATGCAACCTATGAACCCACCCGCATTCCGCGCGTCCGCGACAGGCTCATCCATCACGACCATCCGGCTTACGAGAGGGTGGATCGGGTACGCGCAACGATTACTCCCGGGCGGCCCCGTGTTCACGGACTGCGGTGCGGCCGCCCCCACACGCACGGTTTCCCGCTTCCCTTGCCCGGCGGGCATCAGCCCACCGCCCTGCGCGTACCGCCTACCGACGTCGTACCGCAGGGATCACGACCCATCGGGCTCACCCATACACGACGGATTCGACCTGCGTAGTCGTCACGCTTATTCGGTCCGGCCTCCGCGCATGCCAGCATTGATTTCCGCGCGTCATCAGAATTTCCTTTTCCAAAGCCTCCGGAGGCCCGTGACATGAAATCCGTGCTCGTCCTCTCCTGGATAGCCATCGGCAACGTGCCCGCCGCGGTCGCGGAGCTCCGGGCTCGCGATCTGCGACCGGTGCTGGTCTCCAACCTGCCGGACGATCCCCATGCCGGCCTCTGCGACGACCACATCGTGTTCGACTGGGACAGCGAGGAGCTGTCGGCCCTCACGGCCCGGATCGGCGAGCGGGGCATCGAGCCGATCGCCGTCGTCAGCATGGTCGAGAAGCTGATCGAGTGGAGCATCGCGCTCACCACGCATTACGGCCTTCCTGGTGGCGGTGCCAGCCGTGCCGTGCTGGCGAGCAAGACCCTGGTCCGGGAGCACATGCGTGCCCTGGGTCTGTCCGAGATCAAGTTCTCCGGCGACCCGAGGTCGGTGGACTTCTTCCCCGCCATCGTCAAGCCCGCGCGGGAGTCGGCGGCCTCGTACATGGTCCAGCGGGTGGACGACCGGGACGAGCTGCTGGCCTACCTGAAGCACCTGGAGGAGTCCGGGGCGGGCGGCGTGGAACTGATCGCCGAGGAGTTCGTGCCCGGCACGGAGTTCTCCGTGGACGGTCCCGTACTGAACGGCCGCTTCCACCCGCTCCTCGCGATCGAGAAGGCTGACCACAACGACGCCAAGCACCATGACGCGGGGCTCTCGTTCCACCCGCCCCAGCAGAGTCACGTGCGGGACGGCGTGCGCGCCCTGTGCGAGGCGATCAACACGCTGTGCGCCGATCGGGGCCTCGACCAGATCTGGCTGCACTTCGAGGGCCGGAGCTCGGAGGACGGCCGGACCGAGCTCGTTGAGATCAACCCCCGGGCCGGCGGTTTTCACACGGGGATCCCCGCGTCCATCCAGGCCCTCTACGGCATCGACGTGATCGCGGCGGTCGTCTCCATGGCGCTGGGCGAGTACGCGCCGCAGGAGCTGGGACCGATGCGCGAGCAGCCGATGTTCGGCAACGTGGAGCTGGAGGCCGAGGAGATCGGCACGGTCGAGGCCGTCACCACCGAGGCGGACCTGCTCGCCCTGCCCGGCATCATCAGCGTGCGCCTGTCCAACGGTTACCGGGTGACCCAGCTGAACAAGGAGAACTTCTTCCTCTCACTCACCCTGACCGCGGACTCCGTGGAGGAGCTGCGGGAGCATGCGACGAAGGCCCTCGACACCTTCGAGTACCGCGTCAGGCCGTAACCGGCCCGCTCGACCGTACGGGAAGCCTGGTCCGCCACCCGCAGGGGTGGTGGACCAGGCTCCTTTCCACGCCGACCGGCTCGGCCGGTGTCCGCGGACGAAAGGTCAGCCGGCGCCGAGCAGGGTGGACGCGGTCAGGTGCTGCCGCACCAGCCCGACCACCGCGGCCTGCTGGGCCGACAGGTAGAAGTGGCCGCCGGAGAACACCTGGAGATCGAAGGACCGCGCGGTGTGGTCCGCCCAGGCGGCGGCCTCGTCGAGGTCGACGCGGGGGTCACGATCGGGCAGCGCAACGGCGGCCGCGGTCGGTAGCGGTAGGTCTCCACCGCCTTGTAGTCGCTGCGGATCGCCGGAAGGATCATACGCAGCACGTCCGGATCGCTGAGCAGTTCGGCGTCGGTCCCGTCCAGTGCCGCGAGCTCGGCCACCAGCTGCTCGTCGGTGAAGCCGTGCACGTTCCGCGGGGGCGCTGGCGGGAGGGGGCCCGCCGCCCGGTGGGGAAGAGCGTCGCGACCGTGGTGCCCGCGTCCTCAAGGCGGCCGGCGACCTCGAAGGCCAGCATGGCGCCCATACTGTGCCCGAACAGGGCCAGCGGCCGGTCGTCTGCCCCTTCCGCCACGGCCTCGGTGATCCGGTCGGCCAGGGTGTGCAGCTCGGTGAGGCCGGACTCGTGGTGGCGCTCCTGGCGGCCGGGGTACTGGACGCACCGTGTCTGCATGCGTGTCTTTACCCTCAGGCGCAGTCCGCCGTCTCGCCGAGCGCGGTGTCCAGCTCGGCCAGAAGCTCCTCCGCCTGGGCGGCGGTGATCCCGTCCGCGCGCCACAGCATGACGAGGTCCCAGGAGCCGTCCGGGGCCGGGATGGCCTCCAGCATCAGCTCGATGTCGGTGCTGGGCGGGCGCACCCGCACCGGCTCGACAGCCACGTGACCGCCGAGGCTGCCGTGCGGGGGCTGCCCCTGCAGGACGACCCAGGTCTGGAAGAAGGGGTGGCGGTCCCGGGGCGGCGCGAGGACGCGGACGAGCTCGTCGAACGGGGTGTGTACGTGCTGGAGGTGCGACACCACCTGGGCGGTCGCCTGGTCCAGGAGGTCCTCGGCGCTGCCGCCGTCCGTGTGCGAGAGCACCACGGTGAACGGGTTGACGAAGTAGCCGACCACCGGCTCCAGGACCGGGTCGAAGCGGCCCGCGGTCACCGAGCCCACCGCGAGCTCGTCGGCGTCGAAGGTGCGGGCCAGAGCGCGAGTGGCGCCGGCGAGCAGCGCTGCCAGGGCAGGGCCGCCACGGCGGGCGGCGGCCTGCTCAAGCCGCCGCACGGTCTGCGCGTCGACCTTCAGGACCCGTTCGAGCCGGGCCACCGGGCCGGCGCCTGCCCGCGCGGGAGCGGGCAGGAACGGTGCCGGGACCGCTGACAGTTCCTCCTTCCAGAAGGGCAGATCGCGGCCGGCCCAGTCCGCGAGGCGGGTCGCCTCCCAGGTGCTGAACTCCCCGTACGACAGCGCCGGTGCCGCCTCGTGCGTCCGGCCCTCCGACCGCGCCGCGTACGCGCGCGCCAGCTCGTCGACGAGCACCGACTCCGACCATCCGTCGAAGGCTATGTGGTGCACGTGGAGGCAGAGCAGGTGCCGGTCCTCGGCCAGGCGGCACAGCCGGGCCCGCAGCGGGACCTCGTCCTCCAGCGAGAACGGCCTCGTCCACCAGTCGGCCGTTACCGCTTCGGCCAGCTCCCGCATCCCCTCGGCACCGGGAGGTGTGACATGTTCCAGCACGGGGGCCGCGTCCGCGGGCGCGAGCACCTGCTGCTGGGGGGCCTCGTCGAGCCACGGGTAGATGGTGCGCAGCGCCGGATGGGCCACGACGACGTCGTTCAGGGCCGCCTGCAGCAGGTCACGCCGGAGCGGTCCGGTGAGTGCGTAGGCCAGCACGATCATGTTGTCCGCGGATCCCGGGGCGCTCATCTCCGCGAGCCAGAACCGCTGTTGGGCGCGGGAGAGCGGGACGGGGGCCGTGCGGTCGGGGCCGGGGGCGGGCAGCTGCTCGCCGGGGGCCGCCTGCGCGCAGTGGGCGGCGATGGCGCGCGGCGTACGCAGCCGGTAGACGTCGGAGGCGGTCAGGCGGGCGCCCAGCCGGGCGCCGACCCGGGCAGCCAGCCGGATCACGTCGAGCGAGTTCGCCCCGGCCATGCCGAGGTCGTCGTCCTCGGCCAGGTGCGCCAGGCCGAGCAGCGCACGGATGTCGTCCAGGACCGGGCCGCCCTGGGCCGGCTGCTGCGCCGGAGCGCCGGCCGATCCGGCGCTCCGGCGCAGCAGCGCCTCCACCGCCTTGCGGTCGGCCTTCCCGTTGGCGTTCAGCGGGAGCTGCACGGCGTGTGCCAGCCGCGTCGGCACCATCGCGTCGAGCAGGCTGCGCGCCGCGTGTTCCGTCAGCTCCGCCTCGTCCAGGGGCTGCTGGTGGGCGGTCGTGTAGGCCGCCGCGAGCTGGACCCGTCCGGGTGCCGTCTCCAGCGGAAGGACACAGCAGGCGGTGACCTCGGGGTGGTTCTCCAGGACGGCCTCGACCTCGCCGGCCTCGATCCGCACTCCCCGGATCTTGAACTGGTGGTCGGTCCTCCCCCGGTAGCGCAGCAGCCCCTCGGCGTCGCGCACCGCGAGGTCGCCCGTGCGGTAGAAGCGCACGCCGCCCTCGGTGAAGAACCGGCGAGCGGTCTCCTCGGGGGCGCCCGCGTAGCCGAGGGCCACTCCGTCGCCGGCGACTGCGATCTCGCCGATCCCGCCGTCCGCGACAGGCCGCCCGTCCGCGCCGAGCAGGGCCACCGTGGTGCGGGGCACCGGCGTCCCGATCGGGATCTCCGTGCTGCCCTCATCCACGTCGGCCGGGCGGATCACATGGGTGGTGGCGAAGATGGTGCTCTCGACCGGCCCGTATCCGTTGACCATGTGCAGAGCGGGGAACTCGGTCAGCACGCGGCGGGCGTTGCTCACCGACACCCGCTCGCCGCCGACCAGCAGCAGGCGCACCGCGCCGAAGAGCTCGATCCGCTCCTCCGCCAGCACGTTGAACAGCGAGCTGGTGAGCCAGAGGCTGTTCACGCCCTGCCGTATGGCCGCCTCCAGCCCCTGTGCGTCCAGTGCCGTGGCCGCCTGGTCCATCAGGACGCAGCGGCCGCCGTTGAGCAACGGTGCCCACAGTTCGAGCGAGAGCCCGTCCCAGGGCAGCGGAGCCGCCTGGTGGAACACCGAGTCCTGGCCGAGGGGAATGGTCGGGCAGTTGACCAGGGTGCGGATGGTTCCCCGGTGCGGGGAGAGCACCCCCTTGGGTTTCCCGGTGGAGCCGGAGGTGTAGAAGACGCTGGCCGTCGCGGTGCCGTCGTACAGCGGCTCGGGGACCGGGGCGGTGCGTCCGAGCTCCAGCAGGGAGGCGAGGGTGACGGTGCGCACCTCCGCACCGGCCGGGACGGTCTGCGCGCCGGGCGCATCGGTGACGCACAGCGCCGTATCCGTGCCCCGGAGGGTCTCGTCCACCCGTGCCTGCGGCCACTGCGGGTCGATCGCCAGGTAGGAGGCGCCCGCGCGCAGGACGCCGAGCAGCGCGGTCACCAGTTCCGGTGAGCGCGGTATGCGCACCGCGACGTGCCGGCCGGGCTCGACACCGAGCCGGCTCAGCGCGGCCGCCACCGTCTCGGCCCGCTCGGCCAACTCGCCGTAGGTGACCTTCCGTTCGCCCTGCTGGACGGCGACCGCGTGCGGCCGCAGCCGGGCGTGGTGGGCCACCACCTGTTCGATGCGCTCACCGAACCCGTAGGGGCTGTCGTCGGCGGGGGTACTCATCAGATGACCTCCACCGGGAGGCGGGTGATGCCGAGCAGGAAGTTCGAACGCAGCCGGCGAACGTCGTCGGCAAGCCTGAACCGGGGCCCGGAAACCATCAGCTGTTCGAAGAGCAGCGACAGCTCCGCCTGAGCGATGGGCGCACCGATGCAGCGGTGCAGCCCTGAACCGTAGGTCAGGTGGCGGTTGGGAGTGCGGGTGATGTCGAAGAGGTGCGGGTCCTGGAACTGGTTCTCGTCGCGGTTGGCGGAGTAGTTCCACAGGGTGACGGACTCGCCGGCCTTGATCTGGACGCCGCCGCGTTCCACATCGTGCTTGGCCACCCGCTGCACATAGGCGTTGGTCGAGCTCCAGCGCAGCATCTCCTCGACGGCGGTGCCGACGAGCTGCGGCGACTCGCGCAGCCGCTGGTACTGCTCGGGGTGGTCCATCAGCGCGAGCAGACCGGTGCACGCGGTGTACGACGACGTCTCGTTGCCGCCGACGGCGACGTTCATGCAGTTGTAGAAGATCTCCTCCTCGCTCAGCCGGCGGCCGTTGACCTCCGCGCGCACGAGGGTGCTGATCAGGTCGTTGCCGGGGTTGCGGCGGCGCTCGGCGACGATGTCGGCGAAGAACTCGAACACCTCGGCCTGGAGCCAGGCCAGGCGCAGCCGCTGGTCACCGCCGGTGTCCACGAAGATCTCATCGCGGTAGCCGACCATCCGCCGGGTCAGCCCGATGAGGTGGTGAGCCTCCTCGTGGCTGATGCCCATGACCACCATGAGCGCACCGGCCGGAAGCTCCGGAGCGATGTCGGTAGCGAAGTCGCAGCCGCCGTCCGTACGGGTCCGCTCCAGGGCGCGGGCGAGGAGCTCGGCGACCTGTGCCGCGACGCGCTTGGCCACGCCCGGTGACATCGACGGGTGGATCACCTGCTTGAGCATGCGGTGGCGGGGCAGGTCGGTGGTGACCAGCATCCGCCCGGCCGAGGTGTCGTCCTCGCTGCGGAAGGAGCCGCCCACGATGGCGCCGCGCCCGGAGCCGAAGGTCTCGTGGTTACGGTAGGCCCACATCACGTCGTCGTACGTGGTCAGGGCCCAGAAGCGGCTGCCGTCGGCGCCTTCGTTCCAGTAGATGGGCTGCTCGGCGCGGAGCTTGGCGAAGGCGGCCGTGTGGTCGCCGCGCATGAACAGGTCGACGTCGGTGAGGTCGATGCCGGTGACCGTCTGCGGCTGGGTCAGGGTCTGCTGGCTCATGCCGTCGCTCCTTCGCGCGACGCGTCGATGGCCGCCGCGAGGTCCTTCAGCACGGTGTTGTTGAGCAGCACCGGGAAGGGGAGGGAGAGGCCGAGCTCGCGGTTGATGCGGTGGTGCATGCGGAAGGCGAGCAGCGAGTGGCCGCCCAGACCGAAGAAGTCCTCGTCCCTGCCGACGCGTTCGGTGCTGAACAGGTTCTCCCAGAGGCCGGCGAGGAACCGCTCGGTGTCGGTCTGCGGACCCGCGTACGACTCCTCGCGCTCCAGGTGCTTGGCGAGCACCTCGCGCAGGGCGTCCAGGTCGCGCTTGCCGTGCGCCGTCGCCGGGATCCGGTCCTGCATGATGAACTGGCTGGGCACCATGAAGTCCGGCAGGTCCCGCTCGGCCCGCTCGCGCAGCTCCTTGACGCCCAGGCCGTTTTCGAGCACCACGAACGCCACCAGGCGCCGGTCGTTGCCCTCACCCTGCGGCAGCACGACGGCCTCCTGGACCTCGGGGTAGCGGCGCAGACCCCGCTCGACCTCACCCGGTTCGACCCGGTAGCCACGGATCTTGACCTGGTTGTCGGCACGGCCGACGAACATCAAGGCGCCGTCCTCGCGCTGCCGCGCCAAGTCGCCGGTGCGGTACATGCGTTCGCCGTCGGCCTCGCCCGGCAGGGTGAGGAAGCGTTCGTCGGTCAGATCGGGGCGGTCCTGGTAGCCGCGGGCCACGCCGGGGCCGCTGACGAACAGCTCGCCGGTCTCGCCGGGGGCCACGGGCTCCAGCTCCGGGGAGAGCACCCGCACCGACACTCCGTCCAGAGGCAGGCCGATCGGGATGGCGTCGGACTCCGCGTCCTCGGCCGTCACCTGATGCGCAGTGCAGGCGGTGGTGATCTCGGCAGGACCGTAGAGGTTGTAGAGGGCGCCCTTGAACTGTCCGCCCAACAGCGCCCGGCAGGCTGCCGGGAGGAGCACATCGCCGCCGGCCTGGAGGACGCGCAGCGGGGCGAAGGCGTCCCGGTCCTCGCGCACCACATGGTTGACCACCATGGTCGGCACGAGCATCGCCGTGATGCCGTACTGCCTCATCTGCCGCTGGAAGTCGGCGGCCAGCAGATCCGGCACGGGCGGGAGGACAACCGCCTGCGCACCGTACCCGAGGGTGCTCCACATTTCGAAGTGGAAAGCGTCGAAGGAAATGCTGGATATCTGGCCGACCCGGTCCGCCGACGTGAGCACCGGCAGGCTCGGGTTACTGGCGAAGGAGACGATATTGCGGTGCTCCAGGACAATCGCCTTGGGCTCACCGGAGGAACCGGAGGTGAACAGCACGCTGGCCGCGCTGTTCGGTTCCACAACCCCCTCGGCCGGAGCGGTGTCCGCAGCAGCGCGGTCTTCGATGGAGACGATCCGGGCGGACACAGACGTCAGCCGGTCCTCCCATCCGGCCTCGGTGAGCACGATCTTTGCACCGCTGCTGTCCAGCATCAGATCGCGACGGGTGTCCGGGTAGCGGCTATCCACGGCGACATAGGCCGCCCCCGACTTGAGAATTCCGAGGATTGCCACGAAGAGCTCGACCGACCTGCGCAGATAAATCCCGACACGGTCCTCGGCCCCCACCCCATGGCTCCGCAGCAATGCGCTGACCGCGTTGGACTCCTCGTCCAGCTGCGCATAGGTCAGAGTCCGGTTGTCATCACGAACGGCCGGGCGGTGCGGGTGCGCCTCCACAGACCGCGCGAAGAGCTCCGTGAGGGTGCCGACAGATCCCCTGATTACCACTGCTTCCTCCTGTTTTTCATATGCCGTTCTCGGAATTCGCGATAGGCAACCCTGCGCGCCGCCCCATTACGTAATAATGGGTAGATGATGGCTGTCTTGCTTTTGCTTTGCGAGGGATCACCTTTACGGGCAGCCCCTGAGACTCCTGATGCGTAGCGGTGCCTCGCCTGCCGGGTCGTTGTCCGGGCGTGTGGGCAGGTGCGCCAACTCTGAGATGGCACTGGTCAGGA
>NZ_JBVHHL010000089.1:0-23329 GCF_055561075.1 Streptomyces sp. NPDC022910
CGCCGAAATCCGGACCGTCCAGCAAGCCTGGGCCCAAGCAGGACTCACCCACGCAGCATGATCACATCAGGCCCGCCAAAACCGCGAAACTCAAGGTATGAGGAGGTCGGCGGGAAACCGTGCTCGAGGAGGTAGGCGGCCGAGTTGGAGCAGCGCTGGCAGGCGGTGAGGACGACGACGGTCCGGTACGACGGCCCCCGCGGCGGGACGGCTCACCGTCCTCGCCGCGGGGGCGGCCATGTCGGTCCGTCAGGCGGGCCGGGACCGGATGACCCTGATCATGGCGTGGTAGAGCTCCGTGCGCTGCGGAGCCTCCGGCACCGGTTCGACCGAGCGTCGGCGGTGGCGTAGGCGCGCAGCAGTTGCGCCACCAGGCGGTGCGAGGCCTTGGCAGCCGTGGCGCCGCTCGCGCGCAGGGTCCCGGAGTTGGCCAGCAGCATCAGGGTGAGGTCGCGGTCGTCGAAGTCCTGGCGCAGATAACCGGCCTCCCTGGCCCGGGAGATGATCCTGAGCGCGCCGCGGGCCGCTTCGGCGCGTCGGGTCTCGACGGCGCCACCGGGAAAGGTCATGGTCAGGACCTCCACGAAGGTCGGATCCGCGGCCTGCAGGGCGGACAGACCGCGGACGTAGTCGGCGAAGCCCTGCCAGGGGTCCGGATCGTCAGAGCAGACCGTCACCAGGCTGTGGTGGGCCTCCACACGGTCCGTGAAAGCGGCGTCGATGAGCTGCTCCCTCATGCCGAACCGGCGGAACAGCGTGGCGTTGCCGACGCCGGCCTCGCGTGCGATGGCGGTCATCGGGACGCCGAGCCCCTCACGGGACAGGAGCCGGCGGGCCGCCGCCAGGATGCGTTCGCGGTTGCGTTCCGCGTCGGCGCGTAGCGCCCCGGCGGGGTCGTGCCCCGACGGCGCCGCGGCCGGGCGCTGCTGTGGCCGGGGTGTTCCCTGAGGTCCGTGCGCGGCATCCGGCTGCGGCCGCGAGCACACCTTCTCGCTCACTGGTGGGGTTCCTTCCGGTGTCCGCCGCACGGCGGGTGACTACTTGCTGAGCCAGAGGTCGGGGCCGAACACCTCGTAGTGGACGGACTGGGGACTCAGCCCGTGGGCGAGGAGGTCGGAGCGGACGGCCTTCATGAAGGCCAGCGGTCCGCACAGGAACGCCGTGGCGTCGGGCGCGGGGGAGAGGCGGGCGATGTCGGCCAGGCCCTCGTTGACGTGGTCCGCGACGGCGTCGGGGTGGTCGATGTCCTCGTACCAGACGTGCAGGGAGGCGTGCGGGAGCCGGCCGACCAGTTCGACGAGTTCGAGCCGGTGGGCGTGGTCGACGGGGGAGCGGTCCGCGTGCACGACGGTCACGGGCCGATGGGGCGACGTGGCGGCCAGGTGGTCCAGCATCGCCAGCATGGGGGTGACGCCGATGCCGGCCGGCGAGCAGCAACGGGCCGTCGCCCTCGGCGAGCAGGAGGTCGCCGAAGGGGAGCGAGACCTGGAGCGTGGCGCCGGGCCGGGCGTGGGCGTGCAGCCAGGAGGAGACCTCGCCCTCCGGCACCCGGCCGTCGGCCGAGTACTCCCGCTTGACGGTGATGCGCCAGGTCTTGAGGCCGGGCGCCGAGGAGAGGCTGTACTGCCGTATCTGGTGGGCTCCGTCGGGCAGTTCGACTCGAACGCTGACGTACTGGCCGGGGACGAACGGACCGGTCGGCGCCCCGTCGGCGCGACGCAGGACGAGGGAGACCGCGTCCGGCGTCTCCTCATGGCGCTCGGCCACCTCCATGGTCTGCCAGACCGCGCCGTCCTCGACCCGCGCTTGCGCGTACAGGCGGGCCTCCATGGCGATGAGAGCGTTGGCCATGAGCCAGTAGACCTCGTCCCAGGCGGCGGCCACCTCCGGGGGCACGGCGTCGCCGAGGACCTCGGCCACGGCCCCGAGGAGGTGACGGGCGACCAGCGTGTACTGGTCGGAGGTGATGCCGAGCGAGGCGTGCTTGTTCGTGATGCGGACCAGTACGGCGTCGGGGCGCTCGTCGGGGTGTTCCACGAGCGCGGTCGCGAAGGCGGCGACGGCACCGGCGAGCGCTTCGCGCTGGTTGCCGCTGGCCTGGTTCGCCCGGTTGAACAAGTCGCGCAGCAGCTCCGGCTGTTCCTCGAACATGCGGCGGTAGAACAGCTCCGTGATGCTGCCGAGGGAGGCCGCCACGGCGGGGAGCGTGGTGCGGACGATCTGCGCGGACCGTTCGGACAGCATGCCGACTCCAAACTGGTGAATGAGATGCATGTTTTCCGGTATGAGTCACCGCTGGTACTCATCCGTGCTCACATGATTGACCGCACCGCGATGCACGTTGTGACAGCTACGGAGCACCGTGTGACGGGCTGCGGACTAATCGCGTTCGCCGGCCACGGAAGGCAGCGCTGGATTCGGCGCGTGGACAACTCCCCACCAACGAAACCGACATGTGGGTGCAGAGGCATGCGCATGCAGAGGCACGCGCAGGGGAAGCGTTGGGCCTTGGCGCGTGATCCGACCACTGTGTCACACCGACTGTCGTCGACCGGTCTAGAGGGTGAGCACCGAGAGGAACGGAGGACACCGTGCGTGAGATCTTGATCGTGGGCGGCGGGTACGCGGGCTTCTACACCGCGTGGGGTCTGGAGAAGAGGCTGCGGCCGGGCGAGGCGCGCGTCACCATTGTCGACCCCCGCCCGTACATGACGTACCAGCCCTTCCTGCCCGAGGTCGTGGCCGGTTCGGTGGAGGCCCGTCACGCGGCGGTCTCGCTCCGCCGTCACTTGCGCCGCACGCGTCTGGTGGCGGGCTCGGTGACGGAGATCCGTCACAGCGCGCGCACGGTCACGGTCCGTCCGGAGTCCGGGCCGTCCCTCGACCTGCACTACGACGTGCTGGTGGTGACGGCGGGGGCGGTCACCCGGACCTTCCCGATCCCGGGGCTGAGCGATCAGGCGTACGGACTCAAGCATGTCGAGGAGGCGGTGGCGATCCGCGACCGCCTCCTCACCTCCTTCGACCGTGCGGCCGGCCTGCCGCGCGGGCCCGAACGCAGCAAGCTGCTCACCGTCACCGTCGTCGGTGGCGGATTCTCCGGAGTGGAGGGATTTGGTGAACTGCTGGCCCTGGCAACCGCGTTGCTCAAGCAGTACCCGGAGATCGGCGCGGACGAACCGGCCTTCCACCTGGTCGAGGCACGGGACCGCATCCTGCCCGAGGTCACGGACCGGCCGGGTGCCTGGGTGGTGCGTTCACTGGAGAAACGGGGGGCGCGGGTGCACCTGAACACCCAGCTGGTGTCCGCCGAGGACGGCCGGGTGCGGCTGTCGGACGGCACCGAGTACGACTCGGGCCTGCTGGTGTGGACGGCCGGCAACGCCGCCAACCCGATCGTGCACAACCACAGCGACCTGCCCGTCGACGAGCGGGGCCTGCTCACCGTACGGGCGGATCTGCGGGTCACCACGGGCACCGAGGTGGTGCCCGACGTCTGGGCGGCGGGAGACGACGCCTCGGTGCCCGATCTCGCGGCCGGGAGGCCGGACGCGCACACCGTGCCCAACGCCCAGCACGCCGTCCGCCAGGGCAAGCGGCTGACGAAGAACATCCTGGCGTCGTTGCGCGGCCGTCCGGCCAAGGACTATGTGCACCGCAGTCTCGGTGTGGTGGCCACACTCGGGCTCGGCCGCGGCATCTTCCAGTACCGGCGCCTGGTCATCAAGGGGTTCCCGGCCTGGCTGATGCACCGTGGCTACCACGTTCTGGCCATACCGAGCTGGGAACGCAAAACGCGTGTGTTCGCGGTATGGGCCACGGCCCTTCTCTACGGCCGCGACATCGTGTCGCTGGCGTCGGTGCAGCACCCGAGGGAGGCATTCGTCTCCCGTGGCGAACCGCGCCGGGGAGAGGAGCCCGCACAGCCCGGAGACCGGCTCACGGCGTGAGGGAACGGTACAGTCCGCGGCCGGCGGCCCGCTGGACGCGCGAGGCGCCGACGAGACGGTCGAGCGTGCCGCGGACGGCGTTGATGCTGCCGCTGTCGGTGTCGCGTCCCAGCGCCGACGCGACGTCGCGGGCGCGGATCGCGGTGTCCCCGGCCTGCGCGAAGATACGACAGGATCAGTTCCGTGAGCTTGCCGTACGTAGTGACGCCGTCGCCCGCCTTGTCGCTCCGGCCTGTCGTGGCCGGGGGCTCTGCGGCGGCTTCGGCGGTTGCCGCGACGTGCGGCCGGCCTCCGGCTTCGTCGGCGACGGGATGCGCATGAGGGCGGGGCCCCGCGGTGATGGGGTGGCCGCCGGGCCGGCGCCGGGCATGAGGGTCTGAAGAGTGTCGAGCGCCGGCCCATGGGTTCCTCTCGTCTCCAACCCTATGTCCTGGCGGGACCGCTCGATGTCCCGACCCGCGACTCGGCGCGGCACCGGGGGATGTCGGCGAACGTGCCAGGCAGCGGCCCCGTCGGCCGAGAACTGAGTGGGCGGTCCCACGCAGAACACACCGTTGATCGGGCCGTCAGAGACGGCGGGTCGGGGACGGAGCGAGCCCCGTGGCGTGCCCTTCGTCCACCGGCGGCGCCGCGTGCTCGCCGTCTGCGGGCAGCCGTCTGATCTTCTCGGACACCGCGTGGATCCGGGCGTCCACCTCGTCGATCGCCTCCAGGATCACCCCGAGCCGTCTTTCCAGGACGGCGGCCTCCGCGGCGAGCGAGACGGTGACGGCGGCGGGATCGGTCCGACGGTCGGCGTCTCGCGTCATCCTCGTGTCCCTCCTCGGCCCGCTTCGGAAGTCCGGTGGACGGGCTCCGGGGGACCGGTGGTCGCCCGGGCGCGACTGACGAATGTCCCTGCCATGCTCCTCCTTGGTCGCCGCGGAGCCCGGGCATGGACCGCCACGAGCCGTCGGTACCGCATTGACCGGGCAGTGGCGGGAGCTGTGACAGCCGCCGTACGGCCGTCGTGTCACGGCAGTTCGCAGCCTGGGGAGGGCGCGTCCTGGGAGAAGGGGGCGCCGTGCGGCAGGACGTAGAGGACATCCAGGACGATGTCCGTGGCCCCCCGGTTCTCGCCGATGTGCACGTGGTCCGCGCCCGACGGCTCCTTCAGGAAGCTGCCTTTCTCGTACACGCCGTCGGAGGCGCAGGAGGCGTCGAAGTGGCTGAGCGTGCCCTGCTTGACGAAGGCGTACAGGGTGCCGTCGTGGTAGTGCCACCCGGTCGCCTGGCCGGGCGGGATGGTGATCTCGCGGAGGATGTAGTCGGTGTCACCGACGGTCCGCTGGGCCAGGACCCGGCCGCTGACGCCGGGGCCGCCGGGGGTGGCCTGGGCGGTCGTCGTGGCGAGCGAGAGCCCCATGAGACAGGCTCCGGCGACCGCGACGCGTGCTGAAGTACGCATGATGATTCCCTTCGGAACGTGAGGGTGAACAGCGGCCCGGGGCAAGTGGCCCTCAGGGGCGGCTTATTCACACGTCACATTGTATTGCCACTGAGTGGGTCGGGGTGCCGAGGTTCGGTCCAACAGTGTGTTTCGTTGTGGAGATGTCAGCGTCTCTCCCACTTCCCGGTGCGGCCGGGGCAGCGGGGGACGCTCCGTGGGACGCTGCGGTGTGGGAGGGGAGTCGGCATGTGAAGCACATCGGTGGCTGTGTTCCTGGAACAGCCCTGCTCCGCAACATATGTGACGAGCCGCCAGAAAAGGCTGAGGGCAGTTCCGCGCGACTGTGAGCGGGAGCGCAGGAGGCAGGCGCTCCGGGCCGGGGCGAAGACCCACATCACCTAATGGATGCCTTGGGGCGTGGCCTCGACGGTCGGCCAGAGCCGGGGGCAGGAGGTCAACAGGCCTGGCTCACGATCACGTAGGCGGCGCGCTGAGTCGGCGTAAGCTTCTCCAGCACCAGCACCAGCACCAGCACCAGGGCGAGTTCCGGCGCTTCCGCCTATTCGGCGCCGGCCTGCGGGTCGTCCGTGGTGTCGATGGGCTCGGGCAGCCATGGACCGATGCGAATCTCCCGGCGGACCCGGGCCGACCGCGCCACGTTGGTCGCCTTCCACGGGAAGCGTCTCTGGGTACATGCCCGTCGGTCTGCGTTTCCTGTTGCCAGTACGCGACGGAGGCGGGGTGCGGACCCGCGCGGGGGGCACTTCCGCTCCAGGTGACCGGGCAGGCAGACGCTTCGTTGCAGACACGCCGCGCCCTCCGTGCCGGAAATCAGCGGCCCACTCCGGCCCGGCGCCGATGTCACACGTGTGCCGATCCTCCGGTCCTTCCCAGTGAGGCGGTGGCGCTCCGCCACGCGCGTGCAGGAGGTGTTCATGGATTGGCGCGACGGGGGCCTGTGCCTAGGCGAGGACCCGGATCTCTTCTTCCCGACGGGCGACATCAGAAGTGGTCGGACAGTCCTCCAGATCGACGAGGCGAAAGCCGTCTGCCGCCGCTTCCCGGTGGCGGAGCAGTGCCTCTCGTGGGCCGTGGACGCGGACCCGGTCGAGGGCATCTGGGGTGGTACGACGGAAGGCGAGCGCCGCGCCATGCGTCTGCGGGCGATGCACCGGCCGACGGTGGAGACACCGGCGCGAGAGGCCGCGTGAGCGCGCCGTTCACCGCACACTTCAGGCGAGGTCCTGGTAGCCGGCGATGTCCGGTTGGACGCCGACGTTCTCCATGCGCTTCGCGAGGAGGTCCAGCTCCGTCAGATCCGCGCGCCCGCTCTCCTCGTCACGGATCACGCCCGCGTGCTCGGTCATGGTGTTGCGGACGACACGTTGCAGGGCACGGACGTTCTGCGGCCCGTCGGCGGCGAGTAGTTCGCCGGCGCGGGCCTCGGCCACGCCGGTGGCGCTGCGGGGAGCCGCGCCATGATCGTGTGGCGTGGCAGGTGCGAGACGACGAGGCAGACGCCGCCGTTGGGCGTGCCGAGATCCGGCCGTCGTCCTCCCGGGCGAAGGCCATCCCGTACCGCTCCAGGTGGTCGATGCCGAGGGCGACCACGTCGACGCTGTCCTCGGCCGGCTCGATCGGCGCCCGCAGGCCGGCCCCCGGTGCCGATCACCAACACCGGGGTGGCAAGACGTTGTTCGGTCCTGGCCACGGTCACTTCTGTGGCTGCGGGTGAGTCGCGGTCAAGTGACCCGCCTGGTCGACGATTTGTGACCCGGGTGCCGACGCGAGGCACCGTCCGTATGCAGGTGTCACACCTTTGCCGTGTCGTCGGTCACTTGAATGAGCCGGAAGCCCGGAGAGGAGCAAGGGGATGACCTACGTCATCGCGCAGCCCTGTGTCGACATCAAGGACCGAGCGTGCCTGGCCGAATGCCCCGTGGACTGCATCTACGAGGGCGTGCGCACGCTGTACATCCACCCCGACGAATGCGTGGACTGCCACGCCTGCGAGCCCGTGTGCCCGGTGGAGGCCATCTTCCCGGAGGACGAGCTGCCGCGGCACTGGGCGCACTACCGGGCCGTCAACGAGGAGTTCTTCGAGGGGGATTCGGCGCAGCGGAGTGGACCGCACCCAGCGCAGGGCGACCATCCCGTTGTCGCGGCACTGCCGCCGCAGCACCTGCGCAAGAAGGAGATCGCCGGGTTCGCCGTCCGCGGGGAGGAGGCCGCCGACGTGGACCCGTGGTTCCCGCTCTGACCGGTCAGGGAGCGAGGGTGATGGTGGTCGGCGTGCCCCGCCAGGCCATGCGTGCGTACGGACACAGCGCGTCGGCCCGCTTCATCAAGCGGGTGGCCGTCTCGCGTGGCACGCCGGGCCACCGCACCACCAGGTCGACGTGGAGCAGATAGCCGCCGTCCTCGGGATCACGTCCGAACGCCACGGTCGCCAGGACGGAGACGGCGGCGGGATCGAGGGCCTCCTGCCGCGCCAGGAGGCTCAGCGCGCCGTGGAAGCAGGCCGCGAAACCGGCAGCGAACAGTTGCTCGGGATTGGTCCCCGTACCGGGGCCGCCCAGCTCCGCGGGCATCCGCAGGTCCAGGTCCAGAGCGCCGTCGGACGACCGGGCCCGGCCGGAGGCCCGCCCGTGCGCGACCGCACCGCCGTCGACGGTCACCGTCGTCGTGTAGAGGGGCGAGAACGCGTCGCCGCTGAAGTCCTTTCCGGTGGACAGGTCGGGCAGTTGGATCGGATCGGTCACTGTATGGCTCCGGGGGCGTCGTGGTGAGGCGTCCGCTGTGCGGTACGGGCCGGACTACTGGATGACCGGGAACCGGCGCTTCCTGTGACGCCGAACTGAAGGTGAGGCGGACGCCGCAGCTGGTCAGTCCCGCAACGAAGCCACGTACGGGGCCGGTGTGGTCGGGTTTATGACCCCCATGACCCGCTCGACGCCCCCTCCGGGGAGGTCGCGGCAGAGCAGGCGGCGGGCTGTGCCCCGCAGGAGATCAGCACCGTCATCAGCCCGTTCGCCTCGACTCACCGGATGTCCGTCCCCGGCCAGAAGTACGGGGCGAAGGTCACGAGGTAGCGCGAGACGTGGGTTCGCTCGACCCCGGGCCTCCGGGACCCGCTGCGGATGCCGCCGCCGTCCGAGTAGCTGACGACGCCGGCGGCCGGGATCTCCTCCAGGACCGGCAGATCGCCCGTGCGGGCCGCGGTGAGGAACACCTCCAGCAGCCGTCGGTGGGCGATCCGCGTCACCCGCGCGGTGCACGCGGCGAAGCTGGTCGCGCGCACCGGCTGAAGAGTTCGGATGACCGAGCGCGACGGGCCGGGTGGTGACCGTGCGGCACCCGAGGGGCCCTTGCGGTGCGGCGCCTCACCGGCGGCCGTGCAGCGTCACGGCCAGCAGCTCCGACTCCTCGTACCCCGGAAGCGGGGCGAACCCGTGCGCGGCCAGTTCGTCGGTCAGCCGGGCGCGCGTCGCGGGCCACATCCAGAACGTCTCGGTGTGTTCCCGCAGCACGTCGTCGGCGTCCCTGACCCAGTAGTCGGCGCGGGTCCGGATGCGGTAGCCGGCGGCCGACATCGTCATGCGCCCGCCGTAGACGTGCTCGCCGACCCGCTTGTCCGCGAGCCGACGCACGACGGTGCGGGCCGGGAGCCGGGCCGGCGGCAACTGCACGAACAGCGAGCCGCCGGGGGTGAGGGCCCTGCCGAGCGCGGGCCACAACTTCTCGCGTACACCGGGTGGCAGGCAGCCCACCATGTTGTGGCAGACGGCCACGTCCGCGACCGCGTCCAGCGCGGTCTCGTCCAGGGGGTGCGGGTGCACGGTGACCCGGTCCCGCTGCTCGGAGGGCAGGGCGGCGAGCCGGGTCAGCAGCGACGTGCGCATGGCCCGGGCCGGTTCGACGGCGTGCACGTCGGCCCCGGAGTCGGCGAGGGCCAGCATCGTCACCCGCCCGGTACCGGCCCCGACGTCCAGCACGCCGGTGCGGGCGTCGGCGATCTGGCGTGCGTAGAGCCGGCGGACCCGCGCCTCGTCCTCGTCGGCCTGCAAGATGTCGTAGAACTCCGCGGTGACCGCGTAGGAGTCGTGTTCCCGTCGGAGACCGGACGGTCCGCTGAGGATAGTGTGCATGCCCGACATGACAACGTATGGGCAGAGCGTGTGACAGCGAGGACAGACGACCGCAGGGCGGACCGTTGTCACAGAAGCACACGGTGCGCAGTCAATGGTCCGGCTCCGTCCGGCGACCTTTCGGGACGTTCCGAGACCGGACCGGAGCTCCGGAAAATGTCGTGAGAGCGGAGTTCGTCGTCATGACCGCGCGATCCCCCCAGGTATGGCTGCCCGCGCAGTTCGGCCGCCTCGCCGATCTGCCCCCGGGCCTTGACTACGCCCGCTGGGACGGCCGTTCGGCCTTTCCCACGGACCCGGCGGAGGTCGAGTTCTACGTGCCCCCACTGACCAAGGACATCGGCGTCATCGCCCGGCCGCTGGCCCGGATGACCCGGCTGCGGGCGGTGCAGGCGCTCAGCGCCGGAACCGACGAACTGCGGGCGGCACTGGACCGGCTGCCCCGTGAGGTGACCCTGTGCAACGCGAAGGGGGTGGCGGCTGCCGGCACGGCCGAACTGGCCCTGACGCTGATCCTCGCCAGCCTGCGCGGCATACCGGAGTCGCTCCGTGCCCAGGACCGGGAGGACTGGGACCCGCGGACCTTCTTCACCCTGCACGGACGGTCCGTGCTCATCGTCGGTCACGGCGCCGTCGGCTCCGCCCTGGAGGAGCTCCTGACGCCCTTCGGCTGCGCCGTCACCCGCGTCGGGCGCGCGGACGGGGACACGCCCCAAGGGCCGGTGCGCTCCGTGTCGCTGCTGCCCCGGCTTGTCCCGGACGCCGACGTGATCGTGCTGTGCACCCCGCTGACCGGGGCGACCCGCGGGCTCTTCGATGCCGCACTGCTGTCCCGCGTCAAGGACGGCGCCCTGCTCGTCAACGTGTCCCGGGGCGCGGTCGTCGACACCGACGCCCTGCTGAAGGAGGTGGACGGCGGACGGCTGCGGGCCGCCCTCGACGTGACCGACCCCGAACCGCTCCCGCCGGGCCACCCGCTCTGGACCGCGCCCGGCGTCCTGGTAACCCCGCACGTCGGCGCTTTCACCCCCGACTTCTGGCCCCGTCTCGAAGCGCTCGTGCGACGGCAGCTGGCCCGGTTCGTCGCGGGCAGGGAACTGGAGAACGTCGTCACACGCTGACACCCGGACGCCCCAGTGTCACACCTTTGCGTCCTCACCGGTCTTGATTGGGACAGCAGTTGATGAATGCACCTGAACAGCGTGCCGCACGACGAATGGTGACGAGATGGGCAACGACAGCCGGCCGGCCGGACCGGAGCGAGAGCGCGGTGGAGAGCGGCTCGCCACATGGGTGGCGAGCCGGACAGGCCTGCGCGGGACGGCCCGCTCCGCCCGGCGCCTGGTCTTCCCGGACCACTGGTCGTTCATGCTCGGCGAGATCGCGCTCTACAGTTTCGTCGTCCTGCTGATCACAGGCGTCTACCTCAGCCTCTACTTCCACCCCTCCACCGATCTCGTCGTCTACCAGGGCGGATATGCGCCGCTGCGGGGACAGTTGGTGTCCCGGGCCTTCGACTCGACCCTGCGCCTCTCCTTCGACGTCCGAGGCGGCCTGCTCATCCGCCAGGCGCACCACTGGGCGGCACTGGTCTTCGTCGCCGCGGTCTTCGCGCACCTGCTGCGGGTCTTCTTCACGGGAGCGTTCCGCAAGCCGCGCGAGCTGAACTGGGTGCTGGGGTTCCTGCTACTCGTCCTGGTCATGTTCGCCGGTCTGACCGGCTACGACCTGCCCGACGACCTGCTGTCCGGAACCGGCCTGCAAGTGGTCAACGGCACACTGTTGTCGATCCCGGTCGTCGGCACCTACCTCTCGTTCTTCCTCTTCGGCGGCGAGTTCCCCGGTGAGGATCTGATCGCCCGCTTCAACACCCTGCACACGCTGGTCATCCCCGCGCTGATGATCGCGGTGCTCGTCGGTTACGCGGTACTGGCCCTGCGCCACCGGCCCACCCAGTACCCCGGCCCCGGCCGGAGCGAGAACAACGTCGTCGGCCTTCCGTTCGCGGTCCGTGCCGTGAAGTCCGCCGGCTACTTCTGCTTCGTGTCCGGCGTGATCTTCTTCATGGCGGCCGTGGCCCAGATCAACCCCGTGTGGAACTACGGCCCCTTCCGCCCGGACCAGGTGTCCGCCGGATCCCAGCCGGACTGGTACATGGGCGTCGCGGACGGCCTGCTGCGCGTCATGCCGGGCTGGGAGATCGACCTGTGGGGCCACACCCTGGCCCTGGACAACCTCCTGCCGCTGCTGGCCGGCCTGGTCCTCTTCCTCGCGATGGGCGCCTACCCGTTCCTGGAGGCCTGGGTCACGGACGACGACCGAGACCACCACCTCCTCGACCGCCCTCGCAACCGTCCCGTACGGACCGCCCTGGGCGTGGCCTGGCTCAGCGTCTACGCGGTGGCACTCGTCGGAGCCGCCAACGACGTCATCGCCACCTGGCTGCACGTCTCCGTCAACTCCGTGACCTGGGCCGTGCGTGTCGGCCTGTTCGTCGCCCCGGTCCTGGCCTTCGGCATCACCAAGCGCCTCGCGCTCGGCCTGCAGCGGCGCGACCGCGACAAGGTGTTGCACGGCCGCGAGACCGGCGTCATCAAGCGCCTGCCGCACGGCGAGTATGTCGAGGTCCACGAGCCCCTCGCCCCGGCCCGGCTGCACACCCTCACCGCTCACGAGCAGTACCGGCCGCTGGAGCCCGCGCCTGACCCGGACCCGGACGAGCCCGCGCCGACCCGGACCCGGACCGCCACCCGGCACCTGCGCGTCGCGCTCAGCCGCGCCCTCTACGGCCCGGGCACCCAGATCCCCAAGCCCTCGCCGCCCGAGCACCAGGAACTCACCGCCCGGCACCGGCCCTGATCCCCCCAGCCGACCTCCGCCCCCACCGACCGACTCGCCCCCCACCGACCGACTCCCGCCCGTCTCCCATCCGTGCCCCGCTCGGGAGACGGGCGGGGTACCCACCACCGATTCCGCCCGAAAGGCCATCGACATGAACCGAACCGTCCGCACCAGCCGGACCCGGACCGCACTCACCGCCCTCGCCACCGCGAGCGTCTTCGCCGGGCTGCTCGCCACCGCGACCGGGTCGGCCGCCGCCGACAAGGACCCCGCCACCGAGGCGCCCAAGCCCACCGTCGTCCTCGTCCACGGCGCGTTCGCCGACTCCACGAGCTGGAACGACGTCATCCGCAGACTGCGTGACGACCACTATCCGGTGGTCGCCGTCGCCAACCCGCTGCGCTCCCTGAGCGGCGACTCCGCCTACCTCAGGGACGTCCTGGCAGGCATCGACGGGCCCATCGTCCTGGCCGGGCACTCGTACGGCGGCTCGGTGATCAGCAACGCCGCCACCGGCAACGAGAACGTCAAGGCGCTGGTCTACCTCGCGGCCTTCCTCCCGGACAAGGGTGAGAGCGCGGCCGACCTGGCGGGCAAGTTCCCGGGCAGCACCCTCGGCGACGCACTGCGTGCGGTGCCGACCACGAACGCCGACGGCGCCCCGGTCAGTGACCTGTACATCCAGAACGCCAGGTTCCATCACCAGTTCGCCGCGGACGTGCCCCGCGCCACGACGGACCTGATGGCCGTCACCCAGCGACCGATCACCGACGCCGCCCTGGCCGGGGCCTCGGCCGAACCGGCCTGGAAGACCATCCCCTCCTGGGTCCTGGTCGCCACGCAGGACCTCAACATCCCGCCCGCGGCGCAGGAGTTCATGGCCGAGCGGGCCCACGCCCACACCTCGAAGGTGCGGTCCTCGCACGCGGTGAGCGTCTCGAAGCCCGGGAAGGTCACCGAGGTCATCGAGGACGCCGCTCACGCGGTGCGCTGACACCCGATGCGGGACAAGCCGCACGGACGGGGCACTGTCGCCCGCCACACGGCTCGTCGCGCTGTCGCCGCGACCCGCTCCACCGAGCGCACCGGTCGCGGACGTGCAAGGACGAACCCGTGCGCCGCGAACCGCGCATCACCCCCATCGGCCCGCCGGCCTCGCCGTACCGTGGCGCTGCACCGTCGCTGATCTGCACATCGACACGAGCAGGTTCCGCAGTTCGCCGCTGACGTCCCCGAGGCGACCGTGGCGGTCATGGCCGCCACCCAGGGGCCGGGGCCGACGCGGCGCTGACCGAGGGTGCGTCCGTCCCCGCCTGGCGGGACATCCCGTCCTGGGTCCTGGTGGCGACCGAGGACCGCAACATCCCGGCTCAGGTGCAGATCTTCATGGCCGGGCGTGCGAAGGCCACGGTCGTGACCGTCGACGCCTCCCACGCGGTTGCTGTGTCCCGCCCGGGTGACGTCGCTCGGCTGATCGACGAGGCGGTACGCGCCACCTGCTGAACCGCCTGTGCATTGAGGCGCGGTGCCCGTGGTACCGCGCCGTCCTCGCCGGCCCGGCTCCGCCGCGGACGCCTGGCCGCCTACTTCGGGAGCGCATTCATGAGTACGGAGGAGCAGGCCGCTCGCGGGCTGGCCGACCTGGAGGCCTACCTGTACCAGGAGGCCCATCTCAGCGCGGCCCGGCTGCGCGTGGCCGCCTTCCTCGCGCAGTCGGACGGGCTGAGCCACCGGCAGAAGAGAGACATCGAGGAGTGGTATCTCGACGAGCAGAAGTACGTCGCCGGGACGGTGACACAGCACATCGCCGACAGCATCGCCCAGGCAGACTCGGCCCGACGGCGCAGCTCCCTCCAGTGGATACGGTGGCTACTCGTCGCCGTGACCGCCCTGACCCTGCTGACCTTCGTGGGCACCGTACTCCTCGTAGCCACCCGCCCCTGACCCCGCGCCGCGGCCCCCGGGGAATGCGGGGGAGGAGCGGCGGTTCGATTCAGCCGCGGGCATCCAGGCCCTCCCCACCGAGGCACAGCGCCTGCTGCCCATCGCCGCCCTCGATCCGGTCGGCGACGTTTCCCCGTTGTGCCGGGCCGCTGAACGCCTTGGCATGCCGGTGGACACCGCCCTCACCCACGCGGAGGCATCGGGGCTCCTGGTGCTCGGCATCTGGGCCCGCTTCCGGCACTCGCTGGTCAGCTCGGCGGCACATCGCGCCGCGGACTCTGAGGAACGGCGGCGCGTGCACCGGGCGTTGGCCGATCCGATCGATGTGCGCCTCGATCCCGAACGCCGGGTAGGGTACCTGACGAGCACCGACCCGGAGCCTGTCGAAGCCGTCGCCGCGGAACTCGAGGGTTCCGCCGGCCGTGCCCACCGGCGGGGTGGACTTGCCGCCGTGGCTGCCTTCCTGCACCGGGCCGGCGAACTGGACCCCGACTCCGAACGGCACGACGCCAGGACCCTGGCCGCCGCCCAGGCCAAGTATCAGGCGGGTGCCTGCGACATCGCCCGGGAACTGGTCGCCGTGGCAAACCTGGACCCGCTTGGCGAGGCCGGGAGCGGCCGGGCCACATCTGCACCGCCACGCCGGGCACCGAGAGCGATACCAACGTGCGCCTGCTCCTCGGCGCTCTGTCACACAAGGCAGCCGTGCCCGGTCGTGGGGAGAGGAAAGAGCCCGTCGGCTCAGACCCAGGCGACGGCGTCCTCGTGCGCGAGGCGCGGCATGCGGTCGAACTCCGGAGGGCCCGCAGGGTGGCCGATGTTCACGACGAGCACGGAGTGCCAGGAGTTGTCGGGGAAGAACTCCTTGTCGATCCCCGCCGGGTCGAAGCCGCCCATGGGGCCGGCGGCGAGGCCGCAGGCGCGGACGGCCAGGATGAAGTAGCCCGCTTGGAGGGGGCCGTTGAAGGACGTGATGCTGTCCCGCTGGGCGGGGTCGGCGGCGAAGTGCTCCCGCAGCTCGGGCTTGATCGGCAGGATGTGCGGGATGTGCGCGTGGAAGCTGTCGTCCACGGCCAGGACCGCGACGGCGGGCGCGGAGGCCGACTTGGGCCGGTTCCCCTCGTCGAGGTGCGGCAGCAGGCGTTCCTTGCCCTCGGGCGTGCGGACGTACAGGACGCGCAGGGGCTGCAGGTTCGCGGCGGTCGGGGCCCAGCGGGCCAGTTCCCAGATGCCGGTCAGCGTCGCGTCGTCGACCGGTGTGTCGGCGAAGGAGTAGGTGGTGCGCGCGTCGGTGAAGAGCGCGGCCCGGGCGTCGGCGCCGACGCGGGAAAGAGGGACCGAGGTGGTCATATCGAACTCTCCTTGATCGCAAATTCGAAGCAGCTTTGCATGTCGATGCTACTTCGAAAAACAGAGGGGGAGCGTAGCACCTTGGCTATCCTGGGGACATGACGGAAGCACCGGACCCCCGATCGCCCGACGCGAGCGACGCCCCCGCCGTGCAGCACCATCCGGCAGCCTGCGACGGGGCCCTGACGAGGGCGTTCGGCTTCCTCGGCAAGCGATGGAACGGCGTCATCCTGGCCACGTTGCAGCACGGGCCCCTGGGCTACGCCGAGTTGCGGCGCGCGGTGGAGGGCATCAGCGACTCCGTCCTCTCGGAGCGCCTCTCGGAGCTGTCCGGCGCGGGACTCACCGTGCGCGAGGTCGAGCCCGGACCGCCCGTCATGGTCCGCTACCGGCTCACCCCGGACGGGACGGCCCTGATGCCCATCCTCAGCGAGCTGGCAGGCTGGGCGTCCCGCCACCTGCCCGAGACACCGGCCGCCCCGCAGCGCCGCGCCAGGAACTGAACCGGACGCACCCGCCCCGCCTCACCGGAGCCGCGGCCGTGACCCGGCGCCGGCCGACACGTCCCGCATCGGCTCGGCGACAGGTTCACTCTGGAATGGCCGCACTCGAACGCCGTGGGCTCGGTTCTGATCAGCGATCCCGCGTCGCCGCCACCGATGTCCAGTTCTTCTTGGGATCTTTGCCCCACGACATCAACGTCCTCATGCGACAGCGGGCACAGGCCGGGGCGGACGGCGGGTCATGAGTAGGTCCACGGACTCGGCCACGGGGTCCCCAGGGGGGTGGCCCACGGAAGCCCACCGGTTCGGGGAGAGATCCGCCGGGGGCCCACGGACTCCACCACAGGGAGCCAAGGGCGCGGGCGCGAGGGTCCCGCGGTGAGGGTGGAGGCACGCCCAGGACGGGCGGCCCTTCCACCACGAGGAGTTCCCCATGCCGGTGACCGGCTCGCAGACCACGACGACCGAACCCGTGCTCGCCCGACCGGCAGGGGACGACAGCATGGACGCCGCCCTCGACACCTTCCTGGCCGAGCGGACACGCTTCTACCGCATTCTCGGCGACGTCACCGGAGCCGAGGACGTGGTCCAGGAGGTGTGGCTGCGCTGGCAGCTCACCCAGCGCGCGGAGATCGACAACGCGACCGCTTTCCTGGTGACGGCGACCACCCGGCTGGCCATCAACGTCGTCCGCTCCGCCCGCCGCCGTCACGAGGTTCCGGTCGAGCCGCAGTTGGCCGACTTCGGCGACCGGACCGCTCCGGACCCCGTACTGAGCATCGAGCGCAGCGCCGCGATCGAGGGGGCCTTGGCCCTGCTCATGGCGCGGCTGACGCCGGACCGGTTGGCCGCCTACGTCCTGCGCAAGGGATTCGGCTACGACTACGCCGAACTCGCGTCCCTGCTGCGGATCAGCGCCCCGAACGCGCGCGTGGTGGTGCACCGGGCACAGGCCCGCCTGGAGTCCGGCCGGGAGCGCCCGGTGCCCGTCGAGTCGCACCGCCGCCTTGCCGCGGCGTTCCGGACGGCCGCCCACACCGGCGACCTGGACGGCCTGGTGAAGGTGCTCGCCCCGCCGCGTGACGAGCCGTCGAACATGTCGCACTGTGCAATGTCTGACGGGTGAGCGGGAACACACCATAGTGAGTGTGCGTACCAGTGACGACAGTAGAAACATGTGTTGCCCGCAGGCTTTTCCGCACGGCCCGTCGCGGCCACGTGGCCGTCGAGACCGGAGCCGGTTCCGGCATCGACCGGGCCGTGGCCGTGGCCGTGGCCTTCGCCTTCGCCGAGGCGGGTGCGCCAGTGCGCGTTTTCTCGCCCACACCGCCGTACCACACCTGCGCGAGACCTCCGGCACCGTCGCCTATCTCTCCAGTACGCACGGGCACCGGCCCCATGGAGGGCGGCGCGCACCACGCGGCCACCAAGGCCGCCGTCGAACAGCTGCCCCGCAGCTGGGCACTGGAACTGGCGGAGGAAGGAGCCCGTGTCAACGCCGTCACCCCCGGCCCCACCCGCACCAACGTCATGCTGGACGCCGGACTTATCCCCGAGGCCGCCGACGACATGTACGCCAACGAACGCGACCGCGTCTTCCCCCACCGCATAGCAGGCACCGAAGAGATCGTTCGGCTCCGCTGTAACCGGCTTCCGTGTGTTCGGCTTCGCTGTCCGAGGCGGTGTCGGACGAACCGGCGATACTCCCCGCCCTCCGCCCCCCGGGGGTGTCACACATCGGGCACCGGACCGGTCAAACCCCTCAACCGAGCCAGGCGTTGAGGAGGTTGATGCACGATGAAGGTCGTGGTTTTCGACGACGGCGGACTCATGGGCGTCGAGACGGCCCTGTGGGTCAGGGACCACGGACACGAGGTGGGCATGGTCTCGGCACCCGCCGGGTTCGACGCGCTCACCGCGGAGGAGGTCGCCGAAGCCCTGCACGGCTGTGCGGTGGTGATCGACCTCGTCCATCAACCGCCCCCGGCCACCGGCACGTTCCCCACGGAGGTCGGCCCGGCCGGCGGCCTCCTGCGCGCCGCGATCGCCGCCGGGGTGCGGCACCACGTGTGCCTCTCCGCGGTCGGCGTGGACCGGGTCCCCGACGACGGCGCCTTCACCGCGCTGCGCGCCCGGGAAGCCATGATCGAACGCTCCGGCATCCCCCGCTCCATCCTGCGCAGCACCCAGTTGTTCGAGGCCGCCGAGGCCATCGCGGACACGGCCACCGAGGACGGCGCCGTCCGGGTTCCGCCGCTGCGCGTGCAGCCGGTGTCCCTGACGGACGTGGCGATGTACCTGGCACACATCGCGGTGTCCCGGCCCCTCGGCGGAGCGCGCGAGATCGCCGGCCCCGAACAGCTCGGGCTGGACCGGTTCGTCGGGATCGCCCTCGCGACGGACGCGGACCGCCGGCCTGTCCACACACACGCCCACGGCTCCTTCCTCGGCGCCCGCCCGCGCACCGTGGACCTCCTGCCGGGCCCCGGCGCCTTCGTCGCGCAGACCAGTTACCGGGAGTGGCTCGCCGGCCGCCCCGCCCCCGAGGTCAGCTCCTGACCCCGCTCACCCGGAACCCACCCTCGCAGGAAGAGAGCCACGGATGACGACACTGGACATCGAGCTGCTCGGTGCGTTGCGCGAACGCGCCGCCGGACCAATGCCGTCGGACATCTCCGGTCCCAACGGCGGACGGCCCCCGCGCCGCTTCGCCCTGGAACCGCACGTCCCGGGCGAGCGGCACCGGGAACCGGCGGCCGAACTCCACGCGGTCGCCACGGCCGGCGGACCGCACCTGAGCGGGAGCGCGGGGCGGCGCCGGCGCGTCCTGGACGGCTGGAGCAAGGTCTCCACCGGACGCCGCCACGAGATCTCCATCTGCCGGTTGGAGGTCCAGGAGGCCGAACCGCCGGTGCCCGCGGCACTGAGGACCGGGGACTGACTTCGTGCCTCAGACGATCTCTTCCCCTCTGACCAGTGCGGCGATCTTCCTGGTGGTCACGATCGATCACGGCGGCGAACGTACCGTCCGCGACCTCCTGCCGGACCTCGGCTCCCTGGAACGTGCCGTGGGGTTCCGCGCCCACCCGGACGGTCTGCTGAGCTGTGTGACCGGCATCGGGTCCCACGCCTGGGACCGCCTGTTCACCGGCGAACGCCCGGCGCGCCTGCACCCCTTCCAAGAATTGCGCAGCCCACGGCACCGAGCGGTCTCCACCCCCGGCGACCTGCTCTTCCACATACGCGCCGCGCGCCAGGATTTGTGCTTCGCCCTCGCCACCGAGATCATGACTCGGCTGCGCGGAGCGGTCACGGTGCGGGACGAAGTGCACGGCTTCCAGTACTTCGACGAACGCGACCTCCTCGGCTTCGTCGACGGCACCGAGAACCCCACAGGTGCCCGGGCACAGGCCGCCGTGCTGGTGGGGGAGGAGGACCCACGCTTCGCCGGCGGCAGTTACGTGATAGTGCAGAAGTACCTCCACGACCTTGACGCCTGGGAAGCCCTACCCGTGGAAGCCCAAGAGCGGGTGATCGGCCGGCGCAAACTCTCCGACGTGGAACTGGCGGACGACGTGAAACCGGCCGACTCACACGTCGCCCTCACCACCGTGACCGATGCTGACGGCACCGAGCGGCAGATCCTCCGCGACAACATGCCGTTCGGGACGGTGGGCACCGAGGAGTTCGGTACGTACTTCATCGGATACGCGCGCGACCCCCGGGTGACCGAGACGATGCTGGAGCGCATGTTCCTGGGCACGGACACGGCTGCGCACGACCGCATCCTGGACTTCTCCACCGCCGTCACGGGGACCCTGTTCTTCACCCCGTCCGAGGACTTCCTGGCGGACCCGCCTGAACTGCCGGACAGCGGGAGTTGACCGGACGACGTCACAACAGCGTCACACCGTCCTTGCCCCGCCGGTCTTCAGGATGAGACACCGCTCTCCCCTACCAGTGGCACAAGGAGTTCATGTGACCAGCACCGCCGAGACACCCCCGCAACGGACCCAAGCAGCCCATCGTCCCCCGCTCGCTCATGTCGTCTCCATCGCGGCCGCGGCCGCGATGGGTGGCTTCCTGTTTGGCTACGATAGTTCCGTGATCAACGGAGCTGTCGAAGCGATCCGGGACCGCTACGACATCGGCTCCGCCGTACTGGCCCAGGTCATCGCGATCGCCCTGATCGGCTGTGCGATCGGCGCCGCGACCGCGGGCAGGCTCGCCGACCGCATCGGCCGCATCCGCTGCATGCAGATCGCCGCCGTCCTGTTCACCATCAGCGCCGTCGGCTCGGCCCTACCCTTCGCACTGTGGGACCTGGCGATGTGGCGGGTCATCGGCGGCATAGCCATCGGCATGGCCTCTGTGATCGGCCCGGCCTACATCGCCGAGGTCTCCCCGCCGGCCTACCGCGGCCGGCTCGGCTCCTTCCAGCAGGCGGCGATCGTCATCGGCATTGCGGTCTCCCAGCTGGTCAACTGGGGTCTGCTGAACGCAGTGGGCGGCGACCAGCGCGGCGAGCTGATGGGCGTGGAGGCCTGGCAGGCCATGCTCGGCGTGATGGTCGTCCCGGCTGTCCTTTACGGTCTGCTCTCCTTCGCGATACCCGAGTCCCCCCGCTTCCTGATCTCCGTGGGCCGCCACGCGAAGGCCCGCCGCGTCCTCGCAGAGGTCGAGGGTGCCAGGATCGACGTCGACGCCCGCGTCGCCGAGATCGAGTCGGCCGTGCGAGGCGAGGAGAGGCCGGCCTTCACGGATCTGCTCGGCGCCAGCTTCTTCTTCAGGCCGATCGTCTGGATCGGCATCGGCCTGTCGGTCTTCCAGCAGTTCGTCGGCATCAACGTCGCGTTCTACTACTCCTCCACGCTGTGGCAGTCGGTCGGCGTCAACCCAGCGGACTCATTCTTCTACTCGTTCACGACGTCGATCACTAACATCGTCGGCACGGTGATCGCCATGCTCCTCGTCGACCGGATCGGGCGTAGGCCGCTGGCCGTGGTCGGGTCGGTCGGCATGGCCATTGCCCTGGCGCTGGAGGCGTGGGCGTTCTCCGCCCGCTCGGCCGGCGGCGAACTCCCCTCAGCGCAGGGCTGGGTCGCACTGATCGCCGCCCACGGCTTCGTCCTCTTCTTCGCCCTATCCTGGGGTGTGGTCGTCTGGGTTATGCTCGGCGAGATATTCCCCAGCCGGATCCGCGCCGCAGCGCTCGGTGTCGCCGCCTCCGCGCAGTGGATCGCCAACTGGGCCATCACGGCGAGCTTCCCGTCGCTGTCCGACTGGAACCTCTCCGGCACGTACGTGATCTACACGGCCTTTGCCGCGCTCTCCATCCCCTTCGTCCTGAAGTTCGTGAAGGAGACCAAGGGCAGGACGCTCGAGGAAATGGGCTGACCCTACGGCGCGGGACCCCGGCCTCCGACGGCACGCCACGCACGGGGAGTTGCAGCAGTTCATCCGCGGCGGCTGGGTGAGGACCATCTCAGCATCGCCACCGCCGGCCGGGCGGTCATCGCCCGCCACCGCCGGGCGCCCCGCGGCGCCGGGCAGACAGTGCGGGAGGTATCTGAAGTCGTCCACGATCTTGACGACCAATGTCGGTATCGCCGACTGGGCCGGGGCCTTCGGGGATGCCACGGTCGCGGCCGCGATGCTCGACCGGCTCCTGCACCGGGCCGCGGTCGCCGGCATCGACGGCCCGTCCTATGCTCTCCCGCCTGCCGCAAGGATGCCGACCGGCGCCGGGGCCAGGCCCGGGACGACGACCGGGCCCGCCGCCTGGGCGAAAGCCCGCGATCTCCGCGACCGGTGGGCGAACTGCCCACCGCCCGGCCCGCACCCCGTCAACAACCGGGAGTCCGGGACCCGTTGGAGCCCACCGCGACCCGCAACTGCCCGTACTGCGACCAGCCGATCACCATCGTCGCCCTGCTGGCCACCCCGGAAGCCGCCCGCCCCTCGATCAGCAGCCGCGTCCCCGACATCACTCCGCTGCGGCGGACACCGTGAACCCGCCCATGCACCCCGTTGCGCTCGTATCCGGCCCGACTTTCCTCTTTCACCGGCAGCACACTGCTGCTCGTGCTGAGCTCTTCGCAGCGGGTCACATCTGCTCGGACCATATTCCGAATGCAGTGACACCGTACATCCGAGAGATTCTATAAATTGCAACTGTGCATTTAGTGTCGCTTTCGAGAGGCCGGACCTCAGCGCCGGTCCACGGTGTTGATGAGGTGCAGGACGGAGAGATATCTCGTCGATAGTCCTGCTGTACCGGGCGGGCGTGTGTTGCTGTAAGCACGAGCCGGCTGCATCGGATTCATCAGCTGGGCCCCGAGTGGCTGGTCAGGGGAACGCTGGTGCAAGGGAGCCGGTCCGACAGGGAGTGCCTGGCCGGGTGCGGACCACTGGGGCGCGCCGGTGTTGGTCAGTTGGCGGTCTGTTCCGGCCGTGCTTGCTGCACGGCCGGAACAGACCGCGGTTGCTGCCAGGCCGGGTCCGGGCAGGTGCATTAGGGGCTGGTGTTGGCCCAAGCCACCCGCCGGGTGAGGGCAGTTGCGTCATGCGGCTTTGCCGCGGTGTGGCTCGCTGCAGCCGCGACGGCGGCGTGAGCGCAGCTGGGGTTGTGAGCGGGCCTGTAGGGATCCAGAGCGGCTCGGCCCGGCCGTCGCCCGGGCCTGAGCAGTCGGCATCCTGGTATCCGTTGGCGTGGCCTTGAGGAGCTCATTCTTTTGCGCTGTCTCGTCTTCCCCCGAGCGCTGGCGCCGATCGCACGGGGAAGGCAAGGTGGGAGCACTCCCGCGGTAGGCGCCAACTGTGCCTCAATGCAGCAGTAGTTGATGCCTTGGTCCGGCTGAACAACTCCAGGCAACCCCAGTGTCTGAGCAGGTCAGAGCCACTCATTCTTCAGATCTGTCTCGCGGCGTCTCGTCGGCTTCTGGTTCTTTGGGGCTTTCCCTCAAACTAAAAACACGAAGCGAGTCGCGTATGGTCGCTTCAGGCACGGTCGTCGGCCCCCGCAGAGGGGCCTTCCTGTGCCCGGCTGTTCGTCATTCTTCATCTGTTGGAGTAATAGTCAATACCTGTGGGTCGGTTGAGGTGGTTTAGGCTGCGTGAGCCTCGGGGCGCTCGACGAGATGGCCGCGTTCGAAGCGGGCTCCG